>JANXSU010000133.1 GCA_025356545.1 Comamonadaceae bacterium
GGGACAATCCAGACTGTTTTATTGAGAACTTGCGGGACAGACCAAGAATTACGCGCAGCGAATTTTGCTCTGTCCTCAACTGATTGGGATTGTCCTCCATGTTTGAAAATTCATCTCCGCTTCCGGTCAGAACCACCACTCGCCCACCCTCGGACGAAGAGCTGGTGCTCAAGGTCATCCCCATGCCAGCCGACTGCAATGCCAATGGTGACATTTTTGGCGGCTGGGTCATGGCCCAGGTGGATCTGGCTGGATCGGTGATTCCCGCGCGCTATGTGGACGGGCGCATGGCCACGGTGGCGGTGAACGAATTCATCTTCAAGCAGCCGGTGCGGGTGGGCGATATTTTGTCGTTTTATGCCAAGCTCAGCCGCATTGGCCGCACGTCCATCACGGTCAAAGTTGAAGTCTATGCCGAGCGCTTTCGGGCACAAGGCACGTACATCAAGGTCACAGAAGCCTCGCTCACCTACGTGGCGATTGACGATGCAGGCCAGCCGCGTGAAGTGCCTCGGCGCGCGTGAGCCCTTGTCCGTTCGCCCTGAGGCTGCGACAGACTCAGGCAACGATGTAGGCGCCCGCGCCAGTGGACAGCAACAGGTCGTCTGCCGCCACCAATTCCATGCGAATGGAAGCCACGCGTGAGCCCAGGCGCATAACCTCGGCGCGAAACTCAAAATACGCTCCAATGCCGGGACGCAGATAGTCAACGCGCAGATCAATCGTGGCGACTCGGGACATGCGGTGAAGCCGCTGCTCCACTGGCTCGTCCATGTGCCGCGCACCGATAGCTGCCATCACGGCCAAGCCGCCAATCGCATCTAGACCCGCACTGATCACGCCACCATGCAAACGCTTGTGGGTGTAGCTGCCGATCAACTCAGGGCGCATGTCAATGCGCGCTGACACACGCTCGGGATTGAGGCCGGTGACCTTTAACCCAAGCACCTGATTGAAAACAATTTTTTCTTCAAAAATTTGAGTGAGCGCAAGGGTGAATTCGGGCTCAAAAACAGGCACAGGGGTAGCCGACCTAGATTTATTCATATCAACTTGAAAGGCGCTTGAGCCTCAGACCTTAGAGAAATCCGGGCGGCGTTTCTCCATGAAGGCCGAGAACGCTTCTTTGGCGGCGGGCTCATGCAGCATGCGGGTAAAGCAGGCCCCCTCGTCATTGATTTGCTGCGCCACCAGCGCTGCTTGTCCTTTTTTCATGAGGCGCTTGGTTTCCATCAAAGAGGCCATGGGCTTGGCCGCGAGCTTGCGCGCTTGCACCTGAGCGTAGTTGGCCGCTTCGGTCGGTGGCAACACGCGGTTGACCAAGCCCACTTCCAGCGCCGCCTCGGCCATGAAGGGCTCCCCCAACAACAGCGCTTCTGCAGCCCGGTGGTAGCCCAACATCTGCGGCAACAGCAAGGTGGAGGCCAGTTCTGGGCAAAGACCCAGGTTAACGAAGGGCAGGGCAAACGCGGCGTTGTCGCCTGCATACACCAGATCGCAATGGAGCAACAAAGTGGTTCCGATGCCCACGGCCGGGCCGCACACGGCAGCTATTAAAGGCTTGGGAAAAGCCGACAGAGCGTGCATGAAACGGAATACCGGCGAGTCTGGCCCGCTTGGAGGGTGATTCAAAAAATCACCCAGATCGTTGCCCGCACTGAAGACTGTCTCGTGCCCTTGAATCAACACCACACGCACTTCAGCGTCGGTCTGCGCGTTGATCAAGGCGTCCGCCATGGCGGTGTACATGCTTGCAGTGATTGAATTTTTTTTATCCAACCGGTTCAAAGTCAAGGTCACGACACCGGCTTCGGTGTGGGTCAGGATGTCGGGATGGGTATCACTCATGTGGAGGCTCCTTGTTGTTGTGATTATCGTGCCGCATTTCTAATCAGTTGAGGACAGAGCAAAGTTCGCTGCGCGTAACTCTTGGTCTGTCCCACAAGGCTTCAGATTCGCTCAAAAATACCTGCCGCCCCCTGCCCCATACCAACGCACATGGTGATCATGCCGTACTTCAGGTTTTTACGACGTAAAGCATGAATCACAGTGGCTGCGCGGATAGCACCGGTGGCCCCCAGCGGGTGGCCCAGCGCAATGGCACCGCCCATGGGGTTGACCTTGGTGGGATCCAGCCCCAGCGTGTTGATAACAGCCAGCGACTGGGCGGCAAAGGCCTCGTTCAATTCAAACCAGTCGATGTCGTTCTGCTTGAGCCCTGCGTACCGCAAAGCAGCCGGAATGGCCTCGATCGGGCCAATCCCCATGATGTGTGGCGGCACGCCCTTGCTGGCAAAGCTGACAAAGCGCGCCAGCGGTGTCAGGCCGAAGCGCTTCACCGCTGACTCGCTGGCCAAAATCAAAGCCCCTGCGCCGTCCGAGGTCTGCGAGCTGTTGCCCGCCGTGACCGAACCGCGCGCCGAGAACACGGTTTTAAGTTGGCTCAGGCCTTGCACGGTGGTGTCAGGGCGAGGCCCTTCGTCCAGGCTCACCACGTGGGTCTTGCTGATGACTTCCCCGGTGGCCAGATTCGGCGTGCGGTCTGTCACCTCCACCGGCGTGATTTCATCGCTGAACTCGCCCGCCTGCATGGCGGCCAGCGCCTTCATGTGCGAGGCGTAGGCAAACACGTCTTGCGCCTCGCGTGAGATCTTCCACTGCGTGGCCACTTTCTCGGCCGTCAAGCCCATGCCGTAAGCAATGCCAATGTTGTCGTCATTCAAATACATGGCAGGTGAGAGTGAAGGCGTGTTGCCCATCATCGGCACCATGCTCATGCTCTCGGTGCCCGCCGCAATCATCACATCAGCCTCGCCAACACGAATGCGGTCTGCCGCCATCTGAATTGCACTCAAACCCGAGGCACAAAACCGATTGACAGTAATGCCCCCCACGCTGGTGGGCAAACCCGCCAGCACCCCACTGATGCGTGCCACATTCAGGCCTTGCGGGCCTTCGGGAATGGCACAGCCACAGATGATGTCTTCAATCGCCTGCGGATCTAGCGTAGGCACCTGACTCAAGGCCGACTGCAAGGCCTTTACCAGCAATTCGTCGGGCCGCATATTCCTGAAGAATCCCCGCTGCGAACGCCCGATAGGGGTGCGCGTGGCGGCCACGATGTAAGCGTCTTGAACTTGTTTCATACCAACCTCTTATTTGATCAGTTGGGGACAGAGCAAATTTGCGTTGCAAATCTTGATCGGTCCCACAAAGTTATTAATTTCGCACCGGCTTGCCCGTACTCATCATGCCCATGACGCGCTCTTGTGTTTTGGGGTGGGTCAGCAGCGAGCAAAAGACTTGGCGCTCAAGCGTCATCAAATACGACTCACTCACCAGACTGCCTGTATCCACATCGCCGCCGCACACCACATGGGCAATCAGACTGGCGATATGAAAGTCGTGCGCGCTGATGAAGCCACCGTCGCGCAGGTTGACGAGTTGCCCTTTGATGGTGGCCACGCCGCTGCGCCCAGCCACCGGAAACAGGCGCTGGTGCGGTGCACGGTAGCCCGACTGGGCCATCGCCCTGGCTTGATTGAGGGCCACAAACAGCAGTTCGTCGATGTGCGGCACGATCACGTCGCTGTCCAACAAATAGCCAAGCTTGCGCGACTCGATGGCGCTGGTACCGACCTTGGCCATCGCCGCTGCGGTGAAGCCCTCGGTGAGGAAGGGCAAGATGTCTTTGCCAGTGGAGTTTGCTGCATTTTCTGCGGCACGCCGTGCGATGTAAGTCAAACCGCCCGCACCGGGCACCAGGCCTACACCGACTTCGACCAGCCCGATGTAACTCTCCATCGCCACCACGCGCTTGGCGCAGTACACCGCCAGCTCACAGCCGCCACCCAGCGCAAGACCGCGCACCGCCGACACCGTGGGTACGCTGGCATAGCGCAGGCGCAGCATGAGCTGTTGCAAGGCCAGCTCCATGTCGTTAATCATGGCCGCGCCGCCTTGCATAAAGACCGGCAGCATGGCTTGCAAATCCGCCCCCGCAGAGAACATGTCATCTGGCGACCAGATCACCAGACCTGCGTGTTCTTTTTCAGCCAGGTCGATGGCCCGCGTGAGCCCCTCAGTCACTGCAGGGCTGATGGCGTGCATCTTGGTTTTGATGCTGGCGATCAGCACGCTGTCAGTCCCAGCGTCGTCCAACACCCACAGGCGAATGGCCTCGTCTTCATGCACGGTCTGGCCTGCGGACTGGGCGAGTGTGGCGCCAGAACCGATCACGCTTTGCGGAAAATGCTGCCGTGCATGAACCGGCAAGCGGTGTTGTGGCACAAACTGAGCGGCCACAGGGCTCCATGAGCCTTGCGGTGTGTGCACCCCACCAGCGTCGGCGACAGGTCCAGTAAACACCCAATCGGGTAACGGCGCTTTGCACAGCGCACGTCCCGCATCAATATCCTCTTGCACCATGCGGGCCACATCCAGCCAGCCCGCGTCTTGCCAGAGCTCAAACGGGCCTTGGCGCATACCAAAGCCCCAGCGCATGGCGTAGTCCACGTCACGCGCGGTCTCGGCAATGGTTGCCAGATGGACGGCGGCATAGTGAAAGCTATTGCGCAAAGTTGCCCATAGGAATTGGCCCTGAGCGTTCTCGCTATTGCGCAACAGCTTCAGACGCTCAGCCGCCGGTTTTTTCAAGATGCGGGTGAAGATGTCGTCGGCCTTTTGCCCAGCGGGCACGTAGTCGCCGCTGGGCACATCAAAACGCAGGATATCGCGCCCGATTTTCTTGAAAAAACCAGCCTTGCTTTTTTGCCCCAGGTTGCCGAGTTCAATCAACGTTTTGAGAACAGCGGGTGTGGCAAAGCTCTCATAAAAGGGGTCAGTCTGAGCGCTCAAAGTGTCCTGCAAAGTCTTGATGACGTGCGCCATGGTGTCCAGCCCGACCACATCGGCCGTGCGGAAAGTACCCGAGCTGGCCCGCCCCAGCTTCTTGCCAGTGAGGTCGTCCACCACGCCATACGTCAGCCCGTAGTTCTCCGCCTCCTTCATGGTGGCCAACATGCCCGCAATGCCGATGCGGTTGGCAATGAAGTTGGGCGTGTCCATTGCCCGCACCACGCTCTTGCCCAGAGCGCTGGTGACAAACGTCTCCAGATCGTCCAGCACTTGCGGCTGAGTGGTGGGCGTGTTGATGATCTCCACCAGCGCCATGTAGCGCGGTGGGTTGAAGAAATGGATGCCGCAAAAACGCGGCTTGATTTCCTCCGGCAAAGCTGCGCTCAATTGCGTGATGGACAAACCCGAGGTGTTGGACGCGAGCAGGGCGTGCGGGGCCACGAAGGGCGCAATTTTCTTGTAAAGATCAAGCTTCCAGTCCATGCGCTCAGCGATGGCCTCGATGATGAGGTCGCAGTCGCGCAACTGCTCCATATGCTCTTCGTAATTGGCCTGGCCAATCAGTGCGGCGTCTTCGGGCACACCCAGCGGGGCGGGACTGAGTTTTTTCAAGCCCTCGATGGCTTTGCTGACGATACCGTTTTTGGGCCCCTCTTTGGCGGGCAGGTCGAACAAGATGACGGGCACCCCGACATTGACCAGATGCGCCGCGATCTGCGCGCCCATGACACCTGCGCCCAGGACAGCGACTTTTTTAACTTGATATTTCGTCATGTTCAATCCTTCAGGCCAAAGCCAGATCCGTGTCCATCAACACCTTGGCACCCGCACGTGCAGTGCGCGTCAACATGGCGGTCTCGGGCAAGAGTTTGGCGAAATAAAAGCGGGCGGTTTGCAACTTGGCGGGGTAGAAGGGATCAGGATTGCCTGCTGCTATTTCACGCAAGGCCACTTTCGCCATGCGGGCAAAAAAGTAGGAAAACACCAAGTGACCCGCCACTCGCAAATAGTCCACCGCCGCTGCGCCCACTTCGTCCGGGTTTTGCATGCCTTTAAAGCCGATCTCGGTGGTGAACTTGGTCATCTGCTCACCCAGCGTTGCCAGCGGGCCAATGAACTCGGCCATCTTCTCGTTCACACCTTCTTCTTCCACCAACGCCGCGATGAGTTTGCCAAATTTCTTGAGCGAAGCCCCCCCATTGCCCAGCACCTTGCGCCCCAGTAAATCGAGCGACTGGATGGTGTTGGTGCCTTCGTAAATCATGTTGATCCGGGCATCGCGCACATGCTGCTCCATGCCCCATTCCTTGATGTAACCGTGGCCGCCGAATACTTGCTGGCACATCGTCGTCGCTTGATAGCCGTTGTCGGTTAAAAACGCTTTGACGATGGGCGTCAACAACGCCAGCATTTCAGCACTGTCACTGCGCACTTTTTCATCCGGGTGGTTCAACTCCTTGTCCAGCAACAGGGTGCAGTAACAGGCCAGTGCGCGGCCGCCTTCGGCATAGGCTTTGGCGGTCAGCAGCATTTTGCGCACATCAGGGTGCACGATGATGGGGTCTGCTGGTTTGTCTTTGGCTTTGACGCCTGAAAGCGAGCGCATCTGCAAGCGATCTTTGGCATACGCCAGTGCGTTTTGATAGGCGACTTCAGTCAGGCCAAGCGACTGGTTGCCCACCCCGAGTCGGGCGGCATTCATCATCACGAACATGGCGGGCAGGCCCTTGTTGGGTTGGCCCACCAGAGTGCCCACCGCCTCATCCAGCACCATTTGGCAAGTGGAGTTGGCGTGGATGCCCATCTTGTGTTCCAGGCCCGCACAGTAAATGCCGTTGCGGCTGCTCAAGGAGCCATCAGCATTGACATTGAACTTGGGCACAGCAAACAGGCTGATGCCCTTGTTACCAGGCGGCGCATCGGGCAGACGCGCCAGCACCAGGTGCACGATGTTGGAGGCCAGGTCATGTTCACCCGCGCTGATGAAAATTTTGGCCCCGGTGAGTTTGTAGCTGCCGTCTGCCTGTGGCTCGGCCTTGGTACGCAGCAGGCCCAGGTCGGTGCCGCAGTGCGGTTCGGTCAGGCACATCGAGCCTGTCCACTCGCCACTCACCATCTTGGGCAGGTAGGTTGATTTTTGAGCGTCGGTACCGTGCGCGTGCAAACACTCGTAGGCCCCGTGGCTCAGACCGGGGTACATGGTCCAGGCCTGGTTGGCTGAATTCAGCATTTCGTAAAAACACTGATTCACCACAAAGGGCAGGCCTTGGCCACCGTAAGCCGGATCGCAACTCAGCGCGGCCCAGCCGCCTTGCACGTACTGGGCGTAAGCTTCTTTGAAGCCCTTGGGGGCGGTGACTTCATGCGTGGCTTGGTCCAGCTTGCAACCCTCGGTGTCGCCGCTGATGTTGAGCGGAAAGGTCACCTCAGTCGCGAACTTGCCGCCTTCTTCCAACACGGCATTGATCGTGTCAACGTCAATGTCAGCATGCTTAGGCAGCGCCTTGAGTTCATCGCTGACTTTGAGTACTTCGTGCATGACGAATTGCATGTCACGCAGGGGCGGGGTGTAGATGGGCATGAACTTACTCCTTGATATTTTTGACGGACTTGCGGGTTTTGGGGGTTTGGGAACTGGGGCGAACGTTACGGGACAACATGTGATCGAAACCGAGTTGAGCGCGCCCAACAGCGCCCGGGGTTTTGAGGAACCGGGCTTCGAAATGAATCGCCAGGATGAGGCCATGGATTTCAAAAACAATCTGATGCTCATCGGCATCGGCAGAAAGTTCACCGGTCTCTTTGGCCTGGGACACCGCACGACGCACGGCAGCTAACCAGGTTTGCACTGCGCTGACCAGTGCATCACGCACCGGACCCGGACGGTCATCAAACTCCACCGAACCGCTGATGAAAATGCACCCCGACTGGATCTCAATCGCGACGCGCTTCATCCAGTGGGCAAACAAGGCACGAATGCGTGCCAAACCTCGGGATGCTTGCATGGCGGGGTAAAAAATCTCCTGCTCGAAGCGATGAAAATACTCACGAACCACGGAAATCTGCAACTCTTCGCGCGAACCGAAATGTGCGAACACGCCGGACTTGCTCATGCGCATGACTTCCGCCACCGCGCCAATGCTCAAACCCTCCAGCCCGATTTGTGTGGCCAAACCGAGTGCGGCATCCACAATGGCCAACTTGGTCTGCTGCCCTTTTTGCAAAGCGCGGCCTTCGGTCGCAGCAGCGACCGAAGCTCGGACTTTCTTGGCAGTGAGGGCGTGAACAAACATGCGGTGGACGGCTCAGACGAGCATAAAATAGAACGACCGTGCTATTTTGCAGCAAAAAAAGAAGGGGCGCAAGTCCCCTCTCAATTTTTTTGTTTACAGCTTGAAGGGCACGACCACTTGGCGCTGCTCCCCCAAGCCCTCAATGCCCAGCGTCATCACGTCACCCTTCTTGAGGTAGAGCGGCGGCTTGTGGCCCAAACCCACGCCCGGTGGCGTGCCGGTGATCACCACATCGCCCGGCATCAGGGTCATGAACTGACTCAAGTGGCTCACGATCTTGGCTACGCTGAAAATCATGGTTTTGGTGTTGCCGGTTTGCATGCGCTGGCCGTTCAGATCCAGCCACATGGCCAACTTCTGCGGATTGGTGATCTCATCGCGCGTCACCATCCAAGGGCCGAGAGGGCCGAAAGTGTCGCAACCCTTGCCTTTGTCCCATTGCGAGCCGCGCTCCAGTTGAAATTCGCGTTCGCTCACGTCGTTGGACACGCAATAACCCGCTACATAACTAAGGGCGTCTTTTTGCGATACATAACGTGCTTTAGTGCCGATCACCACAGCCAGCTCCACCTCCCAATCCCCCTTGACCGAGCCCTTGGGCAGCATCACGTTGTCGTCTGGCCCCTGAATACAGCTGATGGCTTTGGTGAAAACGATGGGCTCTTTGGGAATGGGCATGCCGGACTCAGCCGCATGGTCGGAATAGTTCAAGCCAATGGCAATGAATTTGCTCACACCGTTCACCGGGCAGCCCATGCGTGGCTTGCCGCGCACCAGAGGCAGCTTGTCAGTCTTGAGTTTGAGCAACTTGGCCAAGACCGCGTCGCTGAGTTGATCTGGGCCAATGTCCTTGATCACGGCGCTCAGATCGCGCAATTTGCCTGCGGCGTCGATCAGGCCGGGTTTCTCTTTGCCTGGATTGCCATATCGAACCAGTTTCATCGTGTTTCCTTTCGGGGGTTATCGGTTGGAGCAGGGTCTCAATAGGTCGAGCGTCCGCCCGAAAGATCGAACACCGCGCCTGTGGAGAACGAGCATTCCTCTGTACACAGCCAGGTCACCATGGCGGCAACCTCCTCAGGCTCACCAAAACGACCCATAGGAATTTTGGAGAGCATGAACTGGATGTGCTCGGGCGTCATTTGATCGAACATGGCGGTCTTGACAGCAGCGGGGGTCACGCAGTTCACACGCACACCGGTATCAGCCAGCTCCTTGCCCAGACCCGCGCCGCCCCCAGTGATGACGGCGTGTCGGCCTTGAAGGTCAAGTTGGTTCATGGTTTTTAAAGCATCAGTGCCAGACTGGCTTCCAGATGCTCCGAGGGCAGACGCCGAAAACCCGAGCGCGCAAAGCGTTGCAAGCGCCCCGCGACAAAAGCGGTCAACACTGAGGCCCGCACCTGCGCATCCACACTGGGCGTGGCGGAGCTGCTGGGCGTGCTTGGTGAGGCCTGCGCACCGTCGCGCAGGCATTGCTTCAAGGTCGATTCGATTTTGTCAAAGAACTGATTCATGCGCTGTTGCAAGCGCTCATTCTCAAACACCAGCGCGTCACCCACCATCACCCGCGTCATGCCGGGGTTCTTCTCGGCGAATTGCATCAACATCGCGACCACTTTGCTGGCCTGGCGGGCACCACCGGCCGCATCCATTGCCGGGCCTTCGCGCTCGGCAATTTGGTTGATCAGCGAGAAAACGGTTTGCTCAATGAACTCGATCAGTCCTTCAAACATCTGCGCCTTGCTGGCGAAGTGCCGGTATAGGGCGGCTTCGCTAACCTCCAGCTTGGCTGCCAGGGCCGCGGTGGTGATTCGCTCAGCACCGGGCTGCTCCAGCATGGCGGCGAGGGCTTGCAAAATCTGAACGCGACGCTCGCCTGGCTTAGGGCGTTTGCGCGCGGGGGGCGTCGTTTCGCCGGGTTCGGAGTCAGGGGATGATGAGGTGTGATCAGCGTCAGACATGGGGCGTAGCGGAGTGATTATTGATTCTCGCACAGCGCTACCCAAGGGTTTTCCTCAGTGCGAGCGAATCATGGTCCCAAACGCCTGGTCTGTGAGTATCTCAAGCAACAAAGCGTGCGGCACGCGCCCATCAATGATGTGCACCGCGTTCACGCCGCTCTTGGCGGCATCGAGCGCACCGGCAATCTTGGGCAGCATGCCCCCGCTGATGGTACCGTCGGCAAACAATTCATCAATGCGGCGCGCTGTCAAATCGGTTAACAGTTGACCGGCTTTGTCCAACACCCCACTGATATTAGTCAGCATAAGCAGCTTTTCGGCCTTGAGCACAGTAGCCAGTTTGGCAGCCACCACGTCGGCATTGATGTTGTAGCTCTCGTTGTGATCGCCAAAACCAATCGGACTGATGACGGGGATGAAGGCGTCGTCCTGCAAAGCCTTGACCACAGCGGGGTCGATGGACTCGATGTCACCCACTTGACCGACGTCGTACTCCTTGGCAGGGTCTTTGCTGTCCATCATTTTGAGTTTTTTCGCGCGGATCATGCCGCCATCGCGCCCGGTCAGACCCACGGCCTTGCCCCCGGCCTGATTGATCAGACCCACGATGTCCTGCTGCACTTCTCCGGCCAGAACCCACTCCACAACCTCCATGGTTTCGGCATCTGTCACTCGCATGCCCTGGATAAACTCCCCCTTTTTCCCTAAACGCCCCAAGGCCGCCTCGATCTGCGGGCCACCACCATGCACCACTACCGGGTTCATACCCACCAGCTTGAGCAGCACTACGTCTTCGGCAAACGCCTTCTGCAAGGCCGGGTCGGTCATCGCGTTGCCGCCGTACTTGATAACCAGGGTTTTGCCGTGGAACTTTCGAATATAGGGTAACGCTTGGGCAAGAACGTCGGCCTTATCGTGTGGAGTAATGGTTGAGGTGTTAGTCATGGGACTGTATTGTCTATGGTTTGTGGCGCATAGCCATGCACACAGGCCTGCAGCACAGCCTTCATCGCGCCAACATCCTGCTGTTCAGCAGCACAGTGCAAGACCTGTAGTTGAGCATCCAGTTCGGGCCAGCTCAAAAAATCCTCATGCGCCTTCATGATGCGCGGGTGCGCGGTCGGCGTAGGGTTATCACCAATGAGCAACTCCTCATAAAGCTTTTCTCCGGGGCGCAAACCTGTCACCTTGATTTCAATCTCCCCCTCGGGGTTGGCCTCATCCCGTACGCTCATGCCAGACAGCTCTACCATGCGGCGAGCCATGTCCATGATCTTGACGGGTTGTCCCATGTCCAGCACAAACACATCGCCACCCATCGCCATGGCACCAGCTTGAAGCACCAGCTCGGCGGCTTCAGAAATAGTCATGAAATAACGGGTTACATCGGCGTGCGTTACCGTCAGAGGACCGCCATGGCTCAGCTGTCGACGAAACAGCGGCACCACGCTACCGCTGGAACCCAATACGTTGCCAAAACGCACCATGCCAAAACGAGTGCTTTGTTCACCTGCTTGTGCAGCCAACGCCTGTAAGATGAGTTCAGCCATACGCTTGCTGGCCCCCATCACATTAGTGGGACGTACCGCCTTATCGGTGGACACCAAAACAAAGCGGGCCACACCACTGCCCAGCGCCGCTTGCGCCATGTTGAGCGTACCAAAGACGTTGTTAAAAATACCCTCTGCTGGGTTTGACTCCACCAGTGGCACGTGCTTGTAAGCCGCTGCGTGAAAGACCATGTCGGGATGGTGGGCTCGACAGATGTCTTGTAAACGCTGCATGTTGGCCACACTGCCCAGCAAAGGCACCAACTTGGAAATGATGCCTTTAGCGATGGCCAAAGCCTCCAACTCTTGATGAATGCTGTACAAACCAAACTCATTGTGATCCAACAGCAACAACTGGCGCGGGCGTTGCGTCAAAATCTGCCGACATAACTCACTGCCAATACTGCCACCCGCACCGCTAACGAGAACCACTTTTCCTGCCAAATTGCGCGCCAACAATTCAGAATCAGGAGGCACCGGGTCGCGGCCCAGCAAGTCCTCAATGTCGAGCTCCTTGAAATCCTGCACGGTGACGCGCCCACTGGCCAAATCAGCCAAACCGGGCAAAGTACGGATGTGCACGGGCACATGTCGCAGACTGTCGATGATTTTGTTGCGCCGCTCCCGGGTCGCGCTGGGCATGGCTAGCAGGATGTCAGTCACACCCTGACGAACGACCACATTCGGCACTTCTTCAGACGCATACACACGCACGCCGTTGATGCTACGCCCCACCTTGGCCACGTCATCATCCACAAAGCCGATCAATACAAACTGCCCCGAGATACCCAGAGCCGATGCAGTCTGCACACCAGCCGTCCCAGCACCAAATATCAACAACCGTCCTTCGACCTGATGCCCCGCATGGTTCACCCCCGCCAGCCAGAAGCGGGCCATGGCACGACTGGCCCCCACCAACAGCAAAAATATCAAGGGCTGCAAGACACCCAAGCTGCGTGGCACACCCGGCCAACGCTGCAAAAGCAAAATGCCAAGCAACAAGCCGCCATAAATTGCCACCGCTTTCGCGGTAGCCGTCAATGCGGCTTGGCCGGTATAACGGAAAATAGCACGGTAAAGCCCTAATCGGATAAAGATCGGAACAGCCAGTACTGGGGACAAAAGATAAACCCACCACTGTGGGCCTGAAGGCTGATGCAATACATCCAGACGCAAGGTGAAGGCAATCCAGGTGGCCAACAACGCCAGCACAACATCCAAACCCACCACCACAATACGCTTAACAGGTCGAGGCCAGCCTAGTAATTTGCTTTGCATCCATCCCCCAGAACGTCTATGCGCGCATTACTTTTAACTTAAGCTTTGATTGCAAAGTCATCCTTGACCTGACCTTGAGCCACCAGAGTGCTCAGCCAACGTGGGGTTAAACCACGGCCACTCCATGTTTCGCCATTAGGACCACGAAATTTTGGCGCAACGGTTACGGTAGTTTCTGATTTCTTTTTGGCAACTTTGCCTACCCGCTTTGTGCCCGCTGCGACCTTGCTCGTCTTCGTCGCCTTGGATTTGCCGCGCGCCTTGTCTAGCTGCAAATCTTTCAGAGTAATGCCAAACGCTTGCATCTTTGCGCGAATTTCTCCAATGGTTTTGTCAAACTCTCGTGTTTTGATTTCGTCTGCCTGCTTTTGCAGTTTTTCAATTTGGTCTTGAATGTCAATGAGATTCACCATAATGCTCCTTTAGGAATTTACAAAAACTCTTGCGTACATAATGTGATCTACGGATGGAAAATTACCTTTTAATGAGAAACACTATCACGTTGAATAACCTTGATTGCTGTCAGAATTATGATTTTTAAATCTAATCTAAAGGATTTTTTCTTCAGATATTCGGCGTCAAGTTTAACCTTTTCAGGAATAAACAACTCATCCCGTCCATTTATTTGCGCCCAACCCGTCAACCCTGGCACTAATTCATGTACACCACACTGTGTGCGCAAAGCAATCAGATCATTCTGATTGAACAAGGCTGGTCTTGGACCCACAAAACTCATATCACCTTTGAGAATGCTCCATAACTGGGGTATTTCGTCCAAACTACTCTTGCGTAAGAAACCACCAATTGGAGTGAGATATGTATCAGGATTACTGAGCAAATGGGTCGCCACCGCTGGAGTACCTATTCGCATACTGCGGAATTTTGGCATGCTGAATATGATGTTGTGACGTCCGATGCGGTCAGACCAATAGAGAATGGGGCCTTTGGAGCTCAGGCGCACGGCCAGTGAAACCAGTACCACAGGTATGAGTAATAGACTTGCTGCCAGTATCGCCAGCATCAAATCAAACCATCTTTTCATGTATTTATCTTTGCGACGGTACGCCGCAAACTTTCTTCAATTGATAGGGGTGGCGTCCAATCCAACATATGTCGGGCCTTGGAAATATCCACCTGCAAATCACCACACAAACGTTGCACCGCAGCTCTTTTACCCAATAAGGAAGCACCTATGCGCAAAAAGCCCAGCGGCACGGGCCATAAACGCGCAGACACGCCAGCCGCCCGAGCCAAACCGCGCACCAGGTCTGCCGTGGACAAGTCATGCCCATCACTGACCAAAAATGTCTGATTCCCCGCCAACGGATGGACAATTGACGTCACGATCAAATCCAGCAGATTGCCCAGCCCTACTAGGCTACGGCGGTTGTGTGTGATGGCACCCAGAGGCAAAGGCCAGCCACGCTGCACGGCGCACATCAGGGCGGAAAAGTTAGCCTTCACACCTGGGCCATAGACCAAGGGCGGTCGAATGATGACTAGTTCCATGCCTGTTTCAGCGGCGATCTGACGCAAACCTTGTTCCGCTTCGTATTTACTCTGGCCATAGGCATCTTGTGGATTGGGTGTGTCGTTCTCCGTGAACGGATTTCCGGGTGCAGTGCTTTCACCGTTGACCTTGACCGAGCTGATGAATACAAATCGCTGTACCCCGGCTGCTGCAGCTTGGCGGGCCAGGTTTAAGGTGACATCCACATTGGCTGCACGGAATTCGGCCAAAGAATCGGTGCTGGTGTCGTGCATGACATGCACGCGGGCGGCCAAGTGGACAACGCAAGTATGCCCCTGTAATAAAGTGTGGGCGTCTTCATAGTGCGTAAGACAGATCCAGCCCTGTGTGTGTGTCGCTGGTTGACTCCTGGACACTGCCGTCACCGCACAGCCATTCGCGATCAACTGGTGCATCAGCGCTTGCCCCAAAAAGCCACTGGCACCGGTCACTAGAACCGTCTTGTCACGCAGAATGAAATTCATCGCAGTCATCTGATTTCAAAACGCATTACCGAGTTGCCCGTAAGCACATCAGCTTTAAAAAGATAGGGGAGAAAAAGAAACGCAACATGCTTCGAATATGAATCCAGAGGTAGCGGATTTTTGTATGACTGCTGCGCCGCGCCACATGGGTGGCCCTGACTTGCGGAATTAAAGCAACCGTCAAACCCTTGAGCCAAACTCTGGCACAAAGGTCAACGTCCTCGTAATACAAAAAGTACTTTTGATTAAAGCCATTGAGCTCTTTGTAAACCTCGCGTCGCAATACCATGAACATGCCACCAACCCAGTCGGGATAAATGAGAATATTACGAATCACATAATCACAACCGGTGCATCGGCCGAAGAGCTTGCACAGTATTTTGAATGGCGTAGGAAATCGACGTGCACTGTCTTCGATCGCACCCGAACCATCCACCACCATGGGTGCAACAATGCCGATACTTGCATCATGAAGACCGGCCATGAGGGGGGCGAATATATTAGCATTCATTCGGATGTCCGGATTGATGACACAAAAGAAATCGCCAGTCGCTTGCTCAAACGCACGATTGTGATTTTCACCAAAACCCAGAGGCACAGCGTTGTGAATAATTTTCAAGGGAAGCGTGAAATGCCTGAATGAATCGGGCAAGGGCTCCGGCACGTTGACCGTCAACACAACCTCTATAGATTCATCCGCACAATGCTTTTGCAAGTCATTTAAAAGCTCGCTCACCAGGGAGGCCTGCCCATGGCTAACGACGGATACAGACAGGGTGGCGCGGTTCATTTTGTCCCTTGATTCCGTGAATCACTCAAAGTAGAGAGTTTGCTTAACAGCACAATAAAAATACGCCGACAAAATTTAAGCCATGAGTAGGCTTTGAGACAAAGAATCACAACAAATGGTATTTTTTTGGATTTCAACAAAAGATCATAGTTCTCCAGTTCACCGCACTGCATGGCCCAAAGCGACGCGCTCAAACCGGCCTCTCCAAAACTTTTTTTGAACGTCAAAGACAAAGGCAACGCAATCTTCATAATGGTCAAATCTGCAGCGGCCACCTGCATTAGAAAGTAATGATCTTCCATATATCGTCTACCTGCAAGAAAACGGTAAGGCAAGTCGCGGCGCACCATGAATGAGGGTGTCACGAAAGGATTTTTCAACAACAGCGAGCACTTGGATACCGTTCGAAAATCCAACTCCCCCAGCGATCTCTCATCCAATGCCTGAGCCGCATTCACTTGAATGTGACCATGCCCCGAGACAGCCACATCAGGCCGGGCCTGCATAAATTGATACTGCAATTCAAGTTTACGCGGATGCCATGCGTCATCGGCATCTAAAAATGCGACGTAATCACTCATGGACTGATCCCAGCCCGCATTGCGTGCGCTGGCCACCCCCACGTTTTGATCCAGCAACACCAGATGAATCCAGGCGACTGAATATCGGCTTTGCAAGGCATTCAAGACATCGCGGGTTTCATCTCCGCTGCCGTCATCCACCAAGATCAGCGCCAGTGGGCGCACGGTTTGCGAGACCACAGAGGTCACCGCCCGCTCTATCGTTTGAGCGCAACGGTAGCAAGGCAACACCACAGAAACGGGAACCAGTCTGGTCATGCTTCAATCGCTCCCTTGAGCACGGCCTTGACGCGGTGCCAATGCCCCATCAATAGCCGTTTGACCAGCATCCGACCCAGCAACAATGTCATGGCGACCTGTGGGACTGGGGCATGCCGTTTGAAAAACCGAAAGGCCGATCGGGTGAAGTACTCGTCCAGCAAGGGGCTGCCTTTGCCCAGACTTGCCGATTGCTTGTGCCATACGCGGGAGTCATTGGCAACAGCCAGTTGCCACCCCGCTTTGCGCAAACGAAAACCCAGGTCAGTGTCTTCCCAGTACATGAAAAAGGTGAGATGATCGAACAGGCCGACCTCCTCAAGCGCAGCACGGCGCAACAATATCGATGCGCCAGAGATGAAATCCAGCGCTCCGGCTGCCATCCGATGTTGTGATCGACCGAGCCCAAGATTGACCGTGCCACCGCCCCACAACTGAACCCGATTGGGTTGATCGGCTTCGTAGAGAACCGAGCCCACGGCCCCCGCCTTGGGGAGGGTCTCGGCCTCGCGCACCAAGGCCGAAAGTGCCCCGGCATCGACGGTGGCGTCGCTGTTGATCAACCAAACATAGTCAACACCTCGGGCCAACGCATGCCGAAGCCCGACGTTGCAGCCACCACCAAAACCCAGATTGACACCCGTGGGCAGCAACTCCAAAGAGGGCATGGCCGCGCGGATGTGTTCAATCGAGCCATCAGTTGAGCCGTTATCCACCAGGAGCAGGCGAAAGTTGGGGTAATCCAGACGCTGTAAAGAGTTCAAACAGGTCAGCGTATCTTGCCAACCGTTCCAATTCAAAACCACCACATCAACGCGTTGATTCATACGCGCCTTGCTGTGGGTTTGAAGCGCAAAGCCTGCTTTTCAAGCAGATGCCAGGAGGCGAAGGCCAGAGCACCCGTCAACACAAACGAAAGCGCCAAAGAAACACCGAAACCCCAACCCGCCCCTTGCCCCCAATGCACCACGATCTGTTGCACAGGAAAGGCAAAAATATAAACGCCGTAAGACAAGTCTCCCAGACGATTCGTCAGCTTCGCACCAGCGGAAAATTTGAGCGCCACCTGTACCAACACAGCTGCGCAAACCAACATCGCGGTGCGTTCAAGTCCTCGGTCACTCCACAGGTAAAAACCCAATAGGCTCAATGCGCCCAAGCCCCAAGCTAAGGCTTGGTTCAACGCGACATAGGTGTTTTTATCTTCCCCCTTGCTTTGAATAACGCCTGCGTAATAAACCCCGGCCCAGAACACCGCGACCATTTCAAAATGAGGTACGAAACGCAGCCCCACCACTTGCGGCGCAAACGAAGCCAATAACACCGAGAGACCCAGGCCGAGCGCTATCAGAACTTGCCGTGAGCCCCAGGTGATGCACCCCAGTGCAGCCACCGTGATGTAACACAGGAACTCCACCCGCAAGGTCCACAGCGAACCGTTCACCGCGGCAGAAAAGGGGTTGTCAGCAAAAACCCCCGGCAAGCTATGGTTTACCACCAACAGGGCGGTGCTGAGGTAGCGCCAGCTTGACGAGCTGGCCCAATAGTCCATCAGCCCCAGCGTTGAAAACACCGGGCCAAGCAAAAAGACAGTGACCAAAACGATCACCCAAAGTGCTGGGAAAATTCGTAATGAGCGGCGCATAAAAAATCGTCTGAGATCCTCATCACGCACCCAACTGGACCACACCAACATGCCGCTCAAAAAGAAAAAAATCGTAACGCCCGCGCCGCCAAAAGTCGTCCAACCAAAGAACAAAGGTTCAGCGTGTCCCATAAGTGCGTGCTGATGGCCGTATAGCACCCAACTAGCGGCAACCAAGCGCAGCAGATCAAGTGAATTCTTCTGAACAACAGGCATCATCAGGCCGCAAACGTTTGTACAAGTGATAGTGAGTTTTCAGTCGGCATGAACGCGCAATTGCTCAGCCTTTTTTGCGCGCACACAACAAGTACTGATAGGTTAAAAGATCTTTGAAGACACCCGCCGTCAGCGTATTAAACCAGCTTTTGCGTGTGCCCCGCTCAAACTCTGCGCCAACACATTGCACCTTCTCTAAGTCTTTGTGCGAGATCAAGCGCAGCGCCGTGTTGCGCGTGAAAAATCGCAAATGCGTGCGATCCAGCAAACCCGCGTCCTCGTACTCCCAACGCCCCTGCAAGAGCAAGGAAAGAGCGACGCTGTAGTGCCGTACATTGGGTAGACTCAGCACCAAAGTACCCCCCGGTGCCAGGTAGTCGGCGACCAGTCGATCCATGACCGTCCAGGGATTGACCATGTGCTCCAGCACATCAAGGCATAAAACCAGATCGAATAGACCATGACCCTGGGGTAAATCTTCTTTCTCGAAGTCCAGACAGCTCACCTCTTCCGCATGGGCTCTTGCGCTGTGAGCGGCTGCCTCAAAAATCTCGACCCCCACTGTGTGGGAGGCTTGTTTGGTTTGACGCAGCCAGCCCAAGGTGGCACCCGAGCCGCAACCAATCTCCAAGACCCGGCCGCACTGCGGTGGAAGCAATGGCTCAATTTCTTTGCGCGCATAGGCGAAGTAATCATCCGTCTTGTCAACATAGCTTTGCATGAATCAGTCCTTAATGCCTACACTCATTCGGTCTGTGTGACGCGCCCACAGCCAGGCCAGTACCGCGTAGTCCACAGCGCCTCTGAACAACCAGGCCCATGCCGCCCCTTCAATACCGAAATAAGAAATCGACCCCATCAACACAATTCCATAAGGCAGTAATTCTCCAACATGTAACAAGGCCACTGAGCGAGCCCGGCCACAGGCCTGGAGTGCGGTAAATGGGATTTGAGCCAGCGCATTGATACCAAAAGCCAGGAGCAGAATTTGCGTGACGTGTGTGCTCTGCTCAGCAAACTCAGGCCCCATCCAAACACGCAAGGCCCAGGGGGTAAGCACCCACGCAAAGGCAAGCACCGCGACCATCAGACCCGCACTGAACCCGCTAGAGCGACTCACCAAACGTCTAAGCACCTGTCCATCGCGCTGATTCATGACCACGTTGTGCGACATGCGCGCCAATTCCGGCAACAAAACACTGCACAAGGAGGCGATGAGAATTGGCAAGCGAGACACGACATCAAAAGGCACTGCGTACAGCGTTACCGCACTCGCAGAAAGCAAGGCACTGATGACAAAGCGATCCACATACACAATCACCGGTCCGACGATATTGCTCAAGGTCACCCAGCCCCCAAAAGACAACAGTGGGCGCAGACTCGCCGCACTGTGCGAGCGCATCAACGAAGTCAAGAATGCACCAAAGTTCAAGTCCACCGCCTTGGCGACCAGGCTCAACAAGGCCACCACCTGCACCAGTCGAACCACCCCAATGCTGATACAAGCCCAACTCAAATCCGGTGTGTAAAGGGCGGTGAGGCAAGGCCCCAAAATCAACAGAGCCCCCGTTGGAATGCGCAACAAATTCAAGGCGCGAAACGCACCTGCCCCCTCCAAATGTCCTCGAAGTGTGGACGACAAAAGCAACAAGGGCAGACTGGGCAACATCCACAACAAGGCCTGTGCGACCTCTTGCGACAATTGCGGCGAGGACAAATGAAAGGGCTCGTCCCAAGTGATGATGCCCAGACTCAAAAGCAGGGAAATGGCAGTGCCCAGACCCACCAACAAGCTCGATACCGTGGCCAGGACACGCAACTCATGCACTCGACTTGATGAGCCTCCTTCTGCGCGAGAGGATGCCACCGCGACCGTCACAGCGCGGCCCAAGCCCATGTCCAGAAAGCTGAAGTAGCCCACCACCACCCAGATCAAAGACAAAACACCCAAGCGCTCTTGTCCGATGCGGTGCAAAAGAAAGGGCACGGCGGCCAGTGCCACGCCCATCGGCACTAGATTGCCCAACAAAGACCAGGCGGCTGATCTATACAGCGTCAAGGTGGATGTTGGTCGATGCACGGCGTGAATAACGGGTAAATAATGAGCGAAGACTCAACGTCGTCCATACGTGTCTTCAAACCGAATAATGTCGTCCTCACCCAGATAAGAGCCACTTTGAACCTCAATGAGTTCCAGAGGCATCTTGCCGGGGTTGGCGAGGCGATGGATTTGTCCTAGCGGAATATAAGTGCTTTGATTCTCGCCCAGTAATGTCACCTTCTCTCCATTGGTCACTTCGGCTGTACCACTCACTACCACCCAATGTTCAGCGCGGTGGTGGTGCATTTGCAAAGACAGCGTCGCCCCCGGCTTGACGGTGATGCGCTTGACTTGATGGCGCGTACCCACATCTACGCTGTCATACCAACCCCAAGGGCGGGCAACGCGCCGATGCTGTAGGGCTTGAGAGGCATCTAGCGCCTCCAAGTGGGCCACCACCTCCTTCACCCCCTCGGCGTGTGCAGCATCAACCACCAAAAGTGCATCGGGGGTATCAATGATGAGCAGATTGCTTGTGCCCAAGGCCACCACCGGGCGTTGACCACCCGCATGAATGTAGGTCTGCTCAGCTCGCAGGTGATGCGCATGTTGCGTCTCACCACCGGCCCGGTTACCCTGGGCATCAGCTGGAGCCAGGTCGGCCACCGCGTTCCAGCTACCTACATCGCTCCATTGACCTTGAAAAGAAAACACACTAACGTTAGCGGCCTGCTCCATGACGGCATAGTCAATCGATTGGCTACGGCAAGTAGCAAACATGGCGACATCCGGGCGAGTAAACAATCCGTCAACTTGCGATGATTCCATCGCACTACGACACACAGTCAGAATGTCGGCCGCATAGGTTTGCAGCGCCTCCAGCAATTGGCTTGCGCGCACCAGAAAAATACCTGCATTCCACAGGTACTGGCCACTGATCAAAAATTCAGTGGCCTTGTCCAGCGCCGGTTTCTCAACAAACCGGGCCACGGCAAAACCACCAGCAGGCGCTGGCGCACCCTTCTGGATATATCCATAACCTGTGCTGGGCGAGGTAGGCAACACCCCAAAGGTCACCAACCGACCGGCAAGCGCCGCAGGTGCCGCAGATCGAACCATGTCAACAAACGACTGGGTGTCAGGGATATGCTGATCCGCTGGACAGAACAGCAGTAACGCGTCAGCAGGCATCGCGAGGGCGGCCAGAGCCATCGCAGCAGCGGTATTTTTGGGTTGTGGCTCCAGTATTTGTCGGACATCAAAACCGGTCTTGGCTGCCACATCTGCCAACAAAAAACGGTGTTCATCCGCAGAAACGCACATCACACCCTGCGCTACACCCTGTGCCAAAGGAGCCACGCGCTCCAACGTAAGTTGGAGCAAAGACTTGTCCCCCAGCAGGGGAATGAATTGTTTGGGGAAAGACTTGCGCGACAACGGCCATAGGCGCGTACCGCTTCCGCCACATAGGATAACGGGATGAATGATGGGGTTGGACATGGATTTTAGGGAGGTAAAACAAGGTTTTATGCAAAAATTTACGCAAATACTTCCGCATGAATTAGCGCGACTCCCGCCTTGTCTTTGGCAGAGAGTTGAGGCTCAGAAATCAAGGGCCACTGGATGCCTAGGTCAGGGTCGTTCCAGGCCAAGCAACGTTCAAACTCGGGCGCGTAATAGTCGGTGGTTTTATACACAAAGTCAGCACTCTCGCTGGTCACCAAAAAGCCATGGGCAAAGCCTTGGGGTACCCACAGCTGACGAAAATTTCCCTCCGTCAACTCGACACCTACCCATTGGCGAAAAGTTGCTGAGGACCGACGCAAATCGACCGCCACATCAAAAACCGAGCCGCGCAGCACGCGCACCAATTTGCCCTGCGTTTGTTTGATTTGATAGTGCAAGCCGCGCAGTACATGTTGGGCAGAGCGGCTATGGTTATCTTGCACAAACTCAAGCTCAAGGCCGGTAGCTTGATTGAAGGCGGCCTGGTTAAAGCTCTCCAAAAAAAAACCTCGCTCATCACCAAATACTTTGGGTTCAATGATGAGGACTTCAGGGATGGCGGTAGGGATGACTTTCATTTGTAACCTAACTCGGCTCAGCCAACATGCGCAGCAAATACTGGCCATAACCGTTTTTGACCATCGGTTGTGCGAGCCGCTCAACTTGCGCGCTGGTAATCCAACCATTGCGCCAAGCGATCTCTTCAGGACAGGCGATCTTCAGACCCTGCCGGTGCTCCAGCGTGGCGATGAACTGGCTGGCTTCGAGCAAACTGTCGTGAGTTCCCGTGTCCAGCCAGGCATAACCCCGCTGCATGATCTGAACGCTGAGCTGCCCTTGCGACAAGTAGGCTTGGTTGACGGCTGTAATCTCCAGTTCGCCCCGGGCACTGGGTTTGACGGCCTTGGCAATATCCACAACCTGGCTATCGTAAAAATACAGGCCTGTGACGGCAAAATTGCTTTTGGGTTGAAGCGGTTTTTCTTCGATGCTAATGGCCTTGCCGTGGGAGTCAAACGCCACCACACCATAGCGCTCTGGGTCTTGCACATGGTAGGCAAACACGGTCGCGCCACTGGTTTTTTCGTCAGCAGCGCTCAGCAGGCCGGCAAGGTCATGACCATAAAAAAGGTTGTCGCCCAACACCAAAGCACTTGGCTGGTTGCCCACAAATCGTTCGCCAATAATGAAGGCTTGCGCGAGGCCCTCTGGCGAAGGCTGCACCGCGTACTGCAGGCTCAAACCCCAGGCGCTACCGTCACCCAGCAGTTGTGTGAAGCGCGGCGTGTCTTGCGGCGTGCTGATGATGAGGATGTCACGCATGCCCGCCAGCATAAGGGTGCTAAGCGGGTAATAAATCATGGGCTTGTCGTACACCGGCAGAAGCTGCTTGCTCATGGCCAGGGTAGCTGGGTGCAACCGGGTACCGGAGCCACCGGCGAGGATGATGCCTTTGCGTTGGGTCATGCGTGTTTCCTGTATTTAAAGAATCTCTCTCACCATGCGGGCCACACCGGCTTGCCAAGGTGGCAAGCTCAGGTCAAATGCGGCTTTCAGTTTAGCGGTGT
Organism: Comamonadaceae bacterium; assembly: GCA_025356545.1. Classification (GTDB taxonomy): domain Bacteria; phylum Pseudomonadota; class Gammaproteobacteria; order Burkholderiales; family Burkholderiaceae_C; genus CANCDA01. The sequence continues at coordinate 23,542 of JANXSU010000133.1, forward strand.
TCAAACGCGAGTTGTGTGGACGTTGCGCGGGGGTGGGGTAAGCACTGGTGGGAATGGGGGTGATTTTTCTTGCTACTATTTTTATAGCTGGTTGTGCTTTTTTTGACTGGTCTATAACAGTTTTTGCGTACTCAAACCAAGTGGTAAATCCGCTAGCAGCCAGGTGGTACAAGCCCTGCAATTCGGGGCGTGGCAAAGCGCCTTCACCACGCCCAGTCACAGCGCACAAAGCATGGGCCGTCACATCGGCCAACAGATCAGCGCCAGTGGGAGCGCCCCACTGGTCATCAATCACCTTAAGTTCTTCACGCTCCTGCGCCAGCCGCAGCATGGTCTTGGCAAAGTTACCGCCACGTGCCGCATAAACCCAGCTGGTTCTAAAAATCAAGTACTTGCAACCGCTGAGCTGAATGGCTTGCTCACCCTGCCACTTGCTTCGACCATAGACGTTCAGCGCTGCGGGGGTGTCGGTCTCACACCAAGGTGCATCGCCGCTCCCATCGAAAACGTAATCGGTAGAGTAGTGCACCAACCAGGCACCGATCCGCGCGGCTTCTTGCGCCAACACGCCGGGAGCCAGCGCGTTGAGAGCGTGAGCCATATCTGGCTCGCGCTCGGCCTGATCTACAGCGGTGTGGGCGGCAGCGTTCACAATAATATCGGGCTGCACCCGTCGTACTGTCTCGGCCAATCCCTTCAGATCAGCCAAATCACCGCACAACCCATTGGATTCATGACGGTCCAGCGCAACGAGTTCACCCAACACACTCAGAGAGCGCTGTAGCTCCCAACCGACTTGGCCACCCTTGCCGAAGAGCAAAATTTTCATGTGTACTGTTTTTGCACCCACGCGCGGTAGGCACCGCTTTGTACGTTCGCCACCCACTTCGGGTTATCAAGGTACCACCGCACTGTTTTACGAATACCTGTTTCGAAGGTTTCTGCCGGTTTCCAGCCTAACTCTTGCTCCAGCTTGCGCGCGTCAATGGCGTATCGGCGATCATGCCCAGGGCGGTCAGTGACATAGGTGATTTGCCTGCTGTAGGCTTGGCCATCGTCGCGCGGGCGAAGCTCATCGAGCAAGGTACAGACGGTGTGTACGATGTCGATATTGGGTTTTTCATTCCAACCACCCACGTTGTAGACCTCGCCCACACGACCAGCCTCCAACACTCGACGGATGGCGCTGCAATGGTCTTTGACATAGAGCCAATCGCGCACCTGCATGCCATCTCCGTACACTGGCAAAGACTTGCCTGCGAGCGCATTCACGATGATGAGCGGTATGAGTTTTTCGGGGAAGTGATATGGCCCGTAGTTGTTACTGCAATTGGTGGTGAGTACCGGCAGGCCGTAGGTGTGATGCCATGCTCGCACCAGGTGGTCGCTGGCTGCCTTGCTCGCACTGTAGGGGCTATTGGGCTCATAGCTGTGGGCTTCAGTAAAGGCCGGCTCATCTTTAGTCAAAGAACCATAAACCTCGTCAGTGGAGACGTGCAGAAAACGAAAATTCTCTTTGGCGGATCCTTGCAAACCACCCCAGTAGGCACGCACGGCTTCGAGTAGGCGAAAAGTACCAACAACATTGGTCTGAATGAAATCTTCGGGCCCATGGATGGATCGGTCCACATGCGATTCAGCAGCGAAGTTGAGCACCGCGCGCGGCTGGTGGCGCGTCAGCAGTTCGGCCACCAACGTTGCATCACCCAGGTCGCCCTGAACAAAGGTATGACGGTCATCACCATCCAGGGTTGCCAAGTTTTCCAGATTTCCTGCGTAAGTCAGCTTGTCTAAATTAAGCACTGACTCACCAGCTGCGGCTAACCAGTCCAATACGAAATTGGCACCAATAAACCCGGCCCCGCCTGTCACGAAAATCATATACGCCTTTCCGTCTTAGCGTTGCTTATTCCGCTTGAAACGCCTGATTAATTTCAGCCACCGCCTGAGAGTCTGCTGCTCCCACTAAAGCCAGCAAGTTCAGTTTTGACACCAAATACATGTATCGCGCCTGTGCCAAATCACGTGAAACGACCATGCGCTGTTGCTGTGCATTCAACACGTCAATCATAGTGCGATTCCCAGCCTGAAAAGATTTTTGATTCGAGACGATGAGCTGCTCCGCAGAGCGCAAAGCCTGTTCCAAAGCCCTGATTTTCGGAATATTCTCCGTGACGCCCCGAAACTGCTTGTGAACCTGCACGCCCAAATCCCGTCGGCCCGCCTCCAAAGCTTGCTCAGCGCGATCCACGTTCGCCAGAGCCTGGCGCACACCCGCATCCACGCCACCACCGGCAAAGATAGGAATGCTCAGTTGCAAACCGAGGCTCGTATTGGTGTACTTGGAACTAACATTGGTCACATTCTCACTCTCGCTACGCGACCATTGCGCCACCGCATCCAAAGTGGGGAGGTGCCCCGACTGGGCTTTGTCAACCTCCAGACGCGCCACATCCAGTTGCGCTTTGAAAGACATTAGCTTGGGACTGTTCAATTCTGCGCGCTCGGTCCAGTCCGTCAGACTCTCAGGCTTGGGTCCCACCAGGGTCAACTTGGCCACATTCAGACTTTGCAAATCCTGCGCAGGCTCATTCACCAAAATCTGCACCTGGCGCAACGTGAAGTCCACGTTCTGTCGGGCTTCGATTTCTTGGGCCACGACCAAATCCAGTCGGGCTTGGGCCTCATCCACATCGGTCCGTGTTCCGCCGCCTGCAGCATAAGTCTTGCGGGCTGCATCCACCTGGGCGGTGTATGCCGTACGTTGCGTCATCACCAAGGCCAGCTGCTCGCGTGAGAGTACCGCATCAAAATACGCGCCACTGACGCGAACTGCGAGATTTTGCTCATCCTGCGCCAACGCTGCTTCTGCATCCTTGACCTGCTCCACGGCCTGCCGATACTGCGCCGTCAAGTAGGTACGAAACAAGGGCTGGCGCACCTGAAGCGTCTGGTTGCTACTGGCGTAGGAGGAGTCAGTGATTTGTTCCACCCCTAAAAAGTTAGGGAGACTACTTCTCAACTGGTTGTTGTTTTGCGAGAGGTTGGCTGACACATTGGGCAACATTTGGGCAAACGCCTGAGGTAGTCGCTCACGCCCCGCCTGTGTCGCAGCGCGCGAGGCCAAGAGAGTGGGGTCTTGTTTTTTAGCGGCCTCATAGGCCTGCAACAAGTCCATAGACAATGACGCCATTGAGCCCGACAACAAGGCCGCGCCCAACACCACATGAACCAAGCGCAGACCTTGAGGTCTTACGGATACAGCATGGGTTGACATGGGGTTCACTCCTCTTTCATCGAAGCGGCCAAGCGCTTGGTCAGTGGACTCAACAGGTAAGTCAACATGGAGCGCTCACCAGTGCGAAAAATAACTTCGGCAGGCATGCCTGGTTGAAGCTGGCGCTTGCCTAATTTTTTATACCCATCGGCGGTCACCCCGATACGTGCCAGGTAGTACCCCGCTCCCGTATGTTGATCCACCAGCAAATCGGCCGAGATCGACACCACATTGCCCTCCACCACCAACTGAGGAGTATGCGCAAAAGAAGAGAAGCGGACATCCACCGGCAAGCCCTGATGCACGCGGTCAATCAGGTGTGGGGCTACGCGGGCCTCAATCAGCAAGGCTTGACCTTCAGGCACGACGTCCATCAATTTTTGTCCTGGGCCAATCACACCCCCCACCGTCTGAAACGCCAGACCGACCACCTGACCATCGGCCGGGGACTTGATTTCTATGCGCATCAGATCATCTCTTGTGGCATTGAATTTCTCCAGGTCACCACGCACCTCCCGACCAACATCAGCCAGTTGAGACTCCACCTCTTTGCGGTACTCTTGTTGGCGTGAGATAGCCCGTTGACGCACTTCCGAAATTGATCGTTTGGCCCGAATCGTATTGCCCTGTAGCTCGGCAATGCCAGAGCCCACCTCGGCCACCATGCGTTGCAACTCCAGTTGCCGATTACGCGGGGCATAACCCTCTTTCACCAGCTCACTCGTATTTTTAAGTTCTTCAGCAATCATTCCCTGTTGATCCTTGCGATTGATAAGCATTGACTCATAGGCCTGAATCAAGCCCTCCTGCCCCTGAATGCTTTCATCCATTGCCTGCAAATCGGCCCGCAATGCGGTGCGCCGTGACACGAACAACTGCTCTTGCGTCAGCATCACCTGTCGGATCTGGAGGTCTTGACTGGCTTCTTGCACCTCTGAGCCGAACGCGATTTTGGCATCGCCACGCTGCTCGGCCATCAAGCGTGACTGCATGGCGCTCAAGCCCAAATAACGCTGACGCGCCGCCTCGAAGTTGGCACGCGCCACAGCAGCGTCCAAACGCACAAGCAGCTGCCCCTCTTTGACACGGTCTCCCTCCTTGACCAACACCTCTTTCACAATGCCACCGGTCAGGTGTTGTACGGCCTTGCTTTTGGTGTCAATCGTCACAGCCCCCGCGCCAGGCACGCCCTCATCCAAGGGGGCCAAGCCCGCCCAGAGTAAAAAACCGCCAAAACCAAGCCCCAAAGCCCACAAACCAATGCGTGCGGTACGGCCCATGTCTTGGGCCTGGTCTTGGTTTGCACGCCCCGAATCATTCGACCCCGCTTGCTTGGAAGACGACTGGGCACCGGGAAGTTTGAACATATCTAATTTGGACATATCGGACTCAGCTAAAAAATGGAATAAAAATCATCACGCCGGCACTGCTGCCGCATCCGGCAAAGTTGCAGCGGGCGCAGGGGTGTTCTGTAGCTTTTGCAAAGTCGCGATGACCTCGTCTCGCGGCCCCTCGACTTGCACTTGACCATCACGCAAAATCAAAATTCGATCGGCCATAGCCACCGCGCTGGGGCGGTGCGTAATGAGCAACACGGTTTTGCCCTTGCTCTTGAGTGACTTCACCGCCGCGAACAAAGCCGACTCACCCGCCTCATCCAGATTGGCATTTGGTTCGTCAAGCACGATCAACGCGGGATCTCCATACACAGCACGGGCCAGACCAATACGCTGACGCTGCCCCCCCGACAACAAACTGCCCGCTTCCCCAATTGAGGTGTCATAACCTTTAGGAAAACGCAAAATCATTTCATGCAAACCCGCACTTTGAGCCGCTTCAATCACCCGCTCAGGATCCACCTCACCAAAACGGGCAATGTTGTCAGCAATCGAGCCCTCAAACAGCTCAATATCCTGCGGTAAGTAACCCAAGTGAGGGCCCAGCTCCATGCGATTCCAACCCTGAATCGGCAAGCCGTCGATCAATACCTCTCCCGACACGTCCGGCCAGATACCCACCAAAACCCGTGCCAAGGTGGACTTGCCCGAACCCGAGGGGCCGAGAATGACCAGCACCGAACCCGAGGGCACGGCAAGGTTCACGTTTTGGAGAATCGGTTTGTCCCGCCCCGGGGCGATCGCCACAACATCACGCAACGTCAACTCACCTTTGGGTGACACCCGCTTGAGCGCAGGATCGCGTGGTGGGTGATCGGCCAACAAGGTCTCCAGCCGCGCAAAAGCCGCACGCATACCGATGAACTGGCGCCAGCTCCCGACAATCATGTCAATCGGTGCCAAGGCACGGGTCATCAAAACGTTAGCCGCGATCATGCCGCCGGCTGATAGCTGGCCATCAATCACCAACAAGGCACCAGCACCCAAAGCCAAGGACTGCTGGGTGTAGCGAATGAACTTGCTGATGGCCGTGATGCGGTGCGTCAAGTGCTGCGCCACACCACTTTGTGCCAGTGCAGCTTGATGTTTTTCGGCCCAACGCAATTGCAAATTTCTGACCATCCCCATTGACTCCAAGACCTCTGAATTTCGAAGCTTTCCCTGAAGAAAAGCACCGGCCTCAGCATTGGCCTTGGCCGCATCCTCAGAGGGTGCCAGTGTGTGGCGATGTCCAAACCACGCTAACGCGGCTTGAATCAGAGCAAACACCACGCCCATCACGCCGAGCCAAGGATGCAACATGAACAGCACTGCCATGTAAATGGGGGTCCACGGCGCATCAAAGAAAGCGAAGATGCCATTGCCCGTTAGAAATTGACGAATCTGAATCAAGTCCCCAAACGCACGGGACGGGTTAGTACCTGACTGACTCAGGTGCGCCTCAAAACTAGCGTTGAAGACTTGCGTACACAGTTGCTCATCCAGTCGTACGCCCGTACTCACCAGCAGGCGCGAGCGCATCCACTCCGCAAACGCCATAACACCAAACAATAATAGGGTCAGCAATGACACCGCCAGCAAAGTCAACTCACTCTGACTGGCCAACACGCGGTCATAAACCTGGAGCATGTAAATGGTGGGTGACAACATCAGCAAATTAGCCACCATGCTGAAAATGCCCACAGCCACAAACTCGCGCCGGAAAAGCCACAGGGTGCGAGTTAAATCGCTGCGTTTAAAAAAATCGATTGTTTTCATATCAAATCATCGTTAGACATCAAGCTCGAGCAGGCGTCGCGGTTGGGTTTGCGACCTGCTGCGCCTTGGCAGCCGCCTCAGACAGAGCTTTAAGCACCTCATCCCGGGGACCGAACATCTGCGCCTGCCCATCGCGCAAAACCAGCATCTTGTCTGCCACGCTCAGCACGCTAGTGCGGTGCGTCATCACCACAAAGGTGGTACCCAAAGCCTTTAGCTGGGCAATCGCCCCAGCCAACGCTGCATCCCCCTCCTCATCCAGACTGGAATTAGGTTCGTCCAGCACCACAAACGCCGGTTGCCCATAAATAGCGCGCGCCAGTGCTACACGCTGACGCTGCCCCCCTGACAACATGGCACCGTCTCGACCTACCGGGTTTTCGTAGCCTATTGGCAAGGCCATGATGAACTCGTGCAGGCCAACCGCACGGGCAGCAGCCTTGACCTTGACCATATCCACCGCGCCAAAACGGGCTATGTTCTCTGCCACCGTGCCTTCAAACAACTCAACGCCCTGAGGCAAATAACCCAGATGCGGACCCAGCTCCAACTTATCCCAGGTGTACACATCAGCCCCATCCAGTCGCACCTTGCCATTGAGTGCTGGCCACAAACCCACCAGCAGGCGCGCTAAGGTGGTCTTGCCGGATGCAGAGGGACCTACCACCGCCAGCACCTCTCCCGGATTGAGTGCAAAGGCAACCCCTTTGAGAATCGGCGTCTGAGCTCCAGGCGCAGCCGCCATCACATTCTCGACCATCAGACGCCCCAGTGGGGCGGGCAGCTCCATACCCTGCGGCTTGATAGGCACCATGGCCAGCAAATTTTCCAGACGACCATAGGCATCCCGCACATTCACCACACCCTGCCACTGCGACACAATCTGAACCAAGGGGGCCAACACTCGTCCACCCAAAATGGAGCCCACAATCATGTAAGCAGATCCGCCATTCAATTCATTTCTGAGCAATAACCAAGCCCCCAAACCCAACAGCATTGAGCTCACAACGTTTTGCAAGAATTTGGATACGGCTTGAAAAAATCCGGCCCGGTCAGACGCTTGCGCCTGCAACGCTAAAAATTCGCGCTGCTTGTCCATCCAGCGGCGATGAATATCACGCAACATGCCCATCGACTCAATCACCTGTGCATTTCGCAAAGTGCCGTCGGCATATTGCTGCGCGGCAATGGCGCTGCGATTAGCGGCGAGCAGCGGTGGCTGGGTGCTGCGCTCATTGAGCCAGCCCACAAAGGTTTGAACGATGGCCGCCACGACAGCAGACCAACCCAAGACCGGACTAATAGCAAAAATGAGCACCAGGAAAACCAGGGATACCGGGGCCTCCATCAAAGCCAGCAAGACCGGCGCGTGTAAAAAATCACGCACGATCCGAAAGTCATTCATCGGCTGACTCGATCCACCAGGCATTTTTTTCAAATTAGCCTCAAAAATAGCGCTGAAAATCCGCTTGCTCATTCGACGGTCAAGCGCCATGGCGGCGTCGTGCATAACCTCAGAACGCACCCACTCCAACACCTCCATCAAAATATAAGCAGCCAACACCAGAAGCGTGAGCATGGCCAAAGTCATGTGGTTACGGCTATTGACCACCCGGTCATACACCTCCAACATATAACCCGACGGCGCCAACACCAAGAGACTAGAAAATAGACTAAACCAAGCGGCCTGCTTGAAATAAGGCTGCAACGAGCCAATCGCTTCGCGCAGTTCTGACGGGGGTTTACTGGGATTCATACGGCCTCCTCGACCAACACATATTCCGGGACTTCAGCGCTTGCAGACAACTCCAGCTCAGGCGCTGATTTATCTTGTTCATCAGACAATAAAAATGACAATTCGAATACATCATCCACACGGCGCGCCAGCACAATTTCACGCAACTTCATGGTCTTGAAGTTCGCCTCATCGGCGGGCTGCAAGGCCAGCGCGAAATGCAGACGGCCCTCCAGCGTATACATCGACAGCTGTCCATCTTTCACACTCAAGGTGTGCCGGTCAAAATACACAGGGCAGGTATCGGCAAAACGCAACAAAGGCAGCGGCCGGTCACCCAAGCTGACCAAGTTATAAGGGCTCTGCGGATGCTGAAACACCACCCGACACGTGCGCGACACTGAGTAAATGGCATTGCACACCATCTGCGAGCCCATCGCAGGAAAACGCTCGCGCAAGCTGCGATAGTTCAAATGATGCAAGGTCACCCGGTTCCACACCCGGGTTTGCTGCACCATCGGCGCTAACGCATTGCAAACCTGCGCAAACGCCGACTGCAGGGCCAGCAAGCTGGCCAACTGCTCTGCATTCGTGTTCAGCGGAATCCGCAGATTTAAATTCATATAGGAATTATAGAGTATGTCCTATATGAATTTTTAAAATGCAGCCAAAAGCCGTTTCAGTTGTTTAATGAAACGTCAGTCTTTTCGCGTTTACCACCTTGGTACCGCCTTCAAACCACTCGGGCCACATGTCCAAAGTCCACGCCGCCTTTTGACAAAGATCCCGCAAAATAGAAAGCCATTGACGCATCGGCGTAACTTCCAAATTCAACGTAGCCGCTTGCCCTGATCCATCTCTAAATGTCAGAGTCATAAGATTGGCAGAGCAACCAACGTCCACAGACTGCACCAGCCAATTAGGCCCGTCCACCACGGCTCTAACTGGCGCTTGCGGCGTCAATTCGGATTGCGCCGTCTGCTGGGCAAATTCATGCAACAGATGGGCCCAGGTGGCATCACTACCCCTCTGCCCATCAAGCCACTGGATCAAGCTAGGCAACAGTCGTCCCAATAAGCGCTGGCTTAACCACAAAACCATAGTGGCGTCACCGTGCACCTCTGCGACAAGACGAATCCGATCCTCAACCTCCACATACTCCGTGGTGATGCGTTGAAGCAGTGCAGGGCCCGTCATCACCCCAGCTTAATCGTGTCCCCACCCGTGATTGACGGGGTGTTCAGAAGCACATCACTCAAACCCTTGGCATAGGCCGCGCGCGCGGTTTGCAGTACGGCCGCTTTGGCACTGAGACGTTGTAGCTCGGTATCGACAAACTGAAGGCTGGCCAGTTGAGCCTTGGCCTGATCGGGCAGCGTGTCAAGTTCGTAGTCTTTGTTGTCAATTTTGATGATCGGCATGGAGGCTTTCTTAAAGTCAAAACACCACCGCTTTACAAGCGGCAGACCAAGGCTGAATTATCCAGCAAAGATGCCGCCGTCATCATTCAAAATCGTCCGCATGGCCGTGAGCGTCACCACGCCCACCCCAAAGCTGCCGCCCACCGGGTTGGTGACATCCAGGTAGAAGGTTTCATTCGGCTCGGGGGTGGTATCCCCCATGATTTCCACCGGAATGACGGCCTGATTTTCGTTTGGGTATAGCACCAGCTTCCCAGCAACGCTCAAATAGTCCTGCCCCGCTGTGGCCGTTCCATCGCGCGTGGTGTAGTCCACGCTCAACCACTGGTTAGGGTCACTCCGCACCCCCGTGAATTGCAACAGAAAATAAGCATAACTTGTGCCGCTATTGCCCTCGATCACTGTCTTTTGCACGGCTGCGGCTTGGGTAGGTGCATTCGGGTAGTGCGCCCGCAGACTTTGGTCAATCCACTGCTGGTAGGCGCTCACCCGCTGCCAAGCAGCGATCTCACCAAAACTGCTGTTAACCGCCCCATCCACATCCGGATGAACACTACCCAACGCCAAGCTGGCGGTGTAACTGGCAATGCCCGCAATCTGGCCATTGATAAACGCCGGCCCACCGCTATCGCCAGGGGCCACCAAGCCCTCGTTTTCTCCCAAGCCCAGTCCAGACTGATTAATCAACCGCCCCAAGGCATCTTGGTTGCTGGCGCCGCTGTCAAAATCTGCCACCAGCTGCGTACCCGCTATGGGCGTCCAAGCCATCACCGCGCCCAGCGTGTTCTTTAGCGTGCCCATGTCCGCATCAAACTGGTTATTGGCTTTAAGACGCAAGGGTGGGCCGACGTAATTGCTCAATTGGCCCGTCGCACCCGTGCCCGGCAAACCATAGCCCACCATCGTCATGGTCTGGCCCAATTCGTCGCTGCTGCGGTACAGGGTGTAGCGCTGCGCCGTCACGGTGGCGGGGATGCTCAACCACACCAAGGCCAGATCGTTATTGTCTTGCACCGGATCGTAGCTGGGGATGAGTGAAACACCCGCCGAAGACAAACTCGCGTTGCCCGCCGTTGTTTCAAACAACACCGTCGCACTGGCAGCGTTGCCCTTGAACAAATGAGCTGCTGTCAGAACGGCATGACCGTCATACAGCAAAACCCCGGTGCCATAGTTGCTACCCACCACCACGCGCACCACACCATCAAAACCCTCGCCCGCAGCGGCTCGGTTGCGTGGATCGGTGTAAGCGGTGACGGTAGTGACCATGAGCCGCCTATTGTAAAAGCCACCGGTGAAGGTCAGCGGTGGCTTTTACTTTCCCCAACAAAGATCGGAGTAAATGGTCGTGATCAGTTGCTTACGCAAGCGTGATCACGCCCGAAGTAATGGTGGCGCTCGTCAGATCAATTAAGCCCACCAGTTGCACAACGGTGTCGCTTCCATTCTGGAAGGTCCCCGCAGCAGAAGTGTCTTCAACTATATAAGTGCTGCCGGCGAACTGGAACCACTTGAAGATCGTATTGACACTACCATTGCCAGCGGTGGCGGCACTCAGGCCGGTCGCCAAAGAGGCGGCAGGGCTTGCCACCGCCGCTGTTCCCATCGCTATTTGAGCGGTAATTGTGGCCCCATTTTTCACACCGAACAGGTTGATCTTGTCGCCTGACGACATGCCCGTGATGATCGTCATGTTGGCGAAGGTGGTTTGAATGCCATTCAGAATCACGGTATCAGTCCCGCTACCGACGTTGACGTTGTTTACGCCAGTCGCCGCGCCGATGGTGATCGTGTCATTGCCCAAGCCTGTTTTCACCGTGCTGCCACCCGTTCCTAGGGTTAGGGTCACTGCTGCCGTGGCAGCAGACAAATCCAAGGTGTCAGTTCCGGCTGCGCTGCCCTTCACGGTTGCAGGTGCTGCCAATGCACCCGAGGTCCAAGTCAAGCCACCAAAAATACCACTCGTCGTCAAGCCAGAAGCGTCTAACGAGGTCAAGGCCGTCTGCGTCATGCCGCCAATCAGGCTCACGCCCATATTACCGGCCACAGTGACGGTAGTGGCCGCAGTCGCCGTAAGGGGTGTCACGATCAGGGCCGTCTGCGCGACCGCATCGGCATCGGTCGTTGTAATTTTGAGGCTTTCAACATTGGCAATGGTGATGGTTGCTGTGCTCGTAAACCCATTGGCCGCAATGTACGCCAAATTCACGTTATCACCACCACCTGTATCCACTGCCAACCCTACAGAACTGTCAAACGTCGTCGCACCGCGCTGCGTCAAGGTAAAGTCAGCGGCCGCATTGGTCACTGTCAAAGCAGCTCCCGTTGCACCTGCGATAGACAAGTTGTTAACACCCGCGTTGGCCATGTTGATGGCTGTGGCTGCGCCCGTTGCAGCGGACAAACTCAATACTTCAAAACCGGTCACCGCTGTTGCAAAAGCGGCTGAACCTGTCGCCGTCACCGCCTGCACTGCCGTCATGCTGATGGTGTCGGTATTGGCCCCGCCGTTGATAGAGCCACCCACGCCCACTGGGCCACCGTAGGTCACAAAGTCATTGCCGGCCCCTGTCGCAATAGCGACGGTCGCACCGGTTGATGTGCTGATCGTGTCAATGCCAGAACCACCGGTGTAGCTGACACCTACAGCCAGCACAGGCACAAGGCTCACACTCGCCGTTGAGCCCGAAGCATTGACTGACGTGAGTGATGCCACGGAAGATAAGCTGTTGATCACCACATTGGCGCTTCCCGAAATAGTCAATGACGTTGCAGACCCAATGCTGGCGTCAGCCAGTGTGAGGGCTGCGCCAGTGGCATCGACACTCAAACTCGTGGCAGAAGCGGCACTCACACTGACGCCGGATGACACAGCTCCTGAGTTTCTGACACTCACAGTCGTTGCAGTGGCATCCGTGATCGCGCCGCCGGTCACGCCATTGAGGTTCACGGTCAACGCACGCGCACCCGCAGCAGCTGTCACCGTGGCGTTTTGCGCCTCGCTGGTGAGTGAGAGCGATGTCAAACCATTGCTGACAAGACTGGCCGCCCCGGTGTTTCCATTCAAAGAAACACTCGTCAAGCCGCTGCCTGTGACCGCAGACGCACCAGAGCGGTCTTGCAGGTTGACGGTGGTTCCGCCCACAACCGCCACGGACGTGACAGCATTGGCCACCGCCGTTTGCCCCAAGTTAACAGCACCAGCGCCCGTAGTAATTGACACAGCGCCACCGCCACCGACTACATCAACGGTCGAAGCCCCTGTAGCCACAATGCCAAGTGCCGTCGTGTTTGCAGACGTGACGCTGATGGCCCCAGAAACCGAGTCCGTCACGTTGAGTTGCGTTAAGCCAGTGTAACCACTGGCAGCGGTGTCGACCGTGAAGCCGACGCCTGTTGTGGTGATGTTGATGGTTTCAACATTGGTGACTGTTACGCCAGCAGGAACCCCGACGCCCGTCAAGGTTGCTGTTAGCGTGTCGATACCGGCTGCACCGTCAATCGTGTCTGAGGCGCTCCAGGTATCGGCTGTACTGGCATTAATGGTGTCGCTTCCCGTCGTACCTTGAACATTATCTATACCGGATGTGAGGGTAAAAGTAGCAGTCTTGACGGTAGATAAGCTGGCCACTGTGGCTACTACACCCGCAATTGCGGTTGCAGCGGTGGTCTGGCTGGTAATGACGGCCAGATATGCACGCCCAGCAGCGGCAGCTGAACTATTAAGTTGCGAATAAGCGACATTAGCAGCAGGGTCAGTTAACGCATCGCTAAACACAGCCATGGCGACCAACTTGGATTGCGCAGGCAATTGATACGACGGGGGCACATTCGTTGCACCCAAGTAGCTCACGAAAATTGTCCATGCGGCTGAAGCTGCTGAGATGGTGCCGTTCGTAATCAAGTTGCCCCAAGCGGTTTTTTCAAACTCGCTGGCCGCAAAACCAAACTGATTCAGAAATATCTTATTGACTAACGTGGACGTGCTGTCTGCGGTAGAAAAAACACCTTCAGCAATGGCCGCACTGTAAAAAGCGGCTAGCAACGCGGCCGAAGGTGCGTCACCCATTTGAGTGGTGATCGTGCTCGTGGCAGAGCGCCACTGAATATCGGCCGGACGCCCCATATAGGCCAAAAAAAGCTGATCAGCAACTGGTTGTGACATGTAAAAACTCCCAGCAATTAGCTGTAATTCGTCGCCATTTCGATTATGAGTCACACCACGATAGCGATAGCCATATTAACAGTGCTTACGTATTTTTTTCTTCACGAAACCGGGAAATGGCAGTCGCCAGACGCAACTACTCAAGCAAGGACCAAGCAAGTAGGCTTGGTCCTGCCTGGAACTAAAGAGCTTTAGCTGTTTTTAATGGATTTGCAACGTAAAGTCGCCTCGAAAGCCAAGAAGCCCACAGATTCAGGGTTGACCGATCCGGGTAGCACGCATTAAGTCAAGCATCACGCCGAAAAAGAAGAACCACAACCACAGGTGGTGGTGGCATTCGGGTTCTTGATGACGAACTGGGCTCCTTGCAAGTCTTCTTTGTAGTCGATCTCCGCGCCCACCAAGTACTGGTAGCTCATAGCGTCAATCAGCAAAGAGACGCCATTTTTGGTCATGGTGGTGTCGTCTTCATTGGTCACTTCGTCAAAAGTGAAGCCATATTGAAAGCCGGAGCAACCACCGCCTTGAACGAAGACGCGCAATTTCAGCTCAGGGTTGCCTTCTTCGGCAATCAAATCGGCCACCTTGGCGGCTGCGCTGTCGGTGAACAGGATGGGGCTGGGCATTTCGGTCTGGATATTTTCTGCAACGGCGCTCATAAGAGACTCCAAAAAACGTGATTAAGTTAATAGTACAACAAATTAGTCAACCATTCAGTGGCTAACGATTTGCCGCCAGCATCAGTGTGGGCTTTATCTCAGCTTCGGGCTCTGACAAAGGCCGCATCTGGCCCGAGATGATGGCACCTTGGTGCATTTCAAGCGCGGTGTAGTGCACGTCACCCGTGATTCGCGTTTTGGGCTGCAACTCCAGCATGCCCTTGGCGTACACAGGACCTGTGACCGTGCCGTTGATGATGACGTGATCCACATGAATCTCCCCGGTCACCGACGCAGTTTCTGAAATCACCAAGATACCTGGTTGCTCCGGGTTAGATCGAATGTCGCCCACTACCACGCCATCAATCCGCAAACCACCGGTAAAGGTCAGGTTGCCGTCAATATGCGTGCCATCAGCAATCAGACTTCTGATCGGTGGTTGCTTTTTCTTGTTGAACATATCGAATCCTTTAGGGGGCAGTCATAACTTGATTGACGCTGACGCTTTGGTCACGGCGCCGTCCATCACCTTGGCGCTGACGCCCTTGAGCTGGGTCTGCGCCGGCAGATCAAACAGACCTTCGCTCCTGGCGTATTGCCGCAGCTTGAGGGCTTGAGCCCCTTCTACCAAGCTGGCCGTCCATGGTTTGCCGCCCTGTAAACCCGTAAACACCAACTCCAGTCGCCCATTGAACTCGGGCGCATCTTTGACGGGCTGGATCACCAACACCTGCCATTTTACTTGGCGACCATTGGCCAGAACTTCGGCATGTAAACCGCGTATGGCCATGCCAGAGCCACCCACTGCGGGGATCAGCTTTTCAAAAAAACCCAGATCCGCGCGCAAAGACTGGTTTTCACTCTCCAGCGTCTTGTTCACAGACGCCAGCCGCTCCTGTGCCGCTCGTTCTGTGGTCAGTTGCGTCAATGAGATATCCGACACCGACACGGCCTTGTTTCGTTCCTCTTGCAGGCTGGCCAGTCTCTGCTGTAGGGCGCTCAATTCCGACCGCAACTTCACCACTTGCTCAGCGCTATCGGCATCAATGCCAGCGATGTCTTTGCCAAACTGAAACGCCCACAGACCAATGGCCGCACAAAAACCAAACACCAGCGCCATCACGGCCCAGCGAAAAGGCCAAGGCAGCGCACTGCGCACCGCCATGCGGGGGGCACTGATGGTCAGGCGGCGGCGAAGCAGTCGAAATCTCATGGGGTGTGAAGTCTAGCAGTCCACAAGTAAAACGACCGTCAGAATTTGCACTCTGACGGTCGTTGTTTTGCAAGGTTTTGCGACAAGCGCAACTTGCGGTGAGATTAACGCTTGCTGAACTGCTTGCGACGGCGAGCACCGTGCAAACCGACCTTCTTACGCTCAACTTCACGTGCATCACGTGTCACGAAACCAGCTTTGCTCAACTCAGGCTTGAGCGTTGCATCGTAGTCAATCAGGGCGCGGGTAATGCCGTGGCGCACTGCACCCGCCTGGCCGGACTCGCCACCACCGGCCACATTGACCATGATGTCAAAGGTTTCGGCGTGATTCGTCAGCATCAAGGGCTGCTTGCAGATCATGATCGAGGTTGCACGACCAAAGAAATTCTCAATAGCCTTGCCATTGACAACGATCTGGCCTGAGCCTTTTTTCAGAAACACACGAGCGACGCTGGATTTGCGACGGCCGGTGCCATTGTTCCATTCACCGATCATTTGGCGGTCTCCCTTTTAACTGCATCGGCAGAAATGCCAGCAATTTCCAACACTTTAGGCTGCTGGGCGGTATGGGGATGCTCAGCACCGCCGTACACCTTGAGCTTTTTGATCATCGCGTAGCCCAGCGGCCCTTTGGGCAGCATGCCCTTGACGGCTTTTTCCAAAGCGCGGCCAGGGAACTTGGCTTGCATGTCGCGGAAGTTGATGGCGGAGATGCCACCAGGATAGCCGGAGTGGCTGTAGTAGATTTTGTCGATCGGCTTGGCGCCGGTGACACGCAGACGTGCTGCGTTGATGATGACGATGAAGTCACCGGTATCGACGTGAGGCGTGTAAATGGCCTTGTGTTTGCCGCGTAAACGGAGAGCAACTTCGCTGGCTACTCGTCCGAGGACCTTATCGGTCGCGTCAATCACAAACCACTCGTGCACGACCTCAGCGGGTTTTGCGCTGAAAGTTGACATGAGATTTCTCTTTTTAAAGGAGGGTTTGGCGGGTTCTTTTCCACGGTCGGCGTTCCTCTACTGGGAATCTCTTAGGTGGGGAGTGTCATGACGCAAGGTCATAACGGTCTTCGCCGCGGAACCACAAATGCGCTGCGAAGCTTTGGATTATACAAAATCAGAAGCCAACCGGGTAGCCGTCCTTGCGGTGGTCTGATGCGGCGATATAGCCGTGCTCGGTTTTCATGGCCATTTGGGCACAGCCGAACTCAGTGTCAAAGCGTGGGGACACCTTGACCGGGTGACCGCGTTGGATCAAGCCTTCAATCGCCTCGGGCGAGAAGTTCCACTCCACCGCCACGCCGTGGTTGTCGTCCATCACGCGCCAGCGTGGGGCGTCGCTGGCGACCTGGGGGTTCTGCCCATGGTCGGCCACGCGCACCGTCACCTGCACATGGCCTTGCGCCTGCATGGAGCCGCCCATGACACCAAAGCTCATCAGCGGCGCGCCGTTACACGTGAGGAAGCCCGGAATGATGGTGTGCGAGGGCCGCTTGCCCGGGGCCACTTGATTCGGGTGGCCCGGCTTGAGGTTGAAGCCCCAGCCCCGGTTTTGCAGGGCGATGCCGGTGTTGGGCACGACCACGCCCGAGCCAAAACCTTTGAAGTTGGACTGGATGAAGGAGATCATCATGCCGTTTTTGTCCGCCGCCGTGAGGTACACCGTGCCGCCGTTGTGGGGTGAACCCGCGCGGGCCGGGGCGGCGCGATCCGGGTCGATCA
>JANXSU010000136.1 GCA_025356545.1 Comamonadaceae bacterium
ACGCGGCCAACTCAGGGCCGGGGGTGTTGAGCTTGGTGGTCACCGCAATCATTTGCGCATAGCCATCGGCACTGAGTTGCTCTTTTTTCAGCGCGGCCGACATGATGCCCACACCGATGGGTTTGCCCAGAATGAGCCGGTCGCCCACGCGCGCATCAGCATTGCGCTTGACGCGCTTGGGGTGCACCAGGCCCAGGGCCACCAAGCCGTAAATCGGCTCCACCGAATCAATAGTGTGGCCGCCCGCAATAGGAATACCTGCGGCACGGCATACCGCCTCGCCACCGGCCAAAATTTTGCCGATGGTCTCGGTCGACAACACGTTGATGGGCATGCCCACCAGCGCCAACGCCAAGATGGGCGTGCCACCCATGGCGTACACGTCGGAGATGGCGTTGGTGGCGGCAATGCGGCCAAAGTCAAACGGGTCGTCCACGATGGGCATGAAGAAGTCGGTGGTGGCGATCAGCGCCTGCTCTTCGTTGAGCTTGTACACAGCCGCGTCGTCGGCGGTTTCAATGCCCACCATCAGCTCAGGCGGCATGGGCATTCCCTTGGTGCCTTTCAAAATTTCGGTCAACACACCGGGGGCGATTTTGCAGCCGCAACCACCGCCGTGGGAAAGGGAACTCAGGCGCGGCTCAGTAGGGAAAGTGGTGAGGGTATTCATGGTTGAAGTATCAATTTTTTCGGGTTGGTTTTTCGGGTCAATATTTTGATCAAATCAATCAGCTCAGCCTGCTCTTTGGCTGGTTGAAACAGGGGCGCGCGTGCCTCACATTGTGCGCGCAAGCTCGCCAAAAATAGCGCGTCATCGCGGCAGCGCGTAAGCAACTCGGCCAAACCTTTCGCATCGCCCCAGGCAAAGTACCCCGCATAGTCCTCGCCCAACATGCCCACGTTACCGTCCACCTTGGACGCCAGGACCGGCGTGCCGCTGCAAACCGCCTCCATCACAACATGCGCGCCGCCTTCCATACGACTGCAGTGCACCAGCACATCGGCACGTTGGATGTGCCAACGCGTGGACTCATGTGCTATCCCGCCCAGCCATCGGTACTTGGGGTTATCGGCCTCAGCCAGGCGGGCTTGCACACCCAGGTGGGGATCCAGTGCGATGCCGATGTGGTCAATGTAAATATCTGAGCGTAATGCCAAAAGTCTGGCGACTTGAAACAAGGTTTGCGGTGACTTCACTTCGCGCAAATGGCCCACCATCAGAGCTTTTAGAAATTTGGGATTTTTCGGCAGCGTCTTTCGCGTCGTGGTGGACTGGAACATCACGCGGGTTTTGCCCCGGTGCTGAGGCGGCAGCGCCTGCGGACCTTTGTCTTGCAAGACCACCAGTTGCTGTGCCAGCGCCAGCGAGTGCTGAGCCGTGGCATCGTCAATGATGTCCTGGTACAGGTCAGTGCCGGTTAGCACGACGGCTAGGCCCTGACCGGGATGGGAACTGGCCCAGGCGTTGATGGAGTCGGCCGAACGGCGCGCGTGCAAGGCCAGCATGGCTACGGCATCCGCGCTCTCACCTGGCACCGGCCAATGCGACAGGATGCGGGTGCGCGCCACACCGCGCAGCATCTGAGCCCAACGCCTGGCGGTTTGCCAGTTGCCATTGTTGTCAACCGCCAAGCCAGGGCTGACGATCAAAACCAATGGTCGTTTCATGCTTAATCCCCTTGCGCCCAAAAGACGGCAAACCAGCCTTGCGCATCTTTCCAGGCGTGCGTGTTCTGGAAACCGGCCTGACGCAACAATGCGTGGAAATCCGCCTCCTGGTATTTATATGAATTTTCGGTATGAATGCGCTCGCCCTGCACAAAAATGCGTTGCCCACCGGGCCAGCGCACCGTCACGTCGCGCACCGCTTGCAAGTGCATTTCAATGCGTGAGTGCTGCGCGTTAAAGAAGGCTTGATGCGCCCAGTCTGTCATGGCGAAATCACTACCGATCAGTCGGTTGATGTAGCGCAGCAAATTTTTGTTAAACGCAGCGGTCACGCCCAGCGCGTCGTCGTAAGCGGGCTCCAGAATCGTCGCGGGTTTGATCAGATCAACCCCGATCAACAAGCCTCCGCCCTGGCAAGCTGCGCGGGCTTGGGTCAAAAATTTCAATGCCTCGGTAGGCGTGAAATTACCAATGCTGGAGCCAGGGTAAAACAGAATGCGTGGGCCATCGCCCACCTCGGGGGGCAAGGCCAGTTGGGCCGAGAAATCCAGGCCCAGTCCGAGCATGTCCAGTGCCGGGTACTGGCGTTGCAAGCGCTGCAAAGCTCCGCGCAAAAAATCAACTGAAATGTCCACAGCCACATAGCGGCGGGGTTGCACGGTCTCAAATAAACGCGCCGCTTTTTCGCAGTTTCCCGCACCCAAATCCACTAACGTAGCACCCGTAGGCAGCAACGCAGCCATAGCGCTCGCATGCTCAAGAAACAGAGCTGCTTCGGTTCGCGTGGGGTAGTACTCTGGAAGCTCGGTTATGGCCTCAAACAAACGCGAACCAAGCGCGTCGTAAAGGTATTTGGGTGAAGTGGTGGCTGCGGGGGCCAGCAGGCCCGCAATCAACTCTGCACGCACCGCCGCATGGTCTTCACGGTGCAGTTGGATGAACTGCGCTTGGCGCGGGGCAAGATTTGGCATATTGCGCAATATATCTCAGTGAAGTGACAGTTAAAACGGCAAGCGATCACAGGCCTCCTCTACGGGGTGGTTTTCACCACCGCATAGCGCGCCAGCGTCTTGAGTCGCGCTTGCGCATGGTCAACGATAGGCTGTCTCGGCAAATGAATTTCCTTGGCGCTCAAGTGAACTAGCTCCGGCATGTAACGCTTGATAAATTTGCCCTCAGCGTCAAACTTTTCACTTTGCGTGATCGGGTTGAAGATGCGAAAGTAAGGCTGCGCATCGCAACCACTGGACGCCGCCCATTGCCAACCGCCGTTGTTGGCAGACAAGTCAAAGTCAATGAGTTTTTCGGCAAAGTAGCGCTCACCCCAGCGCCAATCAATCCCTAAATCTTTGGTCAGAAAACTGGCCACCACCATGCGCAAGCGGTTGTGCATGTAGCCGCTCTGGTTGAGCTGGCGCATGGCCGCGTCCACCAGTGGGTAGCCGGTGCGAGCTTCGCACCAGGCGGCAAACAACTCATCCGCCAGCAACCCCTGCTCCCACGCAATGCGGTCGTATTCCGGCTTGAACGCGCCCTGCACCACATGGGGGAAATTCGCCACAATTTGTGCATAAAAATCACGCCAAATCAGCTCTGACAACCAAGTGGCCGCGCCGGCTGACCCTGTGACGTGACTGTCAAACATCCGCTGGTGTGCCAGCCGCGCCAACTCGCGGATCGACACCGTGCCAAAGCGCAGATGAACGCTCAAATAACTCGGACCTTTAACCGCCGGGAAATCACGCGCGGCTTGGTAGTGATCAATGCGCTCTAAAAAATTCTGTAATAAGGTTTGTGCGCCTGTTGCGCCGGTTTGAATGTTCAAGGCCTTGAGGTTTGTGGGCTCGAACCCGATATCTTGCAAGCTGGGTACTCTGCACAGTCCTTTGAGGGACGTAGACATCTGCTGCGACACATCTGCCCAATGCGACGCGTAGTTTTCTGTGGGATAGGGCTTCAAATAAAAGTCACCGCCGTCTTGAGCCAACTTCTTTAGCCACGCGTTTTTGTAAGGCGTAAAAACCGTGTAAGGCTTACCCTGCTGGGTGAGCACCTCTTGCCGCTCAAACACCACATGATCTTTGAAAGTGTGAAGTGCCACCCCTAGGACTTGCAAGGCCTCGCCCACCGCAGCATCGCGCGCCAGAGCATGAGGTTCGTCGTCGTGGTTGGCGTACACCGCTTGCACACCCAGTTGCCGAACGATGCGCGGGATTTCATCCACCGCGTGACCGTGCAAAACAATCAGACGAGCACGGCCTGCGCTCATGGTCTGCATCTGCGCGTCCAAATCCCTCAACGATTCAAGAATGAATTCCACCCGGCGGTCAGCCTGCGGCAGATTTTCCAAAATGTCGGTATCCAACACAAAAATTCCGTAAACCGACGCGCAATTTTTCAATGCATGGTACAGAGCCGCATGGTCATGCACGCGCAGGTCACGGCGAAACCAGACGCAGGAATGTGAAATTTTGGACATAGCTTTGAGTGTAGTTTTACTCACAAACGCTTTTCCACCTGGAAAATGCACCAGTGAGACAATGGTGGCCTTTGATCCTCCTCCTCGACCCAAGGAAACCTCTCCCATGAAACGTCGTACCCTGCTGGGCACTGCGCCAGCTTTGCTACTGCCAGCCGCTCTCGTCCACCTCAACGTCAACGCGCAGGCGGCCTACCCCAACAAGCCCATTCGCTACATCGTGCCCGTCTCCGCCGGCGGCGGGGCCGACATGATTGGCCGCACGGTGACCGAGCGCTGGAGCAAAGTACTCAACCAACCCATGATCGTGGACAACCAGGGCGGCGGCGGCGGCGTGATTGCCAGCCAGAACACGGCCAAGGCCGTGCCCGATGGCTACACCCTGATGCAAGGCTACGTGGCCACCCACGGCACCAGCCCGGCCACGCGCAAGCTACCGTTTGACGCCGTCAAAGACTTCACCCCCATCGGCATGATTGGCGGCACACCCAATGTGCTGGTGATCAACGCCGCACTGCCCGTTAAAAATATCAAAGAGTTCATCGAGTATTTGCGCAAGAACCCGGGGCGCGTGAGCTACGGCTCGTCCGGCGCGGGCTCGCTCACCCACTTGACCATGGAGCTGTTCAAGCAGCAGGTCAACTCCTTCATGGTGCACATCCCCTACCGTGGCATTGCCCCGGCCTTTACCGACCTGATGGGTGGGCAAACGCAGGCGATGTTCCCCGGCCTGGCGGCAGCCATTCCCCACATCAAATCGGGGCGTGTGCGCCCGCTGGCGGTGACCGGCTTGAAGCGACACCCGCTGTTCAAAGACGTGCCCACGCTGGACGAGTCTGGCTTCAAAGGCTTTGACGCCATGCAGTGGTACGGCGTGGTCGGGCCTGCGGGCCTGCCACCGGCCATCGTCAAGCAGCTCAATGAATCGCTCAACAGTGTGCTCAAAGCGCCTGATCTGCGCGAGAAGCTCTCGGTCGAAGCGGTAGAACCCATGCCCATGTCGCCTGAGCAGTTTGGGGCCTACATCAAGGCTGACATTGCCCGCTGGACCAAGCTGGCCAAAGACAGAAATATCGAGCTAGACAACTGATTTCAATAAACAAAAACGGCTGTACCTCTTTATTTAATAGCACAAGCAGCTACTGATTCAATAGCAACTAAATTTCAACTTCATCCAAGAAAGACCCTCTCCATGGCCCGCAATACCCAGGTCGCCGCTGACCACAACGCCCCCGCGATCACGCAAATCCTCGCCCAGTTTGTTGCCACCCACCCCTCCAAGGGCTGGAGCGACGCGGTGGACCATGAAGCGCATCGCACCTTCGTCAACTGGTTCGGTTGCGCCGTGGGTGCGGCACAGCACGAGTCGGCCCACGCCGCCCTGGCCGCCGTGCAACTGCTGCAACCTTCAGCCCAGGCCAGCGTGTTGGGCCGCACTGAGAGGGTAGACATGTCCAGCGCCGCGTTGATCAACGGCATCACCTCCCACACCTTTGACTTTGACGACACCCACCTCAAAACCATCATTCACCCCGCAGGCCCCGTGGCCTCGGCCATCTTGGCGCTGGCCGAGCACATGGGCACGTCGGGCGCTATGCCTGGCAACTTCACGGGCCGCGCCGTGATTGACGCGCTGGTCATCGGCATTGACGTGGCCTGCCGTGTGGGCAACGCCATGTACCCCGACCACTACGACCGCGGCTGGCACATCACCGGCTCCACCGGCACGCTGGGTGCGGCGGCTGCTTGCGCACGCCTGCTGCAACTCGACGTGCAAAAAACCGCCATGGCGTTGGGCATTGCCGCCTCGCAGCCCATTGGCATGCGCGAGCAGTTTGGCAGCATGACCAAGCCCTTTCACCCCGGTGGCGCGGCGCGTGCGGGCATGATGTCAGCCCTCTTGGCCAGCCAGGGCT
This sequence comes from Comamonadaceae bacterium, assembly GCA_025356545.1. Taxonomy (GTDB): domain Bacteria; phylum Pseudomonadota; class Gammaproteobacteria; order Burkholderiales; family Burkholderiaceae_C; genus CANCDA01. The sequence goes on from JANXSU010000136.1 coordinate 6,064, forward strand.
TCACCGCCAGCCCCAAGGCGATTGAAGCGCCGCGCGGCATGATGCAAACCATCTCGCTCAAGAACGATTGG
>JANXSU010000181.1 GCA_025356545.1 Comamonadaceae bacterium
CGTCAAATACGGCCCTCCGATACTTCGCTGGAAACACTACGTGGTACAGCAGTGCCGTAACGTTGTGACTCTTGTGTATGTATTCGCTCATCCGCCAAGATTACGCCCCAAGGGGCGGGGAATTTACCCCCAGTGATTAAAAACTTTTCGGATGGGTGGAGGCTGGATTCGACGGGGCATTCGATTCATCAAATCCCCGCTATTGCCATTCGTTCGGCACAATAAAACTCAGCCAGTGCGCAGTGTAAGCAGTTATAAATCGGGCCATTCCCATTTTTGGCTTTCACTGGCATTAGTGGCCGGTGATTTACTCATCAAAATCCCAAATTTGGTGAAGGTCTAGACGAATCAATGCGAGTAGCTCAATCACATCAACCTGCATACGCTCTGCTGCATTCAGGTTGTCGCTGGCCATACGTGCAATCAGCAGTACTTCCGATAAATTACCCTCACCCAACGCGTAGGCTTTGACTGATTTTTCGGCGGCTAAGGCTTGACGTTGTGCCGCTGAGTTGAGGTTTTCAGTCGCATTTTTTTTATGCTGAAACTGAATCCACATACTCTCAAATAAAGCGCCCAATTGCTGCTCTGCCAGTGCCACTTTATCGCTAGCCGCTTGCGCATCGGCCATGACCGCGCTGGCATGATGTGCGCGTGCCGCGCCTGGTAATGGCATGGAGATCATCACCCCAGTAATGGTTTCAGCCCCTGCTCGCTCGCGCCCCATGAATACACCCAAAGTCGGATCAGGTAAATGGTCACGCGCGGCTCGGTCTGCCGCCAAGCGCAAGCGCTGTGCATCCACACGCATCATGTTGAGTTCATGGTTTTTTTCTAAAAACTCTCCTCGCATCGCGACCATCGAAACCTTAAACTCAGGGAGTGCGGGAAAGTCACCCGTAACGACCGATAAGGCAACCGGTAAATTCACCGGCAAAACCAACATTGGATAACGGCGCAAGAAAGCTGAGCTTGCCGATGCCAACTGAGAATCAGCAAGCGAACGGGCGGCAGAGATTCTTTCAAATTCAGCACTGGCCAATTCGGTATCGAGTTTGGACACTTCGCCTTGCTTGAATTTAATGCTTGTCAAACGCTGCATTTTTTCGGCCAAGCTGAACGTGGTCATGGCATTTTTTTGATCGGCCAAAGCACGCATGTAAGCAAACCAGAATTTGAGCAACTCACGACTGCCCTCATGCATGGCATCGGTGTACTCGATATCGGCAAAGGTTTGGGTTTTCAATGCCAAATCGGCATCAATACCGCGCTTCCCCCACAAACGCAAAGGCCGCTCAATACTGACCATTGACTCGTACATTTGCACACCCGAAACCGCATCACGACGCTGCTGCGACGTACTGCGAAGCGTGAACTCCGCCGAACCCGCGCTGATGCCTTTTGCCCTTGCAGACCAACCCTCTCTTTTTGCACGAGCCACTTGAATCAGAGGACTGGAGATCAACGCATCTTTGACAGAGGCTTCCAAAGGCAGGTAGTCCGCTAGCAAGGACTCTGTTGGCGTTTGAGCATGCACAACGCCACAGCCTATTGCGAGGACTACGCTACACCACAAAGTGCGACTCTTCATAGCCCGCTTCATTTTTTTCTCCCAGCTAAAAATCGCATCAATGCAGACCATGGCACGCTGTTTAAGCCACCAAAATGTTCAAACAGCTTCGGCAATAAAAGTATCGTCAGCAATGTGGAACTGACCAAACCACCGGTGACAACAATCGCCAATGGTCGTTGAATTTCCGATCCCGGCCCTGTGGAAAAAAGAAGGGGAATCATGCCTAATGCAGTAATGACGGCCGTCATGAGTACCGGACGTAGGCGGCGCTCGGAACCCAATCGAACGACCACATCCATAGGCTCACCATCAAGCAGTCGTTCATTGAAATGCGTCACCATCACCACACCATTCAGCACGGCAATACCGAGCAAAGCAATAAAACCGACCGAGGCGGGCACAGACAAGTACTCCCCCGAAATGGACAAAGCTACCACGCCACCCACCAAGGCAAAAGGAATATTCAAAAAAACGATTCCTGCCTGCATAACTGAGCCAAAAGTGAAAACCAAAATGGCAAAAATCATGACCATGGCGGCAGGGATAACCAATCCTAATCGGGCCGCCGCACGTTGTTGGTTTTCAAATTGACCGCCCCACACAATCCGAACATCACCCGGTAGCTTTAAAGAGGCGACGGCTTTTTTTGCATCTTCAACGAACCCCGTTAAGTCACGACCGTCAACCGAGACTTGAACGCTGGCAAAGCGCGTACTTTGCTCATGGTCAACACGAATAGGGCCATCAATCAATCGTATGTCTGCCAATGCACTGGCCGCCCATACGCGACCGTCAGGCGCAGCCAGTTGCATATTCTTAAAAGCTTCAGGACTTTGACGTGTGGCCTCATTGCCTTTCAATGTCAGTGGCATGCGCACACCACCTTGCAACACATAACCCAATGATTCACCTTCCACTTGATTTTTGAGCGCTTGTTGAAAAGCCTCCACGCTAAAGCCTGCCTGACCTAGAGTCGTGCGATTCACGCGGACCGATAGATACTGCAAACCTTCAGCCTTGGGGGCGATGACCTCTGCAGCGCCGGGTACGGTGCGCACGAGACTGGAAATTTTTTGAGCTGCTTCGTTGATAAGACTTAAATCAGTAGCAAAAATTTTGATGGCCACATCCCCCCGTGTACCCGTAAGCATTTCAGAAACACGCATCTCAATGGGTTGCGTGAAGCCGTAAACCAATCCGGGAAAACTTTCGAGCACACTACGCAAATGGTTGATGATGTCTTCTTTCGATCCACGCCATTCGCTCTTGGGTTTTAGCACCAAAAAAGTGTCTGTCTCATTCAAACCCATTGGATCTAGCCCCAATTCATCAGAGCCAGCACGCGCCACGATTGACTGCACCTCCGGTACATGGCTCAAAATGGCTTGCTGCACACGCGTATCCATTTCGAGTGCGGCCTCCAGAGAAATAGACGGCAACTTTTGCAATTGCACCAGCACATCACCTTCGTCTAAGGTAGGCATGAAGGTTTTACCAATAAAACCATACAGCACAACAGCCACAACCAGTGAGGCGACGGACACACCATATAGCCAGTTCGGATGAGCCCAGACACGCTCACGCAAACGCAAATAAATGGCGTGAATATTTCTCATCACCACAGGCTCGTGCGCCCCTTTTTCTTTGAGCACACACGAAGCCAAGGCGGGAATGACACTGAATGCCAGCAATAGTGATGCAACCAAGGCCATGATGATGGTCACCGCTACAGGGGAAAACAACTTTCCTTCCAAACCTTCCAAACTGAGCAAGGGCAAAAAAACCACACAAATGATCAATACGCCAGACACTACGGGCTTAACCACTTGTTTGACAGCGTCTAGCAAAATCTCGGTTTTTGACAAGGCATGACCTTCGGGATGCGCCGCAAATGCAGTCTCGATGTTTTCAACCACCACCACCGAGGCATCGACCAACATACCTAATGCAACAGCCAATCCACCCAAGCTCATCAAGTTAGCGGTCAAGCCAAAACTTCGCATCAGTATGAAGGTGCAAAACAAAGCCAATGGCAAAGCCACTGCCACCACCACCGCCGCACGAATCCCCCCCAAAAACACATACAAGGTGATGCAAACCAAGACAGCTGCGGTCATCAGGGCGTGCGTTACGGTATCTACTGCGCGCGTGACCAAATCACCACGGTTGTAAAACGTTTTCACGCTCATACCCTTAGGCAGACGGGGTTTTATTTTCTCCAACTGGATTCCTACTGCATCGACTAACTGGCGAGCATTAACACCACGCATACCCAAGACCAAACCTTCCACGGCTTCGCCTTGGCCGTCCTGGGTTACAGCGCCGTACCGCGTGAGCGATCCGACAGCAACGGTGGCCACATCGTCCAGCAGTACCAATGCTTTATGAGATGTCTGTAAGCGCACAGCTCGTAAATCATCCAGCGTTTTGACAGCACCTTCAACGCGTACCACCAAAGCTTCTTCGCCTGCGGTCAAACGACCTGCGCCATCGTTGCTGTTGTTGGCCAGCACCGCTTGCCTCATATCGGTCATGCTCACGCCCATAGCAGCCATTTTTGATGTGTTGGGAATCACCTCAAACGTTTGCACTTCGCCACCGAGTGAGTTGATTTCAGCCACGCCAGGAATGGTGCGCAATTCGGGGCGAATCACCCAATCCAGCACACGACGTTTCTCAGCCAGGCTAAATCCTTCGCCTTCGACCGTAAACATGTATACCTCGCTCAGCGGCGTGGTGATCGGCGCTAAACCACCGCTTACGCTGGTGGGTAAATCACGCATCACATTGCCCAAACGCTCTGACACTTGTTGGCGTGCCCAGTACAAATCGATGCCTTCATCAAAATCAATGGTGATATCTGCAATGCCATACTTCGAGATTGATCGCACGACGCGTTTGTTAGGGATGCTAAGCAGCTCTTGTTCAATGGGCCGAACCACCCGTTGCTCGACCTCTTCGGGCGTCATGCCCGGTATTTTTAGAATCACTTTCGCCTGTGTGGGTGAGATATCAGGGAAAGCGTCGATAGGTAAATTGAGCCACGCATGAATGCCGGCAAGAAAAAGCAAGCCAGCGCAAGCCAGCGTCAGGCCGCGAAAACGCAGACTCAGACGAATCAGTTTTTCAAACATCATTCGTCCTTTTGCAGCAAAGCGCGCAAAGAGGCAATGCCCGTGATAGCCACCTTAGCACTAGGAGACAAAGCGATTTGAATCAAAGATAAGTCATCGGTAGACGACAAAACAGTCACCACTTGTGCCTCAAAACCTTGTTCAGTCGCCACAAAAACCAAGGGTTTTCCGCGCCACTGCGTGACGGCGCGCGCAGGAATCAACCAATGTGTATTGGACTTGCTCGTATCCGATCTGCTATTTGCATGAACGGTCACAGGCACAATTTCACCCATTTGCAAGCTGCCACGGCTAGTCACCATAGCGCGTGCCCGTGCCGTCTGGCTGGTGTCAACGGCGCGACTCACCCCCAAAATCTTGGCTTTGGCATTACGCGAAGCAATGCTCACCTCATCACCGACTTGAAGTTGTGCTGCTTTCTCAGTGGACAACTGGATATCCAACTGCAACTGCCTATCATCGGCCAACTTGAAGAGAACTGCACCCGCTTCTACACGTTGACCCACCGACGTAAAGGTCTCGATAACCACGCCCAAGAACGGGGCTTTGAGCGTCCCTGTGGCATAGCCACCACTGGAGTCCGTGTCGAAGCGCATACCAGCAGCAGACAATTCCGCTTCGCGCGAGCGCGCGAGTGACTGAGCTGCGTCTTGTTTAGATCGACTCAACTGCAATCGCACAGCAGGAATAATGCCTTCGTCAAACAACGCTTGGTCACGCTGCGCTGCAGCGTTGGCATTTTTTTGCTCAATGAGTGCTTCATTTGAAAGACGCCGCGCATCACCCAGCATTGGGCTAGTGAACTGCGCCAAAGCAGTACCGGATTTAACCGAATCACCCAAACCGACCATCAGGCGAGAAATTTGTCCGGCATAAGGTGCAGAAACCGTGAACTCTTTGCCAGGTGCTGTGACGACCGTCGCGTTGGCCAACAACTGAGCACGAGTCGAAGCTTGCACCGTAGCAACGTGAATACCCAGAACGGCTTGCTGCTTTGTGTTGAGCAGCAGAATCGATGGTGCATTGACGAGTGCTTGAGTGGGTATGGCCTGGCTTTGTGCAGACACACTTAAAAACAAACCTGACAGCGTCAAAACCAAGGCTTTACGCAAAGAAAACTTCACACGATTGAACATCACTCACTCCACACATAGATCATCCAAAGTCATCGCACGTCACCGTGCGCACAAACTAACAGCCTCAAATGCGAGATATAGGTGGCGCGTGTGGGAGAGGTGGAAAACCGGGACTGAAAGCACGTAGTTCTGAATCTGAATGACGCGATGCAAAAATGACTTTGGCCACCACGACGGCAAATGACGAAAATAAGACGGCGATCACAACCAAACAACGCATAGGTTGATCGTCGAGTTCAAGTGCTATTTGACGCGTGTAAGAAGTCCCAACGCCCACAGCCGCCGATTCTTGCTCTTCTTCTTGTGTAAAACTGGTGACAGAAAAGGTGCCATGGACTTTTTCCACGGTGCTTACGCCTGCCAAGTGCAATCCCGTCACCTTAGCCACACCGTAATGCGCGTGCAGAAATGGCCCAGCGGTCAGCAAGACCATGAGCGCTATAACCAAAGAAAGGCTAAGTCGTTTAGCCAAAGAAAGCGTTGGAGCCACAGCCAAAATTCTAATCTTCAGTTGCAAAAAAGTCACTCATCGTGAGTGGATTCTAGCGACCTGATCTTAAGCACTCATTAAGATGGGTGGATCCAGATATAAAGTGCGACACCCGATGTAAGAAACATGCATAGAACGCGACGAACAAGTTCTAACGGAGACTGCCATGCACTTCTTTACATCACGTACCGCGTCCATCACCCTCATCTTCGTCGTCCTACCCGCTATAGCCCTGGCTGCTGAATCCACCTGCCAAGTCCGCACGGGCGAGCGGCTCACCCCGGTGATTGAGCTTTACACCTCTGAGGGTTGCAGCTCTTGCCCACCGGCTGACCAATGGCTGTCCACCCTGAAAGGCCAGCCGGTGGTGGCGCAGGCCTTTCATGTGGGCTACTGGAACTACATCGGTTGGGTAGACCGCTTTGCCAGCCCGAGCCACACCACGCGCCAACGCCAAATTGCGGCCACTAACAACTTGCCCAATATCTACACGCCGCAGATCGTGCGCAACGGCCAAGACTGGCGCGACACCGCCCGCGCCCTCACCGCCAGCACCGAACCCGCCCGCGCCAGCATCACGCTGCAACGCACCAGCGATGCCCATCAATTTGAAGCGCGCATTATCCCCGTGCAAGGCGTTGGCCCCTGGACTGCCTACTGGACGGTGACCGAGCATGGCCACAGCTCACGCGTCAGCGCGGGTGAGAACAAGGGCGAAAACCTGAAACATGATTTTGTGGTACGCCAGTACACCCCTGTGGGCAACTACGAAGGCGCGCAAACTTTGAAGTTTTCGGCCATTGCTTCAAACCCTCAAAACCCAAGACAAATCAACCTGGTGATCGCCGAGCCCAAGAGTGGAAAAACCTTGCAAGCGGTGAGTCTGAGTTGCGGTTGATTGCCAACTGCTCTGCTCTTGCTCAGACGGGCAGTATGACCACCTGCCTGCCTTGAATACGGTGTGATCGACCTCTAAAAACCGCCACACACGCCCCTTTCTGATTGATGACCTCCACGTCATAAATTCCGGTGCGTCGGCTTAAAGAGACCTCCACCGCACGCGCCGTCAGCACCTCGCCATTGAACACGGGCGCGATGAAATCAATCGTCAGCGAGGCTGCCACGGTGAGTTCGTTATAGGAGTTGCAGGCAAAGGCAAAAGCCGAGTCGGCCAGCGTGGTGATGTAGCCGCCGTGGCAGGTGTCATGACCATTGAGCATGTCCTCACGCACAGTCATCTCCAAGTTCGCAGCGCCGGGGCTGATGTGGGTCACGCGCATACCCAAGTGGGTGGTGGCGCGGTCTTTGGCCATCATGCCGACGGCAACGGCTTCGGCAATGGCTTGTGGGCTCAAGTTGCTGGGCGTCGTAGGCGTGTTCGTTGTCGTGCTCATGGTACAAGCCTCAAACTTTGGGACGTTGATCAATCACGCGGCGCGACTTGCCCAAGCTTCGCTCCACCGAGTTGGGCGGCAGCACCTTCACCCGTGCGCTGATGCCCACCATGGTCTTGATGCGGCCTTGCAGCCAGTGCCTGATCTCGCTGATGTCGCTCGCAGACAGATGCGCTTCGGCGGGTTGCAACTCGGTCAACACCTCAACCTCGTCCAGCAGTCCCTCACGCGTGACGACGATCTGGTAAAGCGCCGAGAGCTTGCCGTGCTTGAGTACCAACTCTTCGATCTGCGTGGGGAACACGTTCACGCCGCGAATGATCAGCATGTCGTCCGAGCGGCCCACAATCTTGCCCATGCGGCGAAACGCGCGCGAGGTCGGCGGCAGCAAACGGGTCAAGTCACGCGTTCGATAGCGGATGACGGGGAAAGCCTCTTTGGTGAGCGAGGTGAAAACCAGTTCGCCCACTTCGCCATCGGGCAGCAGCTCACCCGTTTCAGGGTGGATGATCTCGGGGTAGAAGTGGTCTTCCCAAATCACCGGGCCGTCTTTGGATTCCACGCACTCGCTGGCCACGCCGGGGCCCATGACCTCAGACAGACCATAAATATCCACCGCATCCATGGCGGCGCTGGCCTCAATCTCACGACGCATGGCCTCGGTCCAGGGTTCAGCACCAAAGATGCCAATCTTCAGTGAAGTTGCTCGCGGATCAATGCCCTGGCGCACAAACTCTTCAATGATGACCTGCATGTAAGACGGTGTCACCATGATGATGCGGGGCTTGAAGTCCTGAATCAGTTGCACCTGTTTTTCGGTTTGACCGCCCGACATCGGAATCACCGTGCAACCCAAGCGTTCAGCTCCGTAGTGCGCGCCCAGGCCTCCGGTGAAGAGACCGTAGCCGTAGGAGACGTGGATCATGTCCCCCTTGCGACCACCCGCCGCGCGAATGGAGCGCGCCACCAGATCGGCCCAGTGGCTGATGTCGCTGGCGGTGTAGCCCACCACGGTCGGCTTGCCAGTGGTGCCTGATGAGGCATGAATGCGTGCAACTTGCTCTTGGGGCACGGCAAATAAACCAAAGGGGTAGTTATCGCGCAAGTCCTTCTTGCTGGTGAAGGGGAACTTCGCCAGGTCTTGCAGCGTCTTCAAGTCGTCGGGGTGCACGCCCATGGCGTCAAAGGTTTGGCGGTAGTGCGGCACGTTTTGATAGACGTGGTGGAGCGTGGCCTTCAGGCGCTGGATTTGCAAGGCGGTGATTTCGTCCCGGCTGGCTTTTTCAATCGGGTCGAGTAAATCGGTCGGGGTGGTGTGAACTACAGGCATGGTTAAGGTTCCTGGCGCTTTTTGACGTGGTTAAAGGTTCGCTATCGAAGGTCTTGGGATTCACTACTCACTTTGAGTTTTGTACGCCCAGGCGCTTGGGGTAAGTGGCTACGCGAATGTCCCCCGGCCTGCGGCCTCCTCCTTGATTTCGCTACGCCATTCACCCCAAGCGCCTGGGCAGCGAACAGGGTGGGAGTGCAACAGTCGAATACCCCTCACGTTGGCAGGATCAGGCCGGTGCCGCGCTCTGCGTAGCGAAATCAAGGGGGAGCCCGCAGGGCGGAGGACATTCGCGGAGCAGAGTGCGGTGGCGGCCTGATCCCGCGAAGCAGAAGACAGTGTCCAGATGAACGAAAAATCGCTTGTCAGCATGTGAGGAAACAAGAACGTGAGTTACTGGATCGAACGAAGCTCAACGCCCACTGAACCGTGCCACCCGTTTGTTCAGGAACGCACTCACCCCTTCGGCATAGTCTTGACTGTTGCCCAGCTCGCGTTGCAGGTCACGCTCGCGGTCGAGTTGCTCATCCAGCGTGCTGGTGGCCGCAGCGTCAATGGCTTGCTTGGTACGGGCCAGACCCAGGGTTGGGCCATTGGCTAACTTGCGCGCTGTTGTCGTAACTTCGGCTTCAAAATTCGCGGTGTCAACACACTTCCAGATCAAACCCCAATCGGCCGCTTGCTGCGCGCTTACGGTGTCTCCCAGCAAAGCCAACCCCATAGCACGGGCGCGACCCACCAACTGGGGCAAGAACCAAGTGCCACCGGCATCGGGTACCAAACCGAGTTTGCAAAAAGGTTGTATGAAGTTGGCCGTCTGCACCGCGATCACGATATCGCAGGCCAGCGCGATATTGGCTCCTGCCCCAGCTGCTACGCCATTAACCGCACACACTACCGGCTTGGGCATCGCACGCAAACGGCGCACCAGCGGGCTGTAATAGTCGCCCACCACTTGGCCGAAGTCCACGGTGTCGCTTCCCGGCGGCGCCTTCAGGTCACTCAGGTCTTGTCCGGCGCAAAAACCCCTGCCCGTGCCGGTGAGCACCAGCGCGCGCACGGCCTCGTCTGCCGCCGCCGCGTCCAGCGCGGCGTGCACTTCCAACAACATGGCCGCGGTCAGGCTGTTGAGCTTGTCGGGGCGGTTCAGTGTCAGGCGCGCCAAGCCGTCTTCGACGGTGTAGAGGATGTGTTGGTAGTTCATGGGCAGCTCAGTGTTCAGTTATGCGGATGGTCTTCGTCAAAATCGATGATCAGCTTGTCGGTGACCGGGTAGCTTTGGCAGCACAGCACAAAACCGCGCGCCACCTCGTAGTCTTCCAGCGCGAAGTTGATGTCCATGTCCACCTCGCCCTCGATCACCTTGGTGCGGCAGGTGGAACACACGCCACCCTTGCAGGCATAGGGCATCTCCAATCCGGCCTTCAGACCGGCATCGACCAGATTGTCTTTGTTTTTCTGCATCACAAAACTGCGTCGCGTGCCGTCCAGCACGACCTCGACTTCGCACATCTCGTTGCCCTGCGTGCGCGTGCGCGGGGCACGCGGCGTGCCGTCCTGCACGGGGCTGCCAAACAGCTCGATTTTGATGCGGGATTTCTCGACTCCCTTGTCCTGCAAGGCCTCGCTGGTCGCCCACATCATGTCCTCGGGGCCGCAAATAAAAGCGGCATCAATGCGGGACGGGTCAATCCAGTGGGTCAACAACTGGCTGCATTTTTCATAGTCAATGCGGCCATTGAAGAGCGGGATTTCCTGCGACTCCCGGCTCATGATCCACACCAGGTTGAAGCGGCCCAGGTAGGAGTCTTTGAAGTCTTCCAGCTCTTCCTTGAACATCACGACGCTCGACGCGCGGTTGCCATACACCAGCGTCACACTGGTCAGCGGCTCGGCCAGCAGCATGGTTTTGAGGATGGACAGCACCGGCGTGATGCCACTGCCCGATGCGAAAGCCACGATGTGGCGGGTGGACTCGGGTGCCAGCGGGATATTGAAATGGCCCTGCGGCGGCATCACCTCGATCACCGTGCCCGGCAACAGGTTGTCAGCCGCCCAATTGGAGAAAAGTCCACCCGCCACGCGTTTGATCGCCACGCGCAAGCGTTGCTCCTGGGCGCTAGCGCAGATGGAGTAAGAGCGACGCAGCTCCTGCCCGTCCAGCACGGTGCGCAGGGTGAGGTACTGGCCCTGCACGTAGGTGAAGGTCTGCGCAAGATGGTCGGGCACGGCAAAAGTCAAGGTCACCGCATCGCGTGTGATGGCAGCAACTGAGCTAACCTCAAGGAGATGAAACTGGGGTGTGGCCACGGGGCTTCCTTTTACACGAGGTTGAATGCGAGGTTCAATGCGGCTTGAAATAATCAAAAGGCTCCAGGCAGTCACTGCACTGGTAGAGCGCTTTGCAGGCGGTGGAGCCGAACTGGGACAGCAGACGCGTTTTTGTGGACGCGCATTGCGGGCAAGGCACGACGGCGCGGGGACTTAACAGCGCGGAAATGTCGATGGCTTGCGAGTTATTGGCATTGGGCGCACGCAGCACCGGCGGCGCGATGCCGTAGGCGCGCAAGGCCTCACGACCTTTCTCGCTCATCCAATCGGTGGTCCAGGCCGGTGAGAGTTGCGTGCGCACCTCAACCTGCGCAATGCCGTGGGCCTGCAATGTGCTGCGAATGGATTGCGCTATGACTTCGGTGGCGGGGCAGGCGGAATATGTGGGCGTGACGGTGACACGTAAGACATGTTGCTCTGCCCCAAGTTCTGCACCAGCCACCCAGTCCACATCACGCACGATGCCCAAATCCATCACGGACACCACGGGCACTTCCGGATCCATAACCGCACCGAGCCAGGAAAGAATCGTTTCCCGCTCAGTCTGGGGGAAAGTTGCCACTTCGCTCACCACTGCGCTCCAGGGTAAGTGCGTTGCACAAACTGCAAGGGCGTCAGCAAGTGGCCCAAATGTTCAGAGTGCAAGCCCTGCTTGCCACCACGTTGGTGACCGGTGAAGTTAGGCATTTCCAGGGTCGCGCGCGCCAGCACAGCTTTGACACTGGCGTGCCACGCCGCAGACAAGCTGGGCGCGGCGGGAGACAGTCCCTCAGCGAAGCATTGCGCATCCACCGCGTCAGACTCAAACCATTCATTCGTGTACGGCCAAAGTTTGTTGACGGCGGCTTGCATGCGGGCGTGGCTCAGCTCCGTGCCATCGCCTAGCGCGACCATCAGGTGAGCGCTGCGCTCTACGTGGTAGCGGACTTCTTTCACGGCTTTTTGCGCAATCTCTGCGATGCGCGGGTCACTGGATTGGCCCAAGCTAGAGAGCAGTTGCTGGTGCCACACGTCAAAGAAAAATTGCCGCGCCACCGTGTTGCCGTAGTGGCCATTGGGTTGCTCCACCAGCAGCAGGTTGCGAAAGCCCGCACCGTCCCGTCCATAGGCCAGTGCATCTTCATCACGGCCCCCGCCCTCCACCTCGCCCGCGTAGGACAACCACAACCGGGCTTGTCCCAGCAGGTCCAGAGCCACATTGGTCAAGGCCAGGTCTTCCTCCAGCGCAGGCCCATGGCCACACCAAGCAGTGAGCTGCTGCGAGAGCACCAAGCAGTTGTCACCCAAGCGAAGCAGATATTCGAATTTCGGATTCATGGCTGCTCTGCCTTAAAGGTTTTTCACGCCCTCGGGCGTGGGGAAGAAGGTGGGGTGGCGGTATACCTTGCTTTGCGCAGGATCGAACATGGCCTCTTTGTCACCGGGGCTGCTGGCCACCACATCGGCAGCGCGCACGGCCCAGATGCTCACGCCTTCATTGCGCCGGGTGTACACATCCCGCGCGTGCTGGATGGCGCTGGCGCCGTCCACCGCGTGCAGGCTGCCTACATGCTTGTGCGCCAAGCCGTGCTGGCTGCGAATGAAGATTTCCCACAGAGGCCATTCAGTGGTTGCTTGTGCGAGTGTCATGTCATGCAGCTTTCTGTGTTGGTGTGCTTGTTTGTTTGGCGGCGTGTGCGCTCAGGGCTTCACGAAACCACGCGCCCTCTTCCCAAGATGCGTTGCGGGTGGCCAGCCGCTCCTCATTGCACGGGCCTTTGCCTCGGACGACGTTGAAGAAGTCTTCCCAGTCGATGGGGCCGTGGTCATAGTGCCCGCGAGCCTCGTTCCACTTCAGTTCGGGGTCGGGAAGCTCCAAGCCCAAAAACTCGATTTGCGGCACGGTCTGGTCAATGAACTTCTGGCGCAACTCGTCGTTGCTCAGGGTCTTGATCTTCCAGGCCATGGACTGCGCGCTGTTGGCCGACTGCTCATCCGCCGGGCCGTGCATGGCAATGGAGGGCCACCACCAGCGGTTGAGGGCGTCCTGCGCCATCGCCTTTTGCTCTGGCGTGCCATTGCACAGCGACACCATGATGTCAAAGCCCTGGCGCTGGTGAAACGACTCTTCCTTGCACACGCGCACCATCGCCCGGGCATAGGGACCGTAGGAACAGCGGCACAGGGGAATCTGGTTGACGATGGCCGAGCCGTCCACCAGCCAGCCGATGGCACCGATGTCGGCCCAGGTCAGCGTGGGGTAGTTAAAGATGCTGGAGTACTTGGCTTTGCCGGACAACAGATCGAGATAGAGCTGGTCACGCGACACGCCCAGGGTCTCTGCCGCACTGTAGAGGTACAGGGCATGGCCCGCTTCGTCCTGCACCTTGGCCATGAGTATGGCTTTGCGCTTGAGGGTGGGGGCGCGGCCGATCCAGTTGGCTTCTGGCAGCATGCCCACATACTCGGAATGGGCGTGCTGCGAGATCTGGCGCACCAGGGTTTTGCGGTAGGCATCGGGCATCCAGTCTTTGGGCTCGGTCTTGATGCCTGCGTTGATCCGCTCTTGAAACGCGCGCTCTGGTGGCTCCATCTGCTCTAAGGTTTTGACGGCTTTAGAGCCGGTTTCTACAAGTTGCGCGTACATGGGCTGCCCCGTGGTGGGATGAAAAGTAGCTGCATACTAATGATACAAAATGACTCATACAATCATATTTTGTGTATCACTTTAAGACTGCCGTGCCACACAACTCTGCCGCGATCAAACTCTCACCCAAAGTCGCCAAAGTACGGCGTGGCTTGGTGTTGCGCGCCAATTCGCTGCTGATCACCCTGTATGGCGACGCCCTGGCCCCGCTCGGGCAAGCCGTCTGGCTGGGCAGCCTGATCTCTTTGATGGAATTGTTCGGCCTGTCGTCCCGGCTGGTGCGCACCAGCGCATTCCGTCTGACAGCAGCCGACTGGTTGGTGGCAACGCGCGTGGGCCGACGCAGCTTTTATGCCCTGACTGACACCGGCCTGCAACGCGTTCAGAACGCAGACCGGCGCATCTACGAATTCAAGCTACCTGCTTGGGATGGGCGTTGGACACTCGCGCTGCTCGACACCACTATGCGCGCCAGCGAAGGGCAAACACTGCGCCGCGAATTGCTGTGGGAAGGCTTTGGCCAAGTGTCGGCCAATCTATTCGCTCACCCTCACGGCGATCACAGCGCACTCCAAGACATCTTAAAAACCGCCAAGGCGCAAGACAAGGTGGCCGTTCTGAGTGCCTCTGGTATCGAGACCTATTCCGAGCAGCCCCTGCAAAACATCTTGCATCAGGCCTTCAAACTGACCGAGGTGGCGCTGGCGTGGCAGCAATTTGTCGCGCGGTTTGAGCCGATGCTAAGTGAGTTGGAAGAGCTAAGTCCCGCCGAGGCCTTCTTTGTCCGCACACTGCTCATCCATGAATACCGCCGCGTCTTGCTGCGCGACCCTCATTTGCCGCAGACCTTGCTGCCCGCCAACTGGCCAGGCGTGCAAGGTAGAGAATTGTGCGAGACCCTCTACCGAGGGCTGCTGACGAGCAGCGAGCAATTTTTATGCACGCAAGTTGATACGAGCGATGGGCCGCTGGTCAAGACGCCCAAAGCGATCAGCAAACGACTGATCTAGAGAAAGCACGGCACTCGCTTTCACAACTTATCAATGGGGTTCTATCCCCGCAGCCGTGAATTAACCCACCGCTGCCAATGACGAATGAGGGCGCGTTGGCACCTGGGCGGCAATCAACACAAAGGCGATCGTGCACGGCACGGCACCATTGTTCACCCAGTTGTGAATCGTGCCCCGCTGCACGATCAAGTCACCCTGCTTCAGGTGTACGGTCGTGTCGTCCAACACCATATCAATTTCACCGGACATGACGATGGCATAGTCGATAGTCTCGGTGCGGTGATTGCGCGGCGCGACGCCGGGTTGGTACTCCACCACACGAAAAACGGTTTGATTTTTTTGAGTGACAGACACTTCACGCAAGCCCCCATCCTCGGGGTCTGCGTTGTCCACAGGAAACTCATTGCTTGACCAGACGACGCAACTGCTGTGCTGGGGTCGTCTTGAAATGATGTTTTTGCAAATTTCATCGACCTCAACAATCGCCTTGCCGTTAACGTCATGTCCTGTGACAACGCGTCTGATTTTCATTGTGAACGTCCTTTTAAAAAACCGATTGAAGTGAAGCAACTTCTCGTAATCTACCTCACTGGTTCACCTGCCCCCACACCTTCTCCAGCCGCTTGACGCTCACCGGTTGCGGGGTGCGCAGCTCCTGGGCAAAGAAGCTCACGCGCAATTCTTCCAGCAGCCAGCGCAGCTCCTGCATGCGAGCGTCTACTGCGCCCTTGCGCTCGGCGACCAAGCGCCAGTAGCGCTGCTCTTGTAGGCGCAGCTCGGTCAGGCGTGTGGCATCGCGGGCAGGGTCGGCACGGTATTTGTCCAGACGCAGGGTGATGGCCTTGAGGTAGCGGGCGAAGTGTTGCAGTTGCGGCCAGGGCGTTTGCACGAGGAAGCGCTTGGGGCACATGCGCTGGAGTTGCTGGGCGCAATCGGCCGTCGCTTCGGGTGCATTTTTGGTGTCTTTGATCTTGCGTGCGGCCACCGCGTATTCGGTGAGGATGGTGACGGCCAGGCGGGCGACTTCATTGGCGATCAGGGTCAGGCGGCCTCGGCCTTCGTCCAGGCGGCGTTTGAAGTCGGCCTCATCAGCGGGCAAAGGTTCCAAAAGGAAGGCGCGGTCCAGCGCCACGGCAATGATTTGCTCGCGCAGTTCTTCGATGGTGCCTCCTTCCGCTGCACCCTCGCCCGTGCGCCCCACCTGCATATAGGCCACAGCCATTTTTTGCAAATCGGGAATGTTCTTTTCAAGGTACTTGAGCGCGTCCTTGATCTGTAGCGCAAATAGACGGCGCAGACCGGTGCGGTGCTTGGCGGCGGCCACCTCGGGCTCGTCAAACACTTCAATGCTCACCGCGTCGCCTTGGTCGATCAAGGCCGGAAAGCCGATCACGGTTTGCCCACCGGCGCGGGTCGAGGACTGGATTTCCATCAGCTCTGGCAGCTCACCAAAAGTCCAGGCGGTGTAGCGCTGGCCATCGGGCGGCTGTGGCCTGCCATGCGAGGTTGAGCTGGGTGCTTGATTTGCTATGTTTTTAGTAGCTATTTGCGCATTATTTACATGGTCTACAGACCGATTTGATTCATTTTTTGACGTTGCGGAGCCGACCTGCACCACCCCTGCAAGCTTCAGCCCCGCCAGCGCCTGAAACGCGCCCCGTGCCTGCACACCCAGCTCGGCCTTTAATGCCCCCAGGTTGCGCCCATGCCCCAACTGACGGCCATGTTCGTCCACCACGCGGAAGTTCATGAACAGGTGCGGGCTGAGCATGTCGAGCTTGAAGTCGCCGCGCTTCACATCGAGCGAGCATTCCTGGCGCACTTGTTTGTGCAGCGCATCGGTCAAGCCAGTATGACCCCACAGCTCTGGCGTGCCCAGTAACAAGGCCAGCCGTGTGGCGTTCTCAGGCAAGGGAACAAAACGCCCACGCGAGCGCTGCGGCAAGCTTTTGAGGAGGGCCTGAATCTTGTCTTTCAACATGCCGGGCACCAGCCACTCGCAGTGTTCCTCATTGACCTGGTTCAGCACGAACAGCGGCACCGTCACTGTCAAGCCGTCCTTGGCGTCACCCGGTTCATGCAGGTAAGTAGCTGCACAGTCCACACCACCTAAGCGAATTGTCTTGGGGAAGGCGTTGGTGGTGATGCCAGCGGCCTCGTGGCGCATCAGCTCATCTCGCGTGAGCAGTAGCAGGCGTGATGGGGCTCCGGCCTTGGCTGGTGCGTAGTCAGGCTTGCGCGACTCCTCCCGGTACCAGCGCTCAAAGCTGTGGCCGCTGCACACATCAGCGGGCAAGTGCTGGTCGTAAAACGCGTAGATCAGCTCGTCGTCCACCAGCACGTCTTGGCGGCGTGACTTGTGCTCCAGCTCTTCGACTTGTTTAACGAGCTTTTGATTGGCGGCGAGGAAGTGCAGCGGCGTCTCCCACTGCCCGCTCACCAGCGCTTCGCGGATGAAAATCTCGCGCGCGGCGGGTGGGTCCACCCGGCCATAGTTGGTGCGCCGCCCGCTGTAGATGACGATGCCGTACAAGGTGGCCCGCTCCAGCGCCACCACCTCGGCGGCCTTCTTTTCCCAGTGCGGGTCGAGCAATTGCTTCTTTAAAAGATGGCCCGCCACCTGCTCCACCCATTGCGGCTCAATCGCCGCGATGCCCCGGCCAAACAGGCGCGTGGTCTCCACCAATTCGGCCACCACGATCCAGCGGCCTGGCTTTTTGGCTAAGTGTGCGCCCGGATGGCGGTGAAACTTGATGCCGCGTGCGCCCAGGTACTCGCCCGAGTTGGCCTCTTCATCGAGCTTGCAGCCGATGTTGCCCAACAGACCCGCCAGCATGGAGAGGTGCAGTTGCTCATAGCTTGCCGGAGCCGCGTTGAGTTGCCACTTGTGTTCAGCCACCACCGTCAACAGTTGCGAATGAATGTCACGCCACTCGCGCAAGCGGCGCATGCTAATGAAGTTCTGTCGCAGCAGTTGCTCGTATTGGCGGTTGCTGAGTTTGTGACTCGCGTGCCCTTCGACAGGCTCAAGGCGAACGGATTTTGCAGAGTGAGCGATTTTTCCCGTTCGGGCTGAGCTTGTCGAAGCCCCCCCCCGTGCGTCGTTGATCCACTTCCACAGCTTCAGATACCCGCTGAACTCACTCTTCTCATCATCAAACTTGGCGTGCGCCTGGTCGGCTTGGGTCTGTGCGTCCATCGGGCGGTCGCGCACGTCCTGCACGCTCAGGGCGCTGGCAATCACCAGCACCTCGTCCAGTGCACTGCGGCTGCGCGCCTCTAGAATCATGCGACCCACGCGCGGGTCCAGCGGCAGGCGGGACAGCTCCTGACCCATGGGCGTCAACTCGTTGGCGTCGTCCACCGCGCCCAGTTCGGTCAGTAGTTGGTAGCCGTCGGCGATGGCGCGGCCCGAGGGGGCTTCGATAAAGGGGAAATCCTCCACCACGCCCAGGTGCAGGGACTTCATGCGCAGAATCACCCCGGCCAGCGATGAACGCAGGATCTCGGGATCGGTAAAGCGCGGGCGACCGGTGAAGTCTTTTTCGTCATACAGACGAATGCAGATGCCATCGGCCACGCGGCCGCAGCGCCCGGCACGCTGGTTGGCCGAGCTTTGACTGATCGGTTCGACCAGCAACTGCTCCACTTTGCTACGGAAACTGTAGCGCTTCACGCGCGCTGTGCCTGCATCAATCACATATCTGATGCCGGGAACGGTGAGCGAGGTCTCGGCCACGTTGGTAGCCAGCACGATGCGGCGTCCGTTGTGGCTGTCAAAAATCCGTTCTTGCTCGGCCTGGTTGAGCCGTGCAAACAGCGGCAAGACTTCGGCGTTACGGGTCATGGCGTTGTGACTCAGGTGGCCACGCAGATGATCCGCCGCCTCGCGGATTTCTCGCTCGCCGGGCAGGAAAATAAGAATGTCGCCACTGGCATGGCCGACCCACAACTCGTCCACCGCATCGGCAATGGCCTCGTTGAGCCCGTACTCCCGGCTCTCTTCAAACGGCCGCCAGCGCTGCTCCACCGGGAACATGCGGCCCGACACCATGATGACCGGGGCCGGTCCGTGGCGCGACGCAAAGTGCTTGGCAAACCGGTCCGCATCAATCGTGGCCGAGGTCACGATGATCTTCAGATCCGGGCGGCGCGGCAGGATCTGGCGCAGGTAACCCAGTAGAAAGTCGATGTTGAGGCTGCGCTCGTGCGCCTCGTCAATGATGATGGTGTCGTAGGCCTTGAGCAGTGGGTCGTTCTGCGTCTCGGCCAGCAGAATGCCGTCGGTCATCAGTTTGACCGAGGCGTCGCGGGAGAGACGGTCTTGAAACCGCACCTTGTAGCCCACCACATCGCCCAACGGCGTGTTCAGCTCGTCGGCAATGCGTTTGGCCACGCTGCTGGCAGCAATGCGCCGGGGCTGGGTGTGGCCGATCAGTTTGCCGCGTTCGCCAGGCGGGTAATTCAGCTTGCCTCGCCCCATCGCCAGCGCGATTTTTGGCAACTGCGTGGTCTTGCCAGAGCCGGTTTCACCACAGACGATAACGACCTGATGCGCGGCAATGGCCGCCATGATCTCGTCGCGTTTAGCCGACACCGGCAGCGATTCTGGGAATTCGATTTTCAGGACAGAGAGGCTCAAGGGGTAACTTCGTAGAGAATCGGTGATTATCCCTGCCCGAATTGATGTTTCTACAAGCCACCACGCATGTCCACCGCTTTTGAATCCACCTTCGTCCCCTGGTTCCGCTCGGTGGCGCCCTACATCCACATGCACCGGGGCAAGACCTTTGTGGTCGGCATTGCGGGCGAGGCGATTGCGGCGGGCAAGTTGCAAGACCTGGCGCAAGACTTGGCGCTGATCCAGAGCATGGGCGTGAAAATTGTGCTGGTGCACGGCTTTCGCCCGCAGGTCAATGAGCAACTGCTGGCCAAGGGGCACACGCCCAAATACTCGCACGGCATCCGAATCACCGATGAAATAGCGCTGGACTGTGCGCAAGAGGCCGCAGGCCAGTTGCGTTACGAGATTGAAGCGGCGTTTAGCCAAGGCCTGCCCAACACCCCCATGGCGGGGGCCACGGTACGGGTGATCTCAGGCAACTTCATCACTGCACGACCCGTGGGCATTTTGGACGGGGTGGACTTCAAACACTCAGGTCTGGTGCGCAAAGTGGATACCGCCGCCATCAAGCACACGCTGGACTTTGG
Source organism: Comamonadaceae bacterium (assembly GCA_025356545.1). Lineage (GTDB taxonomy): Bacteria > Pseudomonadota > Gammaproteobacteria > Burkholderiales > Burkholderiaceae_C > CANCDA01. Next base: position 20,236 of record JANXSU010000181.1, read on the forward strand.
CGCCATGGTGCTGCTCTCTCCATTTGGCTTCTCCCCTACGGGCGAGGCCTTTAACCTGAACATGGAAGAAGTCGCCACTTCGGTGGCCGTCGCCTTGCAAGCCGACAAGCTGATTTTTCTGACGGAGAGCCCCGGCATCCGCATCCGCGCCACCGAGTCTGAAGGTGAGGACAACCCTATTGATACCGAGTTGCCTTTGGCCGCTGCCGAAAAACTGCTGCATGAATTACCCGCCCCCAAGTTGCCCTCCGACACTGCGTTTTACCTGCAACACTGCGTGCAAGCCTGCAAAGCAGGCGTAGAGCGTAGCCACATCATTCCGTTCGCCATGGATGGCTCGCTGCTGCTGGAGATCTATGAGCACGACGGCATCGGCACCATGGTGGTGGACGAAAAGCTCGAAGAACTGCGTGAAGCCACATCCGACGACGTGGGCGGCATCCTGCAACTGATTGAGCCGTTTGAGAAAGACGGCACGCTCGTCAAACGCGACCGTACCGAGATCGAGCGCGACATCGGCAACTACACCATCCTGGACCATGACGGCGTCATCTTCGCCTGCGCCGCGCTTTACCCCTACCCCGAATCCAAAACCGCAGAAATGGCGGCACTCACCGTCTCACCTGACACCCAAGGCCAAGGCGACGGCGGCAAGGTGCTCAAACGCATCGAGCAACGCGCCCGTGCCCTGGGGCTAGAGAGCATCTTCGTCCTCACCACCCGCACCACCCACTGGTTCTTGCGCCGTGGCTTTGTGCAGGCCGACCCAGACAAGCTGCCCGAAGCCCGCAAGCGCAAATACAACTGGGATCGCAAGTCGCAGGTGCTGGTTAAAAAA
>JANXSU010000186.1 GCA_025356545.1 Comamonadaceae bacterium
ACGCGGGAAGATGCCTGCGGCTTTCGAGCCAAGAAGATCGGCAATGCGCTGCGCCTGGTCGGCTTGCTCTGGCGTGGACAGCACAAGGGCACGCTTGGCACCCATCAGCTCGATCTCGCGACCCAAATGTTGCAACGCGCCAAGGCCGAACACGACACGGCCTGCTTGGCCGTGGTACACAAAGTTTTTGATGGTTTCGGTCATGTCAATTCCGACGAAAGACCTGCACTGCGCTCCACCGCGCGGATGATGGCGGCGTAGTCCAGTGCGGCGTCGCCCTGCGCAATCGTAGTGTGCATCAGTTGCTGCGTCAGCGCGGTTTGCGGCAAGGCCACGTGGTGGGTGGCTGCGGCGGCAGTGATCAAGTCCAGGTCTTTGAGCATCTGCGGCACGGTAAAGGTGGGCGTGAAGTCACGCTCGGCCAACTGCATGCCTTTGGCCTTGACGATGGGCGAAGCCACCGCGCTGGCACTGAGCACGGCCCACATGTCGTGCCAGTCCAAGCCACCTGCGCGGCCCAGTGTGAGACCCTCGGCCAGCATGGCACTGGTCTGCGCAATCATCAGGTTGACCACGAGCTTCATCAAGCGAGCTTGCTCAGCGTCACCCAGGTAAAACTGATTCGGCCCAAAGGTTTGCAAGAGCGGCAAGGCAACGTTATAAGCCAAGCGCGGGCCAGAGGCCATCACGGTGAGCTGCGCGGCTTCGGCCATGTGGTTATTGCCGGATACCGTGCAGCGCAGGTACTCGATGCCCGCTTCAAGGCACTGGTCGGCCACCTGACTAGAGACGGTGGGCGATACGGTGCTGGTGTCGATGAAGATCGCGCCACGCCGTGCCGTGTCCACCACTTGCGCGGCGACCTCCAGCAAGGCGGCGTCATCAGGCAGCGACGAAAAAATGAAATCGGCAACAGCAAGCTCGGCACTCACGGCGCTCAACTCATCGGCCACCGACAGGCCTCGTGCATACGCAAGTTGCTGGCGCACCGCGCTCGGGTCGCTCACGCTGATGGCGTGGCCTGCGGTCTTGAGGTGTGTGGCCATGGGCAGGCCCATCTTGCCCATGCCCATGAAGTGAAGGTGTGCGCTCATTGGGCTTTGAGGTTGGCCACTTTGGCAATGCGCGCAGCGGTGTCCATCTCGGTCTTGATGTAGGCGTTGAAGGCCTCGGGGCTCATGGGGAAGGGATCGGCCCCGAGTTTGGATAGGCGCTCGCGCGTCTCAGGGCTGGCCAGCGCTTTGAGCGCCTCGTCGTGCAGCTTTTTGATGAGGGCGGACGGCGTGGCGCTGGGCGCGATCATGCCGACCCACAGGGTGTAGTCCGAGCCCGGCACACCGGCCTCAACACTGGTGGGCACTTGCGGCAAGGTGGCGGCGCGCGTCTTGGTGCTGACCGAGAGCGCTTGCAGCTTGCCGTCTTTGATGAGCGGCAGGGCTGAGGCCAGCGGCGCAAAGAACCAGTCGTTGGAGCCGCCGATGACGTTGCTCATCGCATCCGGCGTACCTTTGTAAGGCACGTGCAGCGCGTCGATACCCGTTTGCATGCGGAAGATTTCTGCATTCATGTGCGTGCCACTGCCCACACCGGCCGAGGCGTAGTTGAAAGTGCCAGGCTTGGCCTTGACGGCAGCCACCAAATCGGCCTGCGTCTTCCAGCCTTTGGCCGGGTTAACCACCAGCACATTGGGCACGGCGGCCAGGGTGGTGATGCCGGTCAGGTCTTTGAGTGTGTCGTAGCCGGGGTTAGGGTAGAGCGCCGGATTCAGCGCGTGGCCGGAAGAATGCACCAAGAGTGTGTAGCCATCGGCCTCACTGCGGGCCACTTGGGCGGCGGCGATGGTACCGCCAGCGCCGAGCTTGTTCTCAATCACGATGGGCTGGCCCATGCTCTTGCCCATGGCGTCGCCCACGGTGCGGGCCACGATGTCGGTGGCGCTGCCCGCGCTAAAAGGAACGATGAACTTGATGGGCTTGATGGGGTAGCCCTGGGCCAGCACTGCGCCGCTGAGGCACAGTGCCGAGAGAAGCAGGTAGCGTTTCATGATTCAACTCCTATTTGTTGGTTAAAAATGGCTGTAGCCTAATATACATAAGCGTAAGCAGCTACTTTATTTATAGCAATTCAAGCATGATTCAAACCCAAGGCCTGCGTGATTTTGGCCCCCGAGGCCTGCAAGGTCGCCAGCTTGGGCACCAAATCCACACCGAGCAATTGGCCATGGCGCTTCTTCCAGCGTCCGGCCACCATCACGCTGTCGATATTGGCCAGCGAGGTCTGCATCACCACGCTGCTGACCGCGTCATGCACGGGCTGCATGTTGAGGTCGCTCGCGCGGATGAGCACCATGTCGGCTTGCTTGCCCGCAGCCAGTGAGCCGATGCGGTGTTGCTGGCCCAGCATCTTCGCGCCCTCGATCGTGACCCAAGACAGCGCTTGCCGTGTGGTGACCGTGGAAGTGGATGGGATGCTGCCCTGCGACTCGCGGTGCGCCACGTTGTCCAGGCTGCGCTGCACGCCCAGGGCGATGCGCGCCTGGCTCAGCATGTCGCCGCTCATCACGCTTTCCAAATCAACGCCAAGCGAGGGCGCATGACCCAGGGCCAGCAAGCGGCCGGTGATGGGGTGGCCGTGGCCTTGGGACATCTCGCTCTCAGCGGCGGCAGAAAAGCTCATGCCGAGTTCGCAAAAACGCTTGAGCTGCGCGTCGCTCAAGGCATGGCCGTGCACGATGTTGACGTGGGGGCCGAGCAGGCCTTCGGCCTCCAGCACCGCCCAGCCCTCGGGCGTGCGTGCGGGCCCGCCGCCCTGGTGCAAGGAGGCGATGATGCCCAGCTCCTTGGCCATGCGGAAATCGTGCAGGGCGACGTCCAGCGTCGAGTAATGCGGCCCGAGCACGGCGGCATGCACGCGCAGCAGCTCAGCCCCTTGGTGTTTGGCCAGCAAGCGCTCCATCTCGGCACGCGGATGCGGCACTTCCCAGAACGGACGTTCACCCGGCTGCGGGTCGGGCTTGGGCGTGCCATGAAAAAACTCGGCGCGGATGCCTGATTCGAGCAACCCAGCAATCGCCGCGTCGTTGTGCTCAGGGGTGCGGTTGTTGTGGCACCAATCGGCCAGCGTGGTGGTGCCGCAGTTGATCTGATTCAACGCGCCCATCAGGGTGGCGATATGCAAGTCTTGCGGCTCAAACACCGTGGCCAGACCGGCGTGCATGTTCTTGAAGTACTCCAGCAGCGTCCAGTTAGCGGCCACGCCGCGCAGCGCGGTCTGCCAGGTGTGCATGTGAGCGTTGATGAGGCCGGGGATGAGAATGCAGCCTGCGCCTTCCACCACCTGCGCATCGTCCACTTGCAAGTTGGGCGCAATGGCGGTGATGGTGTCGCCCGTGACCAGCACATCCGCGCAAGGCAGATCGCCCTGCGCGTCCATGGTGATGACGCTGGCGCCGCGAATCAGGGTACGGGTCATAGTTTTATCGTGACCTTATTGCGACTGCAAGCCGTCGTCGATGACCTTGTTTTCAGACACCAAGGTCAAGCCCGCATCGGCGGCGGTTTCTTGCAAGAGGATGGCGAAATCAACGTCATCATGACCGTGACCCACCATGCGCGCCACGCTCTCACGCGTAGCGGCGGCGGCTGGCATGGGCACGCCGTAGGTTTTGGCAGCGGCCATGCCTAAGTCCATGTCCTTGAGCAAGAGTTTGGGCGTGAATGTCACGTTCTCAAACGACAGGTTGGTGAGTACCGGCGTTTTGTAGCGCGTGTACATGGAGCCCAGCACCGAGTCATTGATGCTCTCCAAAAACACATGGCGCGGGATGCCTGCCTTTTCAGCCAGCACGGTGATCTCACACAGGTTCTGGATGATGACGCCAAACATGGTGTTGTGCGCGATCTTCCAGACGCGCGCCAACTCGCCCTCACCCACCCACATCACCTTGCGTGCCATGGCCTGCAAGTAGGGCTCCACCGAGGTGTACAAATCTTTAGGGCCGGACGAGACCATGAGCAGCTTGCCCGCCTTGGCCACCTTGGCATTGCCCGAGACGGGCGTGCACAAATAAGCCACGCCCAGCGCTTCGAGTTGCGCGCGGATTTCGGCCGATCCTTCTTGCGAGATGGATGAGCTATCGACCACCACCTTGGGCAGCGTCTTGCCTGAGACCAAACCACCCGCGCCAAACAACACCTCTTTCAGGTCGTCGGTGGTGGACACCATGGTGAATACAGCGTGGCAGCTCGCCAGGTCGAGTTTGCTGGCGGCGATGGTTGCGCCATATTCTTTCAAGGGCTCGGCCTTGGAGGCCGTGCGGTTCCACACGCTCACCGGGTGCCCGGCCTTGAGCAGCCGTTTCACCATGGCCTCGCCCATGCGACCCAAACCTATCCATCCAATGCTGTTTGTCATGTTGCTAACTTCCTATTGAGAGTTTTGAAATTTATTCGTGATGCTGATACGGAATGCTGATAACAGGTGTCAGTTTTTTGTACGCCCCTGCACTTGGGGTAAGGGCTCCGCGAATGTCCTCAGGCCTGATCCCGCGAAACAGCCGCCTGTCGCAGGCAGCGTATGGGGATGACATTCGACTTCATAAGAGTTACGCCGATCACGTGCTGCACCGAGTCCGAAGAGGCTACTAATCCACCTTCGCCCCGGTCTGCTGCACCACCCCAGCCCACTTCTTGGCCTCAGCCGCCAGGTACGCATCCAGCGTGGTTCTGTCCATGCGGATAGCTTCAAGCGACTGGGCGGCAAAGCCCTCGTTGATGAATTTGTTTTGCAAAATTTTGTTCACCTCAACGTTCACGCGGTCAAGCACATCCACGGGTGTGTTTGCGGGGGCCAACATGGCAAACCAGGTGTTGGCCTCAAAGCCGGGGTAGCCCAACTCGGCCACCGTGGGTACATTGGGCAGCGCGCTGCTGCGCTTGGCGCTGGTCACGGCCAGTGGGCGCACCCGGCCTGCTTTGGCCAATTGCACTACAGGCGGGATGGAGGTAGAGCCCACCATGACTTGACCACTCACCACCGCATTAGCGGCGGCAGCGGGTGAGTAAGGCACGTGCAGAATTTCCACTTTGGCCAAGTTGCGAAAGAACAGCTCCGCACCCAAGTGCGTCGTGGTGCCGTTGCCTGACGAGGCATAGCTCAAAGACTCGGTCTTGGCCAGCGCCAACAGCTCTTTCATGTCATTGGCTTTGACAGATGGGTGAACGTAAATAATATTGGGCGACACCGCGCCCATAGCCACACCTGTCAGCTCTTTACCAACCTCGTAACCCGCTTTGCTGTACAGCGACGGGTTGACCGAGTAGGCCACGCTGTGCATCAAAAACGTGTAGCCATCAGCCGCAGAACGCGCCACCGCCACCGTGCCGATATTGCCGCC
>JANXSU010000193.1 GCA_025356545.1 Comamonadaceae bacterium
AAGGACAGACCCATGATCAAACTCAACGTCAACGGAAAAGACCACGCCCTGGATGTAGAACCCGAAATGCCCCTGCTGTGGACCCTGCGCGAGGTGCTGGGCATGACGGGCACCAAGTACGGCTGCGGCATAGCGCAGTGCGGCGCCTGCACGGTGCACATCAACGGCACGCCCACACGGTCTTGCTCCATCCCCGCGTCGGCTTTGGTGGGCACACGCATCACCACAATTGAGGGCTTGTCCAAAACCAGCTCGCACCCGATCCAAAAAGCCTGGGCTGCGGTGGATGTACCCCAGTGCGGCTACTGTCAATCGGGGCAAATCATGGCGGCGGTCGATCTGCTCAAGCGCATCCCCAAGCCGACCGACAAAGACATTGACGATGTCATGACCAACATCTGCCGCTGTGGCACCTACCAGCGCATACGCGCGGCCATTCACTTGGCGGCGGGCAACAAAAAGATGGCGGCAGCCAACGGCTACACCGGCGAATTCACCGGTGTATTTGCCGCTGAACATTCTGGCGCCAGTGCCTTTGAAGTGCTGGCTGCGGCCATGCCCACGCAGAGCGGGCCAACGCAGACCGCCGCCGCTTGCGACCAACATAACCACACCGCTTGATCGAGGACGCACACATCATGAAATCCACCCTCATTGAAACACCATCCTCCACAGCCGCCCCCGCAGCACTCACGCTGTCGCGCCGCTCCTTCATCGTCGGCTCCAGCGCCATCGCCGCAGGCGGGCTGGCGCTGGGCCTGCCGCTCTACATGCCAGAGGCCAACGCACAAGCCACACTGGCTGCGGCAGACGCCGAAGTCAACGTCTGGGTCGTCATCAAACCGGATGACCGCTGCATCATCCGCATCGCCCGCTCCGAGATGGGTCAGGGCACGCGCACCGGCCTCGCCCAATTAGTAGCCGAAGAGCTTGAGTGCGACTGGAAGAAAGTCAGCACCGAAATGCCCACCCCCGGCCAGAGCGTGGCGCGCAAGCGCGCCTGGGGTGAGATGTCCACTGGCGGCAGCCGGGGCATTCGCATCTCGCAAGAGTACGTGCGCCAGGGCGGCGCAGCGGCCCGCATGATGCTTCTGCAAGCCGCAGCCAACCAATGGAATGTGCCGGTGGCTGAGCTCAAGGTCAGCAAGGGTGTGATCACCCACGCGGCCAGCAAGCGCCAGTTGCGCTACGGCCAAGTGGCGCAAGCAGCGTCCAAGCTCACCCCACCCGATGTCAAAACCATTGTGCTGAAAAACCCCAAAGATTGGGCCATCGCGGGCAAGCCCATGGCGCGCCTGGACACCCAGCAAAAGCTCAATGGCAGCTTGGTCTATGGGGCCGATCTTCAGTTGCCCGGCATGCTGTGCGCGGCCATCAAGGACTGCCCCGTGTTTGGCGGCAAGCTTGTGAGCTTTAATGCCGACGCCGTCAAGTCCATGCGCGGTGTCAAAGGCGTGGTGCGGGTGAATGACAGCACGGTGGCCGTGGTGGCAGATACCTGGTGGCGCGCCAAGACCGCGCTTGAAAAATTGCCCATCGTTTGGGACGAGGGTGTCAACGCCAAGGTGAGCAGCGCCAGCATCGCCGCCCACCTGGCCGAGGGCCTGAACGCCCAAGTGGCGCTGGGCAGCGTGGCCGGACGCAACGAGGGCGATGCCCTGGGCGCGATTGCCAGCGCCACCACCAAAGTAGAGGCCACCTACACCACCCCATTCCTGGCCCACGCGCCCATGGAGCCCATGAACGCCACCGTCAAATTGACGGCCAATGCCGAAGGCAAAATCGCCCGTGCTGAGTGCTGGGTACCCACGCAAAACGGGGAGGCCTCGCACGCCGCGCTGGCCGAGGCCGCAGGCATTCCCCTGGCGCAGTGCGAGATTTACAAGCAAGACCTGGGTGGCGGCTTTGGCCGAAGAGGTGGCCCGCAAGACTATGTCCACCAAGCCACGGCGATTGCCAAACAATTCATAGGCACGCCCGTCAAGCTGCTGTGGAGCCGCGAAGAAGACCAGGCCCATGATTTCTACCGCCCCATCTCGCAAGCCAAGATGAGTGCGGGTCTGGATGCACAAGGCAACTTGGTCGGTCTGCATGTTCGTATTTCGGGCCAGTCCATCAACGCCCTGCTCAACCCCTTGGGCATCAAAGACGGCAAAGACGAACGCCAAGTGCAGGGCTTTTGGAAAGAGCCCGGCGACGCCCAATTTGGCTATACCGTGCCCAACCTCTTGACCGAATACGTCATGCGCAACACCCACGTCCCCGTGGGCCCTTGGCGCGGCGTCAACACCAACCAAAACGCGGTGTATGCCGAGTGCTTTATTGAGGAAGTAGCCAAGGCCGCGGGCAAAGATTCGCTCGCGTTTCGCCGGGCCATGCTGCAAAACCACCCCAAGCATTTGGCCGTGCTCAACGCGGCGGCTGACAAAGGCGACTGGGGCAAGCCGCTGCCTGCTGGCGTGTTCCGAGGCATTGCGCAATTCATGGGCTACGGCAGCTACTCTGCGGCCACAGCCGAGGTGTCGGTTAGCGCCACTGGTGTCGTCAAAGTTCACCGCATGGTGCTGGCCACCAACTGCGGCCATGCAGTCAACCCCGACCAGATTGCCGCCCAGGTGGAAGGCGGCGTGGCCTACGGCTTGTCGGCCACCTTCTTTGGTGAAAACACGATTGAAAACGGGCGCGTGAAAGAGCTCAACTTCGACACTTACCGGGTTTTGAAAATCAGGGAAATGCCCAAGGTCGAAACCGTCATCGTGCCCACTTTTGACTTCTGGGGCGGCGTGGGTGAGCCCACCATTTGTGTGGTGGCCCCAGCGGTACTCAACGCTATCTTTGCTGCCACAGGCAAGCCGGTGCGGAATCTGCCGCTGAAGAACCAGGGTTTTAGCTTCGCTTGAGTGGGATGACGGGCTAGCGCCGTATCGACGGCCCGTCCAGCACCATTCCGTTGGCCCGTACTTTGAGGAAGAGTTCGAGGTCACGCAAGTCGGCACTCCCTGCGCTCGGGATGGGCGCTTGCACGCCGGAGTAGCAGGCCCGCAAGCGCCGATCCAGCGAGCCCAGAGTTTGCCAGGCCATGCGGTAAATGGGGAAGCCCGTGGGGTGCGCTTGGCTGATGGTATCGGCCCGCATTTGCGTGCCGACTTTGCCGTCATGGCAGTGCATGCAGGCCAGATTCATGCGCCCGATGCGGGTTTGGTACAGGCGCTCTCCGCTGGACAAGCGTGCCTGCCACTGCGCGGTGTGGTCGGCTGAGGCTGTGACACTTAGAGCCACTTGAATGCGCTCGCCTTTGGCGGCCTGGTGCAAGGCGGCGCTGAGGCTGAGGACACTGTCGCTTTCCAATGCAGCAGCACCAGCTGTAGAGCTTGGTGCAGTGGCTTGGACAGGGGTTGATGCAGGCGCAGCCCCACGCTGCTGGCAACGCAGAATTTGATCTTCCAAATTTACCAAAGTCTTGCCATCTGCACTCAAGCGTGGAAAGCTCGCCACGCTGCCTTTGACGCTGTCCATCGAACCGTGGCAGCTCACGCATTGCGCTTGCCACAAGCCCTGGCCGCGCTCTTGCCAAAGAGCCACAGGGTTGCGCTGCGGGTCGTTTTGCAAGGCCTGCAATTGCGGTGACAGGTAGACATGGCCGCTGGTTCGGGTGTCGGCCCCAGCGCTGGAACACAGCACGCCGAAAACCAGCCAAAGCGCTCTCAAGGCCGTGGCCATCAACCGAGTTTGTCCATTAGCCCCGTTCGCCCTGTGCTTGTCGAAGGGCTGCCCAGGCTTGGACAGACTCAGCTCGAACGGAAAAATCTGTAATGAAAAATCGAGGGTCACTGCAGCTCGCGCTTCAACTCGCCGCGTTGGCCTTTGTCGTCCACCCAATTGACGCTCAAATGCCAGCCCGTGGGTGGTGCAGTTTGCGACAAATCCACGGGGAAAGCGAAGTAAGGGTTGGCCGATATGCCGATGCCGGTGGCGGCCTGAAATAGGGTAGTCTCATTCAGGCGAACCAGCAGTATTTCAATCACGTTCTTGGGCACGAGCTGGCCGGACTCCATCGTACGAAAACCCGACTCCATGGGGTGGCCAATCAAGAGCACCGCCTTGAGGCTTGCGCCGGGCTGAACCGCACCGGTGACGGTGAGGCGAATGGGGAAGTTTACGGGTTCTGCCATGCTGGGGGTAAGGGTCAGTCAACTCGCATCAAAGCAAGCCGATGAGGTCAACACCGTGGGCGCGTGATGACCCAGCAAGGAGCCATCGCTCAGCGTGGCCACCAACCAAATGTCTTGGCTGGCCCCTAGGCGAACGCGGGTATCAAAGCTGTAGCGGCTCACTGGTGTCCCCAGGGTGATGTTGATGAGTTGCGACACCGGGTTGTCAGGCGCATACAGCGCAAAAGATTGGATCGTCAGACCCACTGGGGCTTGCAAGCGAACACCGACGGGCACGGCGTTGCCGGTATCAGACAAGGGCTCTAGCTCCAACACCGCGCCGCTGGGGCGAAGTTTGAGTTGTTGGAGTGAGGCGGTGTTCATGGGGAAGAATGAGTTGTGTTGAGTGCGTTGTCGTTATCAAGCCGCAGCCATGCTAACGCAGAGTTTGCAGGGCAGCAAGCGCATCTTCGATTTGACTGGCACTCAAAATCAAACCGAAAGGTGGCATCAAGGTGTCGGGGTTGATGCGTCGGCCATCCACCACCCACTGGCGCAGCTGATCGGCCTGGAGTCGACTGGCCACGCCGTCCAGCGCAGGGGCAAACGTGCTTTGAATACCGGTCTTTCTGCCCTGCGCATCGGGGATGGAGTGGCAGGCCACGCAGTTGCCCAAGCGCTGGTCAAACAAGATGCGCCAACCCTGAGCAGTCGCCACGCCTTGCGCCTGGGTGGAGAAAACGCTGAAAACGACAAGGGCCGCTGGGGTAATACGGGTCAAAAATCCACGGATAGTGTCACTGCTGCGCCAATTCATGCGGAACTTTATAGCACCTATTGCACACCTGTGTAACCCGTGAAAACACAGGCCCAAACAGTGACACAGCAAGGGGCTTGCTCTCTAAAATTAAGGCGGCGAAAACACCCAATATTGCGCCACAGGCGCGAACTAAAAACCAAACAGGAGACGATGTGATGCGTGACGTGAAATGGACGGGCGGGGCTGAGCACTGGATTAAAAAAGGCGACATCAAGCTCTTCATGTGGGAGAAAAAAGCATCACCCTCGGTGCCGCATGCGGGCACGATTTTCTTTGTGCACGGCTCATCCATGGCGTCGCAACCCACGTTTGATTTGGCTGTGCCGGGTCGTCCATTTGCGTCCGCGATGGATTGGTTTTGCGCCCAGGGCTTTGACTGCTGGACCATGGACAACGAGGGCTATGGCCGATCTGACAAGCACCGCAACATCAACTTCGACATCTCCAACGGTGCGGATGACCTGAACGTGGGCAGTGCCTATATTTTAAAAACCACCGGTGCCAAGTCGCTCTTGATGTACGGCATCTCATCGGGTGCGCTGAAGGCTGGCCTCTTCACCGAGCGCCATCCTGAGCGCGTGGCCAAGCTGGCGCTGGACGCCTTTGTCTGGACGGGTGAAGGCAGCCCTACGCTGGAGCAACGCAAGAAAAAACTGCCCGAGTTTTTAGCCATGAACCGCCGCCCGATTGATCGGCCTTTTGTGCGCAGCATTTTTGAGCGCGACCACGGCGACTGTGCTGACGCCGTCACGGTCGAAGCCTTTGCCGACGCCATCCTGACGCTGGACGACTCCATGCCCACCGGCACTTATGTGGACATGTGCTCCAAGCTGCCGCTGCTGGACCCGACAAAAATCACCGCGCCCACCCTCATCTTGCGCGGTGAGTACGACGGCATAGCGGGTATGGACGACCTGATCAACTACTACAAGCTGCTACCCAGCCGCAGCAAACAGTTCAGCGTGATGGAGGGCATCTCTCACGCCAGCTTCCAGCAGAAAAACTACATGATGGTGTACCAAATCTTGCACAGTTTTTTCACAATGCCTGACCCAGCCTATAGGGGATAAACGCCATGAAAGCCACGATCAAAACCTGGGTCAATGCCACCGTGCTGGCAATAAGTGTGATCGGCGCGCTGGCGGCCCTGTCGCCTGCTTTTGCGCAGACCTACCCGCACAAACCTGTCAGGCTGATCGTGCCTTTCGCACCGGGGGGGTTCACCGACGTGGTGGCCCGCATCCTGGGACAAAAGTTGTCCATAGCCATGGGGCAGCAGTTTGTGATTGAGAACCGTGCCGGAGCAGGCTCCATCATTGGCTCTGATGTGGTGGCCAAGTCCGCGCCTGATGGCTACACGCTGTTGATGGTGTCCACCACCCACGTCATCAGCCCCTGGATTTACAAAAGCGTACCCTACGATCCTTTGAAAAGTTTTCAACCGATCACCAAGCTGGTGGAAGCACCCTATGTGCTGCTCGTCAACCCCAAAGTGCCTGCACGCACGGTGCAGGAGTTCATCGCCCTGGCCAAGGCTGCGCCAGACACCCTGCACTACGCCTCATCGGGCAATGGAAGCTCGCAACATTTAGTCGGCGGCCTGTTCGTCTCCATGACCGGGGCCAAGCTGCGCCATGTGCCCTACAAAGGCAGCGCCGGTGCAGCCACCGACTTGGTGGCCGGTGTGGTTGAAAGCAGCTTTGCCGGTGTGCCCAACGCCTTGGCCCAAGTGCCCCAGGGTCGCCTGCGGGCACTGGCCGTGACCACCGCCAAGCGCGCCCCGCAACTACCCGACGTGCCCACCCTGCAAGAGGCGGGCGTGCCGGGTTATGACGCCTCAATCTGGTTGGCCCTGCTGGCCCCAGCCGGCACGCCACGCGACATTGTGGACAAGCTCAACGCCGAGATCGCCAAGCTCATGGCCTCTGCCGATGCTCGCAAAGCCATGTTTGACGCAGGCGTTGAGGTGTCGGTCTCCAGTCCAGAGGCCATGACAGAGTTCATGGCGCAGGAAATGGTGCGCTGGGGTGCGGTCGTGAAAGAAACCGGCATCAAGCTGGAATGAAGCTGCATGGAATCAAGCCCCGCCATTTTTCGCGGAAAATAAGCCTTTTGTCTCTTCCCTAACCAAACTCGCCATGGCCAACCCCACAGACCTCAAGATCAACCGCCGCTCCGCCAACATCACCGAAGGCAAATCCCGCGCACCCAACCGCTCCATGTACTACGCCATGGGCTATGAAGAGAGTGACTTCAAAAAACCCATGGTCGGTGTGGCCAACGGACACAGCACCATCACGCCCTGCAACTCGGGCCTGCAAAAGCTGGCCGATGCAGCCATTGCCGGGATTGAGGAAGCCGGTGGCAACGCCCAAGTGTTCGGCACGCCCACCATCTCCGACGGTATGGCCATGGGCACCGAAGGCATGAAGTACTCGCTGATCTCACGCGAGGTGATCTCCGATTGCGTAGAAACCTGCGTGCAGGGCCAATGGATGGACGGCGTGGTGGTGATTGGTGGTTGCGACAAAAACATGCCCGGCGGCCTGATGGGCATGTTGCGCGCCAACGTGCCCGCCATCTACGTCTATGGAGGCACGATTTTGCCCGGCCACTACAAAGGGCAAGACCTCAACATCGTCAGCGTGTTTGAAGCCGTGGGCGAGAACGCCGCAGGCAAGATGAGCGACGAAGACCTGCGTGAGATCGAGATGCGCGCCATCCCCGGCCCCGGCAGTTGTGGCGGCATGTACACGGCCAACACCATGTCCTCGTCGTTTGAGGCGCTAGGCATTTCCCTGCCCTATTCCAGCACCATGGCCAACCCCCATGGCGAGAAGGAAGACTCGGCCAAAGAATCTGCCAAGGTGTTGATTGAAGCCATCAAAAAAGACATCAAGCCGCGCGACCTGGTCACGCGAAAATCCATCGAAAACGCCGTCGCCGTGATCATGGCCACGGGGGGGTCGACCAACGCGGTTCTGCATTTCTTGGCGATCGCCCATGCTGCGGAAGTGGAATGGAGCATTGACGATTTCGAACGCATGCGCAAAAAAGTACCCGTGATTTGCGACCTCAAGCCCAGCGGCAAATACTTGGCCGTTGACCTGCACAAAGCCGGTGGTATCCCTCAAGTGATGAAGGTTTTGCTCAAAGCCGGCCTGCTCAACGGCGACTGCCTTACCATCACCGGCCAGACCATTGAAGAAGTGCTCAAAGACGTGCCGGATGTGCCGCGCGCCGATCAAGACGTGATCCGCCCCATCGACAAACCCATGTACGCTCAAGGCCACCTGGCCATCCTCAAAGGCAACCTCTCACCCGAGGGCGCGGTGGCCAAGATAACTGGCCTGAAAAATCCGGTCATCACCGGCCCCGCACGCGTGTTTGACGACGAACAGTCGGCACTGGCTGCCATTTTGGCCGGCAAGATTGTCGCGGGTGATGTGATGGTGTTGCGCTATCTCGGCCCCAAGGGTGGCCCGGGCATGCCTGAGATGTTGGCCCCCACGGGTGCACTGATTGGCGCAGGCCTGGGCGAGAGCGTGGGCTTGATCACCGACGGTCGTTTCTCCGGTGGTACCTGGGGCATGGTGGTGGGCCACGTAGCCCCTGAGGCCGCTGCGGGCGGCACGATTGCCTTTGTGAATGAGGGCGACAGCATCACCATCGACGCGATTCAACTCAAGCTGGAGTTGAATGTGAATGAAGCCGAAATTGCCAAACGCCGCGCCGCGTGGACAGCCCCAACACCGCGCTACACGCGCGGTGTGCAAGCCAAGTTTGCCTTTAATGCATCTACCGCCAGCAAGGGCGCCGTGCTCGACAACTTCTGAGCCTAGTCATCCCGTGAAACGCCCATCAGCCCTTGTGGCGTGGGCGTTTTTTTTCGAGCCCCATGGCGGCACGGTTCTTGTCAATTCTGGACTGTCGACGCTCCTCCTCACGCTCCATCGCTTTGCGCTTCGTATAGCCAGACGTGTCTGCCCATGCCCACCACACCACAGCCAAAGCAAAAGGAGACAAAACCAGCCACCAACTCCAACCGGCAACCAATCCGATTTCAAGATATTTAAGCAGCAAAAAAATAACGCCGAAGCCCAGCAAATACATTCTCATCCTTCAGTTAAATGAACCCACGCCGTGATGGCGTCAACCGCATTCTCTACAATAACGTTCTGTAGTGAATTTAACCCAACTCGTCGAGGATGTAATGAAACGTATTTTGTTTACTCTGGCTGCTGCTTTTTCGGTGGCTGCGCCCGCCCTGGCCGATCAGGCTTTGGCCACATCAAAGAATTGCATGGCTTGCCACGCAATTGACAAAAAACTCGTTGGCCCTGCCTTTAAAGATGTCGCGGCCAAATATGCGAACGACAAATCAGCAGCTGAGAAGTTGGCGACCAAAGTCATCAAGGGTGGCTCTGGCGTCTGGGGTCCTATTCCCATGCCTGCCAACACGCAAGTGAACGAGGCCGAAGCCAAGAAATTGGTGGCTTGGGTGCTAGCTGCCAAATAAGCCGACGCCTTTTACAAACGTCCGCTGTTCTATTTCAAGCGGCAGCCGGACTTAGCTCCGTGTCAGCAACAACACGGCGCGTGCTTCGATACTCAAGCCCTGACCCACAGGGCCCAGTTTTTCAGCCGTCTTGGCTTTGACATTCACGCAAGCACGATCCATCTCCAAAACTACCGCAATGCGCTCACACATCGGGTCGATGTAAGGAGCCATTCGCGGCGCTTGGGCGATCACGGTGCAGTCCACGTTGCCGACTTGCCAACCCTGTGCACGAACGCGACGGGCAGCTTCGGCCAGTAAAACACTGGAATCAGCCCCTTTGAATTGCACGTCGGTGTCGGGAAAATGTCTGCCAATATCCCCTAGGCCTGCCGCGCCCAACAGCGCATCTGTGATGGCATGCAGCAGCACATCCGCATCAGAATGCCCGAGCAACCCTAGGTGAAACGGGATATCTACCCCACCGATGATGAGTTTGCGCCCAGCCGCCAAGGCGTGGACATCCCAGCCTTCACCCACACGAATGTTCATGGTTTTCTTTCTGGCAATGTTTGAGCATGCCGCGCCAACAGGATGGAACTGGCCAGCGCGAAGTCCTCGGGGTACGTCACCTTGAAATTTTCCGCACTGCCCTTAACCAGCCGGGGTGCCAGGCCCAAGGCTTCAACGGCGCTGGACTCATCGGTCACCACAAGCCCCGTCTGCTGCGCCTGCGTCAGAGCCTGACGCAGCACACCCAAGCGAAACATTTGCGGCGTCTGGGCCAACCATTTGTCGGTTCGCTCAAGCGTGCCCGTAACTCGACCCTGTGCAGATTGCTTGAGCGTGTCGGGCAGAGGCAAGGCCAGCAAACCACCCACCTCATCATCCAAACAGGTGTCTAGCAATTGCTCAATTTGCGCTGGCGTAATCAGGCAACGCGCCGCATCGTGCACCAACACCCAGTCACTAGGCTGTGCCCCTTCATTCAGCAGCTGGGTCAATCCATTAAAAACGCTTGTAGCCCTTGTTTCACCACCACAAGCAGCTACAAAAAATGTAGCATTTTGGTGTGCGAAGAAATCATCCCCAGGGGCCACCACCACCCAAGTCGCACGCAGACGCGGCACACCCGCAAAGGCGGCTAGCGTGTGCAGCACCAGCGCCTGGCCTGCCAGCGACTGGTACTGCTTGGGCCCGCTCACACCCGCGCCCAAAGCACGGCTGCCCGTGCCTGCGCATGGAATCAGCGCCCAAAAGCGGGGGTGAGATGCGGACGGGGAAGGCGGCGAGGCGTGGGCTGAATCGGTCATGGCAAGGGCGATCGGAGTGCCCCCATTCTAAAGACGGCCCCATGTCGCCAATCTTCACCGACTTGCCCCGCCACCGGTGTGCCATCGTTGTAGCTCCTGAGGTCGCTAAAACACAGGCAAAGTTAAAATACCGTAACTGTAGAACCCACCCCACCCCCCGCTTCATGCTGCGGGGGGGTTTTCGCATTTGTAGCCCCAGAAACGACCCGCCATGGACCTGCCCAAACTTCAACTCAGCAAACGCTTCACCCTGCCCCGCCCGGTCGGCTCGGCCGATGCCTTGCTGCTCAGTCACTTGGGGCTACGCGAGAAGGCCGCAGGCAAACTCATGGCCATCGTCACGGCGGACGCGATGGACGCGCAGCGGCTGATGGAAGAAATCGCCTTCTTTGCACCCGACCTGCGTTGCGCCCTGTTCCCCGACTGGGAAACCCTGCCCTACGACACCTTTTCACCGCACCAAGACCTCATCAGCGAGCGCTTGGCCACACTGTGGCGGCTGCACCAGCACAGCCAACTCAAGGTGCGCAGCGAAGAGTCGGCTGATGTGGTCATCATCCCGGCCACCACGGCCTTGTACCGGCTGGCCCCGCCCAGCTTTCTGGCGGCCCACACCTTTGCCTTCAAGGTCAAGCAGCGCCTCAACGAAGCCGAGTTTCGCGCCCAACTCACCTTGGCAGGCTATAACCACGTCACTCAAGTGGTGAGCCCCGGTGAATACGCCGTGCGCGGCGGGCTGATTGACCTCTTCCCCATGGGCTCACCGGTGCCGCTGCGGGTGGATTTGTTTGACGACGAGATCGACTCCATCCGCACCTTCGACCCCGACAGCCAGCGCAGCCTGTACCCGGTGCCCGAAGTGCGATTGCTGCCGGGGCGCGAGTTCCCGATGGACGATGACGCACGCAAACTGTTTCGCCGCCGCTGGCGCGAACTGCTGGAGGGTGATCCGACCAAGAGCCGCATTTACAAAGACATTGGCAACGGCGTGGCCACGGCGGGCATTGAGTACTACTTGCCACTGTTTTTTGAAGAAACGGCCACAGTGTTTGACTACCTCGGGGCCGACACCACGGTGGTCTTGCACGGTGACCTGGAGCCCGCGTTTCAACACTTCTGGCAAGACACCAAGGAGCGCTATCGCCTGGGTCAAGGTGAGCCTGATCGTGGTGCTGCAGCCTGAGACACTGTTTCTGGGAATTGAGCAGTTTTATGCACGCGCCAATGCGCATGCGCAATTGGCGATACGACCCACACCTGCTCGCCCTGAGCCTCTTCCCGTTCGCCCTGAGCTTGTCGAAGGGCTGCCGGAGGCTTCGACAAGCTCAGCCCGAACGGAGATAGATGTCTCTACCTACGCCGAATTCGACACCCTGCCCGAACTCACCGTGGTGCGCGGCGCGGACGATCCGCTGGCCCGCCTCAAGCAACACATCCGCAACACACAGCACCGCGTGCTGTTATTGGTGGAGAGCGATGGTCGCCGCGAGAGCTTGCTGGACTTCCTACGCGCCAGCAACGTGTCGCCACCCGCCTTTGAGTCTTTGCTGGAATTCCAAACCAGCAGCGAAAAAATCGGCATCGCTACCTCCGGGCTAAGTCAAGGTTTTGTATGGGCGGAAGAAGGCATTGACTTCGTCACCGAAACCGAGCTGTTTGCCGCTGGCCCCACCACGCGCAGGCGCAAAAAACAGGAGCAGGTTAGCGATGTGGAATCGCTCATCAAAGACCTGAGCGAGCTCAATGTGGGCGACCCAGTAGTGCATTCGGCTCATGGCATTGGCCGCTACAGGGGCCTGATCAACATGGACATGGGCGAAAAAAACCCCGATGGCACGCCCGCGTTGCAAGAGTTTTTGCACCTCGAATACGCTGACCAGGCCACGCTGTACGTGCCTGTGAGCCAGTTGCAGCAAATCAGCCGCTACACCGGGGTCAGCGCCGATGAAGCACCGCTGCACCGTCTAGGCTCGGGCCAGTGGGAAAAGGCAAAACGCCGAGCGGCCGAGCAAATCCGCGACTCAGCGGCTGAACTGCTCAACATCTACGCGCGCCGCGCGTTGCGCGAAGGCCATGCCTTCCGCTACTCGGCCAAGGACTACGAGGTGTTTGCCAACGACTTCGGCTTTGAAGAAACCCCGGATCAGCGCGCCGCCATCCACTGCGTGATTCAGGACATGATCTCGCCGCGCCCGATGGACCGCTTGGTCTGCGGCGATGTCGGTTTTGGCAAAACCGAAGTGGCCTTGCGCGCCGCTTTCATCGCCATCACGGGCGGCAAGCAGGTGGCCTTGCTGGCCCCCACCACGCTCTTGGCCGAGCAGCACTACCAGACACTGGTGGATCGCTTTTCCAAATGGCCGGTCAAAGTGGCCGAGGTATCGCGCTTTCGCTCCGGCAAAGAGGTCACGGCGTCGCTCAAGGGCCTGGCCGACGGGACGGTGGACATTGTGGTGGGCACGCACAAGTTACTGAGTGAATCCACCAAGTTCAAAAATTTGGGCCTGCTCATCATTGACGAGGAGCACCGCTTTGGCGTGCGCCACAAAGAGCAGATGAAAGCCCTGCGTGCCGAGGTGGACGTACTCACGCTCACCGCCACGCCCATCCCGCGCACGCTGGGCATGGCACTAGAGGGTTTGCGAGATCTGAGTGTGATCGCCACCGCACCGCAACGGCGCTTGGCGATCAAGACCTTTGTGCGC
>JANXSU010000277.1 GCA_025356545.1 Comamonadaceae bacterium
CCGGCATGGCCGGCAGCCGCCTGCCCATCGCCGTGTCGCACGGGGAGGGCTATGCCAACTTCGCCTACCGGGGCGACGCATCCCAAGCCATTGCCGCCATGCGCTTCACCGACAACACCGGCGCAGCCACCGAAGCCTACCTGAGGCTTTGCAAGCAGGCTCTTTGGCGACGGCTGATTTTTTGAACGGAAATCGTGTTCGACTCCGACTCAATGAGGTTTTGAGTTTTCGAAATTGGGCCTATTCGACGATCCTCGAATACTTGCATACAGCCTTTCAACACAGTGGCAACAATGCACCATGCTCCTAAAAGCGGAGTAAAAGGGTCGGGTCTTGTATTGCGACATTTCATTTCTGGTTTTCCGTTTCTCACCGCTTCAAAAAATCACGCGCAGACCAAGCACGGTGACAAAAGGCACACATCCACGTAGAATTCAACCATGAAACCTTTTCGCTGGAGTGCCGAAAAAAAAGAATTGCTAAAGCTATCTCGCGGGGTGTCTTTCGAGAGCATCGTTGTGGCGGTAGAGTCTGATGGATTGCTTGATATTGTTGAGCACTCCAACGTGACGAAGTATCCGAATCAGGGGGTGCTTGTCGTCTCGTTTGATGGCTACGTTTATTTGGCCCCCTTTGTCGAGGAGGCTGATTATTTTTTCCTCAAAACCGTGATCCCGAGCCGTAAGGCAACGCGGGACTATTTGCAGCAAGGTGAACCTGATGCCAAACGTTGATGCCTATGAACGAGAAGTGTTGTCTGCCTTCGAGAAAGGCAGTCTCAAGTCTGTCGCAACGAAAGTTGAGCTGGAGAAGTTCAAAGCGGCAGCAAGGGCTACTGCCGTGAAGGACCGCAGAGTGAACATTCGCCTGTCGTCTATTGACCTCAATGACATTCAAGTCAAAGCACTTGAGGAGGGCATGCCCTACCAAACCTTGATCGCGAGTGTGCTGCACAAGTACGTCAGCGGTCGCCTTGTTGAAAAAGTTGGACTAATACCGGGTCACTCAGTACAGACCACTCCCAAGCGGGCGACTGGTTAGTTTCAGTACGGCAAAACGAATCCATTCCTACCCGCATTGATCCGCAGTACCGTAGGCTTGCCGTCCACAGCCTGCGCAAACAATGACACGCTGGCACCGGGAACCAGCAAGGTGAGGTCGGCCGGTCTGGAGCTCACGATGGGCGCATCAGCGGGGATGACAATGGTTTTATCGCCGTCTTTGTATTTGAGTTGAAGCGTGCGGCCGGTGGACCCATCTGTAATGCCCGCCACGCTGACGACGCTGCCGTTGGTCATGGTGCTTTGGGGCAGCAGGTCAAACGGCCGATGGCCTTCACCGGTGCCCCGGGCTGATTCTGGAAACACGCTCACGGCGATGGCGCGTTGGGTGCCGTCTGCCTGGGGCATGGCCGCTGTGCCAATGTAGCTGCCCGGTTTGATGTCTGCCAAGGCAATGGCGAACACTTCGTTCACGGTCAGTTTGTCAGAGAGCAGCAACTCGACCACTTCGCCGCTTCGGTCTTTCACGGTGAGCGTGTTGGGTGTCACATTCACTACCGTACCCCGCACCCTCACCGCAGCAGGCGGTGACTGGGCGAGGGACGTTCCCATGAACGGCGTGAACAGACCGATGAACAAAACTAAAGCCAGAGGGGCGCTGATGGCGGTGATCTTCATGGGGCTCTTTCGGTGATGCGGGTGTGATGCCGGGTGGCGTTTGACCAGCCACTATAGTGCAGCATGGACACCGACCAATTCCAAAAACTCGTCACAACAAATTTTTTTGAACACGCAGCCATCAACCGAGACTCTCTATGAAACAGGCAACGCCAGTGATTTCACCCTTGATGCAACAACTCTCCACCTACATTGCGGGGGCCGCACGGCGGGCACTGCCAGCGGAAGTACAGGAGCGCGCCAAGCACCATCTGCTCGATACCTTGGCCGCCATGGTCTCGGGTGCGCCCTTGCTGCCGGGACAGCGCGCTATTGAATTCGCAAGCCTCCAGGGCGGCACAGCGGAGGCCGGGGTGGTGGGCACGACCATCGTCACCTCGGCGATCAATGCGGCGCTGGCCAACGGCATGCTGGGCCATGCCGACGAGACTGACGATGCCTATTACCTCGCGCTGGTGCACCCGGGCTGCGCCGTGGTGCCGGCCGCGTTGGCGATGGGCGAACGCGAACGCAGTTCGGGTCTGCAACTGCTGCGCTCGGTGGCGCTGGGCTACGACGTCTGCGCACGGACTTCCAAATCGCTGGGCATCGAGCATTTCCGCAGCGCCGGGCATTCCACCCACAGTTTCGGCGGCACCTTCGGCGCTGCTGCTGCGGCCGGGTCGCTCTCTAGCCTCAATGCTCGCCAGGTGCGCCACTTGCTCTCTTATGCGGCGCAGCAGGCCTCGGGCCTGTCATGCTGGGCGCGAGACGTTGAACATATCGAAAAGGCATTTGACTTCGGTGGCATGCCGGCGCGCAACGGTGTGACGGCGGCAGCCATGGTGTCGGCTGGCTTCACGGGTGTGGAAGACGTGTTTGCTGGGGATCGCAGTTTTTTCCATGCCTTTGAGGTCTATGCCAAACCGAAGGAACTGGTGGCGGGGCTGGGTGAGCGGTACGACATCATGCAGACGGCTATCAAGCGCTGGCCAGTGGGCTATCCGATTCAGGCACCGCTGGACGCACTGGCCAACGTCATGGCCAAGCACGGCATCACTGCTGCGGATGTGGAAAAGGTGCACATCACCGTGGATGAGCAGGGCGCGCGCACCGTCAACGGACGCACGATGGCGGACATTAACCTGCAGTACCTGGCGTCGGTGATGCTGATCGATGGCGACATTGACTTCGAGTCTTCTCATGACCCCAAGCGCGTCAAGGATCCTGCCGTCAACAAGCTGCGTCAACGCATAGAACTCTCAGGCAGCGCGGCGTTGTCAAAGACCAAGACGACGCAGGCCATTGCCGAGGTCACCACACGAGACGGCCGTATTCTGCGGCACCACACCCTTGCCGTGCGCGGCAGCGCCACCAACCCGATGTCGCGCGAGGAAGTGGGTGCCAAGGCTTTCGGTCTGCTCAGCCCCGCGCTGGGCCGGATCAAAGCGCGGCGACTGATCGACACCATCTGGCAGCTTGAGAAGGTCAAAGATGTGCGTGTGCTGCGCAGTCTGCTGCAGCCACCCTCCAAGCGAACTCGGTAAGCGGATTTGGTAAGACGAAGTTATCCAGAACAACATTCCCAAAGGAGGCAAGACATGCTGAAAGTTTCCCACTTTGCGCGCTTTGGCATGGTCTGTGGCGCGCTGCTGGCCGCTGTCGCCTCCGTACAGGCGCAGGCACCAACATCGGCTTACCCGACGCGAGCTGTGCGTATCGTCGTGCCTTCCTCGGCGGGTGGCGGCACCGACATCCTTGCCCGGTTGATGGCAAAAAAACTGGCCGAGAGCATGGGTCAGCCCTTTATCGTGGAAAACCGCGCCGGTGCCGGTCAGGCCTTGGGCATCGACGTGGTGGCGCGCGCGCCAGCCGACGGGTACACGCTGCTGATGGCGGCTTCGGCCATCGTGCTTAATCAAGTGCTGTCGAAGAAGACCTCGTACGACACAGTGCGCGACTTTGCGCCGGTGTCATTAGTCGCGTCGGTCTCCAATGTGTTGGTGGTCAACCCGGCGCTACCGGTGAAGACTGAGGCCGAACTTATCGACTACGCCAAGGCCCGCCCCGGCATCTTGAACTACAGCTCCGCTGGCACAGGTACCTCGCCTCACCTGTCGATGGAGCTGTTTCGCTCGATGGCGGGTATCACCATGACCCACGTGCCGTACAAGGGCACAGGCCCAGCCGTGGTCGACGTGGTGGGCGGCCAGGTGCAGCTCTCCATGCCCAACCTGCTGACCGCCATGCCGCACATCAAGGGTGGCACGCTGCGTGCCCTTGGCGTCACCGGCCCGCGCCGCGCTACCGCGCTGCCGAATGTGCCGACGATCGCCGAGGCCGGCCTGCCGGGTTACGAGTCGGTGCAGTGGTACGGCTTGCTGGCACCGGCGGGAACGCCCGCGCCCCTTGTCGCCCGCCTCCACGCGGAAATCGCCAAGTCCTTGGCGTCTCCCGAGATACAGGCCGCCTTGACCAACGAAGGCGCCGAGGCGGTAGGTAACAAGCCTGAGGAGTTCGCCGCCTTCATCAAGAGCGAGATCGACAAATGGAGCATGGTGGTGAAGACCGCGCGGATCCAGCAGGACTGATTGATATCTGGCCTCGCATGGCCGCTTGTCGGATTTGCTCAAGCCGCTGCGCTAAGATCATCTGATCCACCAAGGAACCCAAGATGAATCTCAAGCCGTCTGCTTTTAAATCCATAAAAAACCTTTTGCGCATGACGCTGCTGGCGTTCACAGCAGCGCTGATATCGCCGGTGGTGCTCGCCCAATCTGTCACGCTACAAGCCCCATTTCCAGCTAAGCCGGTGCGCATCATCGTGCCGCAAACACCCGGTGGTGCGTCCGATGCGCTGGCTCGCATCGTGGGGCAAAAATTGTCTGAGAAATGGGGCCAAGCCGTGGTGGTGGAAAACCGTGCCGGGGCGGGCGGCAACATTGGCATGGACGTGGTGGCCAAGGCTCCGGCGGATGGTTACACGCTCTTGATGTCCTACGTGGGCTCGCACGCTATCAACGTCAGCATTTATAAAAAATTGCCTTTTGATCCCGAGGCTGATTTTGCAGCCGTGGCCACGCTGGCCAACGTGCCTTTTGTGGCAGCGGCCAACGCCAAATTGCCTGTGAGCAATATGAAGGAGCTGGCGGCTTACGCGGCGAAGAATCCGGTGTCGTTTGGCTCGGCAGGCAATGGCTCGGTGAATCACTTGCTGGGGGAGATGTTCAATGCCTACAGCGCTGCCAGCACACCTCAAGGCGTGACTGCGCCGAAGATGTTGCATGTGCCCTACAAGGGCGCAGCCCCCGCGCTGACTGACCTGATTTCCGGGCAAATCCAGTTGGTGTTCACCAGCCTGCCATCTATCGCGCAGCACATTCGCGCGGGGACGGTCAAGGGGTTGGCGGTGACGGGGGGCAAGCGTGCGGCGGCGTTCAAAGACATCCCCACCATTGCCGAATCGGGCTACCCGGGCTTTGTCATCAACCCTTGGTTTGGTCTGTTTGCGCCCAAGGGCACACCGGTGGCGGTGGTGCGGCAAATCAACGCGGACATCAGAAAGATTTTGGAGGACAAAGAGACCATGGATAAATTTGCGCTGCTGGGGGCCGAGCCCTTTGACACACGGCCCGAAGAATTTTCGGACATGCTGCACGCTGATATTCAAAAATGGGCGGCGGTGGTGAAGAGTTCGGGTGCCACGGCAGATTGAAATCGCGCTATTTTTGAACCACCATCCATCATGCATGTCAAAAAAATTGCGGGCGCTTTAGGCGCTGAAATCTCAGGCCTTGACTTATCCAAGGGTGTCCCCGCCACATTGGCCGCTGACATCCGCCAGGTTTTTTTGGAACATCAGGTTATTTTTCTACGCCATCAAGACCTCACCCCGGCGCAATTTCTGGCCTTTGCCCAAGCGATGGGCCAACCGATTGAGTACCCCTTTGTCAAAGGGATTGAGGGCTTTCCTCACATCATCGAGGTCAAAAAACTCGCGCACGAAAAAGTCAATTTCGGTGGCATCTGGCATTCAGACACGACGTACCTGGATATGCCACCGATGGGCTCCATGCTGCTGGCCAAAGCCGTGCCGCCTTATGGTGGCGACACGCTGTTTGCCAACCAGTACCTGGCCTATGAAACCCTGTCTGACACGATGAAAGGTGTGTTGACCGGTTTGAAGGGCATCAGCAGTTCAGCCAAAGCCGATGTTTCCAAAACACGCGAAGACCGCATCAAAACTGACGGAAAGAGTGATGTGAAGGGCGAGGGCGAAGCCACTGCGCCCCAGCAATTCCAAGCCCTGCACCCCATCGTGCGCACCCACCCCGAGACCGGGCGCAAAGCGCTGTATGTCAACGTGGCCCACACCGCAGGCATTGACGGCATGACCGACGCTGAAAGCGCACCGATTTTGAACTTCCTCTTCACCCACCAAGTCAAGCCCGAGTTCACCTGCCGCTTTGCGTGGGCACCCCATTCACTCGCGTTTTGGGACAACCGCTGTACCCAGCACAACCCGGTCAATGACTACCACGGCCACCTCAGGCTGATGCATCGCATCACCTTGCAGGGCGACAAGCCGGTTTGACCTTGAACTCACCAAGACACCCTCTAAGACGCCAACGATGACCACACCATTGAACCGCCCCCCCCTCAACATCCGAGGCCATCGTTTTAAACCCTTGACCTGGGACACCATGACCCCCGCCCAACTGGCCATGGCCGAGGGTGTGATGAGCGGCAAACGCGGCTCCATGCAAGGCCCGTACAACGTGCTCATGCGCAGCCCGGAGCTGGGCCACCTGGCCCAGCAGTTTGGTGAGCACACCCGCTTCAACTCATCATTGCCGCTGGCCCTGAATGAGTTGGTGATCTTGTTGGTGGCCCGCTGTTGGACCAGCCAGTTTGTCTGGTTCGCACACAAGCGCATCGCGCTTGATGCGGGGCTGGACTCGGCGTTGGTCGATGACATTGCCGCAGACCGTATGTCAACCCACTTGAACACGCTGGCCCCTGAAGTCGCCGCTGTCTATGGCTTCTGTCATGAGCTGCTTGAGAAAAAACAAGTCAGCGATTCGACCTACGCGGCGTTGGCAGCCCACTTTGGCGAGCGCGGCGTGGTCGATGTCATGGGCACGATGAGCTACTACACCCTGGTCAGCATGTCGCTGAATGTGGATCAATACCCGCTGCCTGAAGGGGTGCAGCCTGAACTTCAAGTTTTAAGCCGCGACTGAGTTTTCAAACCAGCCATCAGGCACCCTTAATACGCCCCTCAAGGAAACAAGCATGTCGATTCAGGACGCCTATCTACAAAAACGCGTCTCGGCCGCAGACGCCGTGTGCCAGGTGCGCAATGGCGACCTCATCATCGTGCCAACCGGTGTCGGCGAGCCGCCGACACTGTTGACCGCGTTGTCTGAGCAGCGCCGCGATTTCATGGACGTCAAAGTGGCGCAAATCCTGGCCATGCGCAAATACGCCTACATCGATCCGCAGACCGTGGACCATGTTCGCCATGTCGCCTTCTTCTACGGCGCGGCCACCCGCGCGGGTGGGCAGGCGGGTTGGATCGATTTCATTCCCAACTACTTCTCGGAAATACCCGCCCAGATCGAGCGCGGGCAGATTCCCGCCGACGTGGTCTTCAGCATGGCCTCGCCCATGGACGCTCACGGTTACTTCTCCATCAGCCTGGGCACCGACTACACCCTGGCCGCCATCGCCAAAGCCAGGGCGGTGGTGCTGGAGGTCAACCCCAACGTGCCCTTTGCCTTTGGCAATTGCCATGTGCACATCTCGCAGGTCACCGCCCTGGTCGAAAGCAGCGAGCCGGTGCTCGAAGTCGGGCTGCCCAAGATCGGCCCGGTGCAGGAGGCCATTGGCAAGTACGTTGCCGACATGATCGACGACGGCTCGACCCTGCAAATCGGCTACGGTGGCATCCCCGATGCGGTGGTGATGCAACTCACGCACAAGCACGATCTTGGCATTCACACTGAGATGATTGGCGACGGCATTTTGACTTTGGTGGAAAGCGGTGCCGTCACCAATCGGCGCAAGAACTACCTGCCCGGCAAAATGGTCGCCACCTTCGCCCTCGGCTCCAACAAGCTCTACCGTTTCATGGACCGTAACCCGGCGCTCGAAATCCATCCGGTTGACTTCACCAACACCCCCGAACTTGCAGGCCAGAATGACAAGCTGATCGCCATCAACGCCACGTTGCAGATTGACCTGCTCGGTCAGTGCGGCTCCGAAAGCTTGGGTTCTTCGCCTTACTCAGGCACTGGCGGCCAGTCCGATTTCGTGCGCGCCGCTAACCGTTCACGTGGTGGCAAGGCCTTTATCGTGTTGCCGTCCACCGCCAAAAACGATAGCATTTCACGCATCGTCCCCGTACTCAGCCCCGGTACCCACGTCAGCACCAGCAAGAACGACATCAACTACGTCGTCACCGAGTACGGCGTGGCCCAGTTGCGAGGCAAGTCGGCCGGGCAGCGCGCGCGTGAGTTGATAGGGATTGCGCATCCGAATTTTCGCGGTGAGCTGACTGCGCAGGCTCAGCGGATGGGAATTCCGATCTGACCACGATTCCTCAGCTTGAACGGCTGGCCGGAATCTTTGCGTAAGGCATTACGCCTTAAGTCGAAATTTTCAGAGTGCTTGAAAATACCTGCCTTAACTGAGAATTTCATGAAAAATACGGCTCTAACCCATGTGTATGCTCCGCAAACAGCTCTTTTATTTGTAGCAGTCGTCTCCTTCTTGACGCCTGCCATGTCCCACGCTCAAGCTGCTGCCTGGCCCACCAAACCTATTACCCTTGTCGTCACCTACCCGCCCGCAGGTGGCGCGGACACCATGGCACGCTTGATTGCGCCTAAGCTGAGCGAGGTCTTGGGGCAGCCGGTGGTGATTGAAAACAAGCCGGGGGCCAGTGGGCAGATTGGTGCAGCCATCGTGGCCAAGGCCGTGCCTGATGGCCACACGCTGATGCTGGACGCATCGTCCTTCGCGGTGAACCCGGCGCTCTACCCCAAGCTGCCTTATGACACTGACAAAGCCTTTCGCCCCATTGGTCTGATTGCCTTGTTCCCCAACGTGTTGCTGGTCAATGCGCAGTTCTCCGCCAAGTCCGTGGCCGATCTGGTGACCCTGGCCAAGGCGCGCAAGGACGCGGTGACGTTTGCATCCTCGGGCAATGGCTCTGCCCAGCATTTAGCAGGAGCTTTGTTCGAGTCTGCCGCGAAAGTGGAGATGGCGCACATCCCCTACAAGGGCGCAGGCCCTGCACTCAACGATGTGGCGGGTGGGCAAGTACCGGTGTTTTTTGGCAACCTGGCATCGACCTTGGGCCACATCCAGTCGGGCCGCTTGCGCGCCTTGGCCGTGACCAGTGCCAAGCGTTCCCCCATCCTGCCCCAGGTGCCCAGCATGGTCGAGGCGGGTGTAGTGGGGGCTGAGATCTACGAGTGGAATGTGATTTTGGCCCCGGCTGGCACACCTGAGGCGGTGGTGCAAAAGCTGGCAGCCGCGCTGCAAAAAGCATTGGAGTCATCCGAGGTTGTGGCCCGCATTGCGCAGTTGGGTGGTGAGATGCAAAAGGGCAGCCCTGATGCGGCGCAAAGTTTCATTCGCCAGCAAATGGCGCTGTGGGCGAGGGTGGTGAAAGAGCGCGGGATTGTGTTGGAGTAGCGCTAAAACACCACATGCACATTCTTGTGCTGCGTGTAGGTGAGCAACTCATCCGCGCCTTCTTCGCGCCCAATGCCTGATTGCTTGTAGCCGCCAAAGGATGCGCCGATGAAGTGGCTGCCGACGTGGTTGACCCAGACATAGCCGGACTCCACCCGTGATGCAGCGCGGTGCGCGTTGGACAGGCTGGTCGTCCAGATGGAGGCGGTCAGGCCGTATTCGACGGAGTTGACCTGATCGAACATCGTGTCTTCATCGTCCCAACGCAACACAGAAAGAATGGGGCCGAAAACTTCTTCGCGGGCGATGCGCATGTCTTGCGTGACGCCGGTGAACAGCGTGGGTTCGACAAACCAGCCGTTTGCCAATTTCGGATCAGTCGGGGCTTTGCCACCGTAGGCCAGCGTGGCACCGCCTTGTTTGGCGATGTCAATGTAGGCCATGACTTTGTCCCACTGGGCCTTGCTCACTATCGCGCCCATGGTGGTAGCCATGTCGGTGGGGTTGCCGGGCTGGTAGTGCTGGATGGCCTGAAGCAGGCCTTCAATCACGCGGTCATAGATGGCGGCATGGACAAACAAGCGCGAGGTGGAGCCACAGCTCTGCCCGCACCAGGTGAAGTTCATGCCGTTGATCGCGCCGGGGATGGCCTTGGCTAGATCAGCATCGGGGTAGAGGATGCAGGCGTTTTTGCCGCCCAGCTCTAGAGTGACATGTTTGAGTTGATCGGCGGCTGCTTTGGCAATGGCACGGCCTGTGGGGACGCTGCCGATGAGGGACAGGCGCGGCACCAAGGGGTGCGCGACCAGCGCTTGGCCGCAGGCGGCTCCGCCGCTGATGATGCTTAGCACGCCAGGGGGCAGGATGCCGTCGATCAACTCCATCATGCGGTAGGCCGAGAGCGGTGCCTGGTAGGGCGGCTTCATGATGACAGTGTTGCCCGCGATCAGGGGCGGGGCCATCTTGGCCGCTGTGAACATGATGGGGTGGTTGTAGGCCACGATGCGCGCGCATACACCATAGGGTTCACGCACCGAGTAGTTGAGGATGCCCTCGCCCATGGGCAGGGTTTCGCCCTTGATCTCGGTCGCCAGACCGGCGTAGAAGTCGATCTGCGCGGCGGCAATTAGGGCGTCACGCTGCATCTCGCTGATGGGGTTGCCGCAGTTGGCGGCGTCCAGCATGGCGAGCTCGAAGGCGTTCTCGCGCAGCACGGCGGCTACTTTTTTCATGAGGGCGGCACGCTCTAGCGGCTTGACTTTGCGCCAAGTTTTGGAGGCTTGGTGCGCAGCTTGCACGGCGGCGTCCACGTCCTCCGCACTGGCCTCTGCACACAGACCCAGGGATTCGCCAGTGGCGGGGTTGATGGTCTCCAGATAGCCTCCCTTGGGGGCGTGCCAAGCACCGCCGTAATACAAGTCGCGGTGGGTGGGGAGCATGGCGCTTAAGGGTTTGGTGGGTGTGGTCATGATTCTTGGAGTTTCAATGTGCTCTTAAATCAATAGCTGCTTGTGGTTATTTTTATTAGCCTGCAGCCTGATTCGATACTTTTTTGAGTGTTATTCAGCGCTTGTGGGCCGTGGAATTGGTCGTGGTGTTGCCGCTCATGTTGGCGTCATACCCCGGGGCAACGCAAGCGTCGATCACGCAGACTTTGCCTGCCTTGGCCATTTGCAGTCCTTGGCTAATGGCAGCGTGCAGGTCTTGCGCGCGGCGCACGGGGCCGATGCCTTCTGCACCCATGGCTCGGGCCATTTGGGCGATGTCGATTTCGGGCTCGCTCATGCGCTGGCCTATCCATTTATTCTCGACCGGGCGACCGCGCTCCTTGGCCACACGCTCCTGGTGCAGCTCGTCGTTGAAGAAGGAGTGGTTGTTGCACACGATCATCAGCAGGGGGATGCCGTAGCGCACGGCTGTCCACACAGCCGTGTTACTCATTAAAAAGTCGCCGTCACCAATCAGCGCCACCGTGATGCGATCAGACTGCGTGTGGCGCAATGCCAATGCCACGCCAACCGTGTTGCCCGGGCCTGCGCCCACGCCACCGCCGCCGTCTGCACCCAGGTAGTCCAGCGGGTGATGAAAGTGCCGATATGCGCCGTTCCAGCCTAGGGGCAGGCGGGCCAGGCAAATGGGCTGGTCTTGGCTGCATTGCGCCAGCACGTCAGCCACTGCGCGAATACTCAGCACATCGTCATCGGGTGCAGCAGGCAAGGCAGCGCGGGTGGGCCAAGAGAGCCAGGCTTGCGGCTTGATGAGCGCGTTCAGCGCGGCCACCGTAGCGTCGGGTTCGCACAGCATGAAGACATCGGCCGGGGGCAGGCTGCCCATGTCCATGCTCCAGCCTCGGTGGCTGTGCATGTCCAGCGAGACGTGGATCACCTTCGCATCACAGGTGCTGGCTCCGAAAGCTTGTTTGAAAGCACCACCCGGATCGACCCAGTCCAGCAGCAAAATCACATCGGCTTCGCGCACTGCAGCGCAGGCTTCGGGGCTCATGAAGTAGCCCGGCGCGCCCACATGTTGGGGGTGATCGGTGGGGAAGGCGGCGGCATTTTTCAGGTCGGTCACCACGCGTGCTTGCAGCTTTTCGGCCAGGGCCACGCGGGCCTGCCAATCGTCAAAGTTGCGCGACATGCGGCCCACCAAAATCACCGGGCGCTGGGCTTGTGCCAGCAGCTCTGCCGCGCGCGCCACATCTGCTGATGCTGGCGGTGGCGCTTGGGGTGGGGCGTAGCGGGTGGGGTCAGGCGTGGGGATCAGCGCGCCGGTTTTGACCTCTTGCAGGGCTGCGTCCAGGTTGATGTAAACCGGGCCGCGCGGGGCGGTTTGGGCAATCTGGCTACCACGCAACAGGGCTTCGATGGCGGCGGGCACGGAGCCGGGTTGGTTGTCCCACTTGGTGTAGTCGCGCACCAACGCGCCTTGGTCGGCGGCGGTGTGAATCCAGTCGATCCAGGGACGACGGCGTGCCGCGTCCCAGGGGCCGGTCGCGCCCAGCATGAGGATGGGTTGACGATCACACCAAGCGTTGAAAACGGCCATGGTGGCATGCATCAGACCCACGTTGGAATGCACCACTGCGCCCATCATCTGGCCCGAGGCTTTGGCAAAGCCTTGCGCAATCGCAATGGCGACCTCTTCATGCAGACACAAGAGCATTTGCGGCGCGCTATTGCCCAAGTGATTGACCAGGCTGTCATGCAAGCCCCGGTAGCTGGCACCGGGGTTGAGCGCCAGGTAGGGCACGCCCATGGCGCGCAGGCATTCGGCCAGGGAGTCACTGCCCCAGAATTCGGTGGCGGTCGTGCCCGTGGGGTTGGGGATAGGGTCTTCGGTTTTGTTCATAAAGGTGTCAGTCGGCTTTGATGTTGGCTTCACGGATGACCTTGCCCCAGCGGGCATGGTCTTCACGAATGGTGGCAGCCAGGGCCTCGGGTGTGCCGGTGACGCCTTCAATGCCTTGGCCGGCCAGATTGGCCTTAACGTCAGGTAGCTGCAACACGCGTGCAATGTCGGCGTTGACCTTACTCACGATGTCTTTGTGCACACCGGCCGGCATGAACACGCCTAGCCACACGTCCAGTGCCACGCCGGGCACGGTCTCAGCCATGGCGGGCAGCTCGGGGAAGGCCGCGAAGCGTTGGCCACCGGCCCCGGCCAGCGCGCGCAGCTTGCCGTCTTTGATGTGCGGCAACAGCGAGTTAACAGCACCGATGAAGAACTGAATGCGCCCGCCCAGCAGGTCGGTGATGGCGGGAATGGCGCCTTTGTAGGGCACATGCTGGGTCTGGATACCCGCGCCAAAATTGAGCATCTCAGAAGCCAGGTGCTGGGGTGAGCCGTTGCCTGAAGAGCCGTAGTTCAGCTTGCCGGGATTGCGCTTGGCGTAGTCCACCAGCTCGGCCATGTTTTTGGCGGGCACTGCCGGGTTGATCACCAGCACAAAGGGCACGGTGGCCACTTGGGTGACGGGCGTGAAGTCTTTGAACACGTCAAACGGCATCTTGCCCATGTGCGGGTTGGTGACAAAGATGTTGTTGGCACCCAAGAGCCAGGTGTAGCCATCGGGCGCGCTCTTGGCGACCGCGTCTGCGCCCAGATTCATGCCTGCGCCGGGCCGGTTTTCGACGACGACGGGCTGGCCCCAGAGTTCTGTGAGTTTTTGGGCAATGATGCGGGCCAACACGTCGTTGCTGCCACCGGGGGTGATGGGGACGATGAACTTGATGGGGCGATTGGGGAAGGGGCCAGTTTGGGCGCTGGACAGTGTGGGCAGCAGCAGTGCTACGGCGAGGCTGATGGAAATGAAAAAACGATGCAGCATGCTGGTCTCCTGGTGGGCACTGGATTCCCGCCTTCGCGGGAATGACGAGAGGGGGCGGGAAGGACTGGGTTTTTCTAGTTACTCAATCTTCAAGTTCGCGTTCTGCACGGTTTTCTTCCAGCGTGCCATGTCGTTTTGCACCAAGCTGCCCAGCTGCTCAGGGCTGCTGATCTGGATTGTCAGGCCTTGCTTTTCCATCTGCTCGCGCACCTCGGGCAGGGCCAGTACAGCGCTGAAGTCGCGGTGCAACTGGGCGATTTTGTCGGGCGTGGTTTTGACGGGTGCCAGCACGGCGTACCAAGCATCCACGGTGTCCATGAGTTCATTACCACTCTCTTTGAACGTGGGCACGTTGGGCAGTAAAGGCGAGCGTGCGCCGCCCGTCACAGCCAGCATGCGCAGCTTGCCCGCTTTGACCTGGGGCAGCATGGAGTGGAAGCTGGCAAACATCACCTGCACCTGACCACCCATCAAATCGGTGGTGGCATTGCTGATGCCTTTGTAGGGCACATGCAGCATGTCAAAGCCTTGTTGCTGCTTGAGCAACTCCATGCCCAGATGGTGGGGTGTGCCGTTGCCCGGTGAGCCAAAGTTGATCTGGCCGGGTTTGCTTTTAGCCAAGGCGATGAGCGCAGGCAAATCATTGGCGGGCACAGCGGGGTTGACGACGATGGCGAAGTTGGCCACCGCCATTTTCATGATGGGGGCAAAGTCAGTCGTCACGTCAAAGGGGACGCGCTTGTAGAGGTGCGGGGCCATGGTCATGCTGTTGATGGCCATCAAGAGGGTGTGGCCATCGGGCGCGGCTTTGGAGGCCGCCTCAACGCCGATGTTGCCACTGGCCCCGGGCTTGTTGTCCACGATGACGGGCTGCTTCCAGCGCTCACTGAGCTTGGGCGCGACGATGCGGGCAATGATGTCGCTGCCGCTGCCGGGGGTGAAGGGCACGATGAGCGTGACGACGCGGTCGGGGTAGGCGAGGGCGTTTGTGCCGGACAGGCACAGCGCCAGCAAAGCGGCAACACGAGTGAGTGACGTGAACATGGCTTAGTTCTCCTGCTCGGGTGTCTTCATGCCCAGCAACTTGAAGGCGTTGCCAAAGTACAGGCGGCGAGCATCCTCTTTGGGCAGCTTGAGGTCTTCCACCGAGCGGATGCCTTCGCGGATGAACATGGGGCCTTCTTCGGGGTCAAACGGGCAGTCACTGGCAAACACCACTTTGTCGGCCCCAAAAAAATCAAGGCCGCAGCGCAGTGCGGAGGACGAGCCACCCAGCACCGTGTCGCCGTAAAACATCTTGAAGTACTCCATGGGTTTTTTGGAGAGTTTCTTCAGCACATCGGCCTCGGCCGGGTCCACGCTGCGGCTGCCCAGTTGCGCCCAAAGCGTTTCGGCCCGACCCGAAAAGTAGGGGATCATGCCGCCGCAGTGGTGGGTGATGAGGCGCAGATTGGGAAGCTTGTCGAACAGGCCCGAGAACACCATGCGCGACATGGCCACGCTGGTCTCAAAGGGCCAGCCCAGCACTTGCCAGATCTCATAGTGGGATTTGTCCTCACCCACATAGTCGGCGCGCGAACCGGGGCGCGCCGGGTGCATCCACACCGGCATGTGGTGGTGGTTGGTGATGCGCTCGAAGATGGGGAAGATGTCGGGCCCGTCCAGCGCGCGGCCATTGACGTGGGAGAGGATTTGCACCCCTTTGGCACCGAGAGTTTCAATCGCGTAATCCATCTCGGCCAGCGCGGCCTCGGGGTTGTTCATGGGCAAGGACGCCACGAAGGTGGGGAATTTGTGCGGCCATTGTTTGCAAATATCGGCCATGGCTTCGTTCGCCACGCGGGCAAAGCCAGGGGAGTCTTCAGGCCCGCCCAGCATCTCGGGCGAAGGCAGTGAGAGCGATAAAACTTGTTGCACCTCGGGCCAGGTGTCCAGCATGGCCACACGGGCGGGCATGTCCCACAGCATGCGCAAGTTGGTCATGCGCTTGATCATGCCGGGCTCTTTGCCGTGCTTTTTGACCAGCTCCAGGTAGGGCAGGGGCAGGACGTGGTTGTAGATGTCGATTTTGATGTCTGTCATAGGGTGCTTTACGGCAATGGAACGGTTAAGGGGTCGTAGGAGTAAAGCCACTCGGTGCGGGCTTTGCTGAGGTCTTGATCATGAAAGGCTTGGCGCATTTCGGCTTCGTCTTCAATGCGGTAGAGCGCGCGGCTTGCGGTGGAGCCATTGACGATGCGGGCGGTGCGCTGCAGCCGGTTGCGCTGGTAACGTTGCAGGGCGGCGGGCACGTCGTCCATGTCCTCTTCCAGACAGCGGGCCAGCACAGCCGAGTCTTCAATCGCCATCACCGCGCCAGACGCCATATAGGGCAGGGTGGGGTGGGCTGCGTCGCCCAACATCGTGACGCGTGCTGTGCTCCAGTTGGCGACCGGCGGGCGGTTGTTCAGTGCGTAGCGGTAGCAGCTGTCTTTGTCGATGGTGTCGATCACGGTTTGAATGGTGGGATGCCAGCCGACAAAATCAGCCTTCAATTCGGCCCATGGGCGCTTTTGCGTCCATGACTCAGTCTCGGGCTTGTCGTGCTCCACCAAGCCGACAAAGTTCATCACCGCACCGGCGCGCAGGTAGTACATGACGGCGTGTTTTTTCGGCCCGCACCAGACGGTGGAGACACGCGCCATGATGTCGGCGGGCAGTTGCTCCACCGGAATCACGGCGCGCCAAGCGATATCACCCGTGTAGCTCACCGGGGTTTCGCCCAGAATCTGCGCGCGGATGGCGGACTTGATGCCGTCGGCCCCGATCAACACATCGCCTGTGACGCTGCGGCCATCGGCCAATTTCAAAGTGACGCAATCAGGGGATTCTTCAAAGCCTTCGACCTTGGCATTCAGCGTGATGCAGTCTGGGTCTAGCGCATAGACCTTGCGTGCCAGCACATCGTGCAGGTCGGCACGGTGCAGGTGGTAATAGGGCGCGCCGTGGGCGTTCTCATGCGCCTGACCCAGGGGAACGCTGTGCATCAGCTCGGCGGTGTCAAAACGGCGGAACTCGAAGGCCTGCGGGCGCACGGCCACTTTCTCCAGCTCATCACGCAGACCCAATGAGTACAAAACCTTGACCGCGTTGGCGCTGCTCTGCACGCCCGCACCCACCTCGCCAAGGGAAGTGGCCTGCTCAAAAATACGAACCTTAAAACCACGCTGGAGCAGACAGGCTGCGGCAGTCAAGCCGCCAATGCCTGCGCCAGCGATGATGACGCTGAAGTCTTTTTTCATGAGATTAAGAGTTGCTGAACCATTTAGCCGAGCTTGCCCACCTGTTGTTCAAGGATCTGCCAGCCCGTGGCTCCGAGTTGCTCTTTCCAGCGACGGTAAAAACCGTCGCCCAGCTTCTTGCGAAAGCTCGCAGTATCGGCAGTGTTGAAGATTTGACCGCGCTGTGCGAGCGTGGTTTCAAGTTGCTGATTCAAATTGTTGGTGTAAGCCCGCTGGAGTGCCACGTATTTGGTGACGTTGCGTTGCACGATTTGCTGGATGTCTTGTGGCAAGGCGTTCCAGAACTTCAGATTGGCCAGCAAATTAAAGCCTGACCACATGTGGTTGGAGATGGACTGGTGGTGGCTGACCTCGTAGAGCTTGTTGACCTCGGTGATGACCAAGGGGTTTTCTTGACCATCGACCCGTTTGTCCTTGAGTGCGCCGTACAGCTCGCGGATGTTGATGGTGACCGGCTGCGCACCGAGCGAGCTGAACAGGTCACGGAACATCTCACCATCAGGCACACGCAGCCTCATGCCGATCAAATCGTCAGCATTGCGGATGGGTTTGCCGATCATGCCGATCTGCCTGAAACCGTTTTCCATCAAACCGGTCTGAAAGCGAAAAATACCCTTGGCCGCGCACTCTTTGCCCAGGTACTCGCCTAAAGCGCCATCGTTGACCTGGTGCACTTGGGCGTGGTTGGCAAAGGCAAAGGGCAGACCTTGAATCTCGGCCACGGGCACCACGCGGCCCAAGATACCGCCCATCAAGGTGAAAAACTCCAGCTCGCCTTGTTGCAGCATGTCCAGCGCAGCCGGGTCGGAGCCGGGGATCTGGTTGTTTTGCGGGTACACGGTGACGACTAATCGGCCATCCGTCTCCTTGGCCACTTGGTTCCACAAATCCACCAGAAAAGAATGCTGATGACTTTGCGCCGGTTGGTTGTGAAATTGTTTGGCCGTCCATTTGACCGGGGATGTTGCAGGGGCGATGCCGCAAGCGCTCAAGGCGCTGGCACCTACCAATGCGGTGGCGCTTGAGAGGACGCTGCGACGATCAAAGTTGGGTGAGTACATGTCAATTCAGCAAGGGAATGCTTTTGTAGTCTGGCCCCTTGGGAATGGACTGGAGGTAGGCATGGATGTCGGCCAGGTCTTCTTTTGAAAGAATTTTTTCGGAGTATTGCGGCATGGGACCTTTGGTGTGGCGGATGAACACGTTGATGAACTCAAAGGGCTTGGGGTCGGGCGCGAGCTTGGGGCCGGTGACACCGCCCTGGCCAACAAAGCCGTGGCATTGCCAACAGCCGTTTTTGATGAATGCTTCTTTGCCTTTTTCGGCAGACTGGGCCAAGCAGGTGGCTTGTGTGCCCAAGAGCAGTAAAGCTAGGGCCGTGGATTTTAAAAGTGATGAATGGGTCATGGTGGTTTCTCCTGCTTTAACGCGGTTGCGTCCAGACATTGAGCAGAGCGGGGTGGCCCGAACGCACCACTTCTACCGCCTCTTTGAGTGCGACTTTGAGTTGTGCCGGGTCTTTGATCGGGCCCTTGGCCCACCAGCCCATGGACTCGGCGAGCTTGTGGTACTCGATATCGGGTTTCTCCAGACTCGTGCCTACCGGCCCCATGTCGCCACCCAAGTTGACTTTGCGGTTGCGGAAGTTGGCTAGGCGCTGTACGTGCATCACCTCTTGGTGGTAGCCGCGGTTGTTGTGCATGACGGAGAGCAGAGGGATTTTGTGCTTGGCGGCGGTCCACAGCACGCCCGGGGCAAACATCAAGTCACCGTCGGACTGAATCGACACCGAGAAGCGTCCCAGGTCTTTGTTGGCCAGTGCCGCACCCACGGAAGCCGGTGCGCCGTAGCCCACGCCGTAGCCACCCGAGCGGCCCAGCCACTGGTGGTGTTTCTCCATCGGCCACAAACGGGTGGGCCAGTTGCTGACGTTGCCTTCCGATGCGACCAAAGACCAGTCCAGATGCTTGACGGCGTCATAGGTTTCCATCACCAGGCGCGCGGTGCTGATGGGGCTGGCGTTCCAGCCCAGAGCGGCGGCGGTGCGGGTGCGAACGCGATCTTCTTCCCAGGCTTTTTTGGTGCCCTCGGTGCGTTTGGCGATAGCCGCCTTACGTTCTGGTGTCATTGCGACTTTGACGGCTTCGATCAGCGCAGGCAAAGTGGCTTGGGCGTCGGCCGCCATGGGCACGTCAACCACTTGAAAGCGCTGGAAATCCTGGTAATTGGCCTTGGTGTTGAGCTCCACCGAGTTGATGCTGATGAGCTTGGTCTGGGCTTTGATGCGGCTGGCCCGCACGCCGTGTCCGTCTTCTTCGTTGTTGTCGGTGTAGGCGTTGACTGTGGCCCAAAAGTCGGACAACTCCAAGCCAATGATCACGTCGGCATTGGCCACGGCAGTGGGCCCGGTGCTGAGGTAATGTGTCTTGGGGAAGTTCATTCGGCTGCCTTGGTCAATCACCTTGGCTTGCAGTAGCTCGGCCAATTCCACCAGCAGCGGCACACCCGCTGGCGTGCGTGCGGCCCGATCAACCACGATGACCGGGTTGTCGGCATGGACCAGTAGCTTGGCGGCTTCCTTCACTGCGCCGGTATCGCCTTGCGGTGGGGTGGTGGGCACGTAGCGAGGGATGTAGGGCATTTGTCCACCATGCGCATGCATGGGGGCCATCTGCAAGGCAGCGTCCAGCGAGATCGCGACCGGCCCATAGGGCGGTGTCATCGCGATTTTGTAGGCGCGGATGAAGGACTGTGAAAAGTGCTGGAGCGAGACGGGTGTGTCGTCCCACTTGGTGTAGTCGCGGATCATCGCGTTGATGTCTTGCGCAGAGTGGAAGGTGGGCACGCCGGGTGGACGGTAGGCGGCGTCCATGTCGTTGCCGCCGACGATGATCATCGGCACGCGGTCACACCAGGCGTTGTAAATCGCCATGGACGCGTGTTGCAGGCCCACCGTGCCGTGGCACAGCGTGAGCAGCGGCTTGCCTGATGCCTTGAAGTAGCCATGGGCCATGCCCACGGCGGACTCTTCGTGCAAGCAGGTCAAAAACTCGGGCATCTTGTTGCCGCCATAGTCGATCAGCGACTCATGCAGGGCGCGAAAGCTGGAGGCGCAGTTGGAGGGTAGGTATTTGATGTCGAGCGACTTGATCACATCGACCATGAAGTCCGAGCCGGGTATGCCTTCGGCGTGGCCTAAATCAGGAGGCACACCGGTCTCAGCCGCTGCACCTTGGGCTGACGGGGGGAG
>JANXSU010000278.1 GCA_025356545.1 Comamonadaceae bacterium
TGAAACCGCTGATGCGCCAGCTCAAGCCCATAACCGAAGCGGCCATGAAGCAAGCCTTGGTCGAGTTCAACATTTTTTACAACCATGTGCATCGGCATATCCGCTTGCAGGGCCGCACGCCGATGGAGGTTTGGAGCGGCAAAACCCTGGCCGATGTGCAAGCCAACGGCCACAGCGGGCGCTGGGTATCTGCGATGGGGGGCCTGTTAGTGGGGTTTCATCTGCGTTGTTGATGCCATCTGGAGGACGGCGAAACAGCAATGAAACGAGGGGTGTCCGCAAGGATGCGGAGTTGATACGCCTTGGTGGTGCTACCTGCACAAAAAATAAGCAACTGAAGCCTCGCCAAGTCGCCGGTTTGACGTAAAACCCGCAGCCCGAGCCTGTGAATTCAGCAGATTGGCTGAAAAAATGGGGTGGCTGTGAGCGTTATGGACATTGCGTTATTGCGGACAGGACACTCCATCGGGTTCTTGCCGCTGGAGGACAAGACCCAAGGGAATGCCAAGGCTGCAAAGGCCGCCCGGGCAGTGCAACGCAAGACGACGTAGCGCGCAACTTTTTTTAGTGGCTAAAAGAAGAAGCCACCCGGCATAAACCAGTCCACGTTTTACGCCACACCCCCATCGGATTTGGGAAGTACTCTGTGTTGAGCTGGTGCTGTTCCGGTACGCTTCAGGAAGTTCAGACGATGCCCATCCGGATCAGAAAACACCGTTTCAAAAGTAGCAGTTTCTTCGTGGCCAGCTAGCAGCTGCTGGTTGCGCTTATCGTCGACTTCCACTTGCGCGCGCCTGGCCAACTGCTCATCCAGCCCAAATGAAGTGTCATCCCCTTAGCGCATCTCCAGCGCAATTTCGTCGGCGTTGGCCCATGGCACCGAGCAATAGGGCTGGTGCCACACTTCTCCGTGCTGGAGAGCGGTACGGTGATGATGTCGGGCGGCTGCACGCAGGTCACCGATCGAGAGGCGAGTGTGCAACAGCTGGCGGTCTGACGAACCCTTGCGTCCGTCGCGGGCGCGGACGATGGTAGGTTGACTCTCAGGCCTGGGGCGCACCCAACTGACGGTTGGGCTCCGCCGCCGCAAAGGCATCGAGCTGCTCGCAGGCCGCCATCACTCGCATCACTGTCGGGATGTCCGGCACGTCGATCTTGAAGACCCGCATCACCACGATGATGCTGGCCAGGCAGATGTCTGCGATCGTCGGGGTGTCGCCGTGGCAGAAGATACCGGTGCCAGGTTCATCGGCCAAGCGCTGCTCTAGCGCCTGCAGGCCCGTCGTGAACCAGTGGATCTGCCAGGCTCGCCAGGCCGCGTCGTCGAAGCCACCAGTCGTCGTGAGGTACTTCTTCAGCCGCGGCGTAATGAGCGGGTGTGTGTCGGCGGCCAGCATCGCAGCCAGCGAACGCACGCGAGCACGGCCGTGTGCATCGGCTGGCAGCAACGGCGGCATCGGGAAGCATTCGTCGACGAATTCCAGGATCGCCAGCGACTGCGTCAGCGGCGTTTGCGGCTGGCCGGGGCCGTGATCCACGAGCGCTGGAATTGCGCCCATCGGATTAACCTTGAGAAAAGCCTCACTCCGCTGCTCCCCGGCATCGAGGTTGACGTTTTGCTCCTGAGGCTTCACGCCCTTCAGGTTGAAGGCGACGCGCACGCGGTAGGTCGCGGACGTGCGCCAGAACGAGAAAAGTTCGAAGCGGGCGGCGTTGGTCATTGGATGTCCTGTGTAGATGGTGCGAAAGGGGGCGCGGCTGTCAAAGCGCGTTGGCAGCCGCCAGGGTCTGCAAGACCTCAGACCTTGTGCTTCTTCAGCCAGTCGTTGGCCAGCTTCTGGGCGTAGGTGGCTGCCGACTTGTCGTAGCTGGGGCGGTAGTCGGCGTTGAAGCCGTGGTCGACGTTGGGAAACACCACGATCTCCGAGCCGCTGCCGCCCTTATTGATCATGCCGCGCATCTTGGCAATGGTGTCCTGCTTGACGAAAGCGTCGATGCCCGCGTACAGGCCCAGCACTGGCACCTTGATCTGGTCTGCGAAGTCGATAGGGTCCTCAGGGCGCAGTTCGGGCGCCTTCAGGCCCTCCAGCAAGCCGTAGTACGCCACCGCCGCGTTGAGTTTGCTGTTGTGCCGCGCGTAGACCCACGCCGTGCGGCCACCCCAGCAGTAACCCACCAGGCCCGTGCGCTGGGCATCGGCTTTTCCGCTGGCGCGTGCGAAGGCCAGGGTGGCATCGAGGTCGGCGCAGACCTGGGCGTCGGGCACCTTGGAGACCACCTGCGAGAGGATGGTCTGGATGTCGGTCATCTTGGACACATCGCCCTGGCGCGCAAACATCTCCGGCGCGATGGCGTAGTAGCCCTGCTTGGCATAGCGCCGGCACATGTCCTTGATGTGCTCGTGCACGCCGAATATTTCCTGCACCACCAGGATCACCGGAAACTTGCCGGGCCCGGCAGGCATGGCCCGATAGGCGGGGATCTTGCCGTCGGCGACCGGTACGCTGACCTCACCGGCCACGAGACCCTTGCTGTCAGTGACGATGGCCTGGGCCAGCACCGGATTGGATGCCAGGGCGAAGCCCGATGCCAGCGAGGTCACAACGAAACCGCGCCGCGAGGGGGGGACGGATGTGTGCTGCTGTGGGTTCTGGAAGTTGATCGGCTTGAGGCCGTAGTCCATCAGTTTCATAAAGATTCCTTGGTGAGTTGGGAGGGTTGAGGGAGTGGGAGCGAGGGATTGAATGAGGGAGGGAGGGAGGGGGCGAACAATATCTTCGACGCCCTTCGCCGGTCAGGGTGCCTGGGTAAGCGCAGCACGCAGTGTCTGTAACTGGGCTGTCAACACCTGGCGCTCCTTGAGCGAGCATTGGGTGGCACAGGCGGCCTGGGCGTACACAGCGTGCGCTTTCTTCTGCAGCGCGCGGCCTGTAGCTGTGAGCGAAATGACCACGCAGCGCTCGTCGTCGGGGCTGCGTTCGCGCTGCAACAGACCCTGCGCGACCAGTTTGCGGACCAGCGGTACCAGGGTGCCAGCGTCCAGCGCTACCGCCCCAGCCAGTGCGCCAGCGGTGAGTTGCTGGTGCTCCCAGAGTGCCATCATGACTACGTATTGAGGGAATGTCAGACCCAGGGGCGCCAGCAGCGGCCTGTAGGTCTTGCTCATGGCCAAGGAAGCGGCATACAGCGCGAAGCACAGCTGGTTGCCGAGGAACAGAGCTGAATCTTTCTGCGCGTTTGATCTGGCTTTGGAGGTGGTCATAGGTACGATTTATTGGTTATCTTTAATAAAATTATATATTACAAAAGATAAATGTTTAACTATTGCTCCGGCCCTGTGAAGTTTTAAGCGGTGAAGTGGACCCGGCTATCCTGGAAGTAGCTCATAACCTGCTCAGGGGTTTTGCTCCAGCATCGCCATGTGCTCGTTGGCGGCATCGCGTAATTTGGCTTTGGTACGCACAGGAACACGCTTCACCCCTTTCCTGCTTCAAGTCCGCGTTGAGTCGCTCTTCGGGGTTGAGTTGCGGGCTGTCACTGGGAAGGTAAAACAGCTCGATCTGATCCTTGCGCTCGCCCACCCATACCTTGACCAATTTGCTGTGGTGCACACGCAAGTTATCCAGTATCAGAAAGACTTTCTTTCCCGCATCCTTGATCAGTGCCTGCAGAAACTCAATGCGCTTTTCGGCATCAAATGCCTCCTCAATGATCATCCACCGTGTCTTGCCTTGGTTGCTCACTGTGGCAATCGTGGAGAGCTTTTGGCGCGTGCCGCCCACCGCCATTGCCACTGGTGTTTTGCCTGCAGGTGCATAGCTTCTGCCGCGCACGTCAGTGTTGACCCGTGCGGTCTCGTCACCCCAGTGAGTTTCTCCCCCTTCAGCTCTTGAGCGCTGCTCTATGGCGGGGTATTCGCCTTCGAGCCAGGCCTGCAACGCAGCGGGGCTTTGCTCGTAGGCGCGTTTGATGGGTTTTTGTGGGGTAAAGCCCCAGCGGGTGAGGTATTTGCCAATGCTGCGTAC
This sequence comes from Comamonadaceae bacterium, assembly GCA_025356545.1. GTDB lineage: Bacteria > Pseudomonadota > Gammaproteobacteria > Burkholderiales > Burkholderiaceae_C > CANCDA01. The sequence goes on from JANXSU010000278.1 coordinate 4,026, forward strand.
CTGCAGCTTGATGCCAAATTCCTGCCCAGCCACCAGCAACGAATAGATCAATCGTTGCGCGCACTGTTGGGTCATGAGAGTACGAAAAGAAGACTTTTGGAGGGGGTGCCATGTCGGTTTTATGAGGTCAACGGCACTTACGCCACCCACTTCCGCGCGTTATGCCACAACTGCATCCAGGGGCTGAGCTCTGAGGCGTTGCCGCTGGTCCAGCTCATCTGGATGTTGCGGAACACGCGCTCGGGGTGGGGCATCATGGCGGTGAAGCGGCCGTCTGCTGTGGTCACTGCCGTCAGGCCGCCAGAGCTGCCATTGGGGTTGAAGGGGTAGGCTTCGGTGGCTGCGCCGGTGTTGTCGGTGAAGCGCATGGCGGCAATGGCTTGGGATGCGTCGCCCCGGTAGGCGAAGTTGGCATAGCCCTCCCCGTGCGACACGGCGATGGGCAGGCGGCTGCCGGCCATGCCGG
>JANXSU010000010.1 GCA_025356545.1 Comamonadaceae bacterium
GTGAAGTTGGTGGCCAAAATCACCTCGCGTACCACACCGTCGCAAGCCCGCTCAAACAATTGCTTCAAACCGAGTTCGTTGGGGCCAATGCCGTCCAGCGGGCTGAGCTTGCCCATCAACACGTAGTACAACCCCTTGTAGGCCCCAGTGCGCTCCAGCGCCGACTGATCGGCTGGGGTCTCCACCACGCACAGCTTGCTGTGGTCGCGCGCGGGGTTCTGGCAAGTGCGGCACACATCGGCTTCGGTGAAGGTATGGCAGCGTTGGCAGTGCTTCACGCTCAGTGCCGCTTGACTCAAAGCCCGCGAGAGCGTTTGCGCGCCCTCACGGTCGTGCTGCAAGAGATGAAACGCCATGCGCGAGGCCGACTTAACCCCCACGCCCGGCAGGCGGCGCAGGGACTGGATCAGCATGTCCAGCGCGTTGGAATCAGCCACGAGGTAAACGGGTGATTAAAACGGGAACTTCATGCCGCCGGGCAGGCTAGGCATGCCCGATGACAGCTTGCCCATCTTGCCCTGCTCGGTCTCAGCGGCCTTGCGCACGGCGTCGTTGAAGGCTGCTGCCACCAGGTCTTCGAGCATGTCTTTGTCGTCGGCCAGCAGGCTGGGGTCGATGGTGACGCGCTTGACATCGTGCTTGCAGGTCATCAGCACCTTGACCAAGCCCGAGCCAGACTCACCGGTGACTTCGATATGGGCCAGCTCTTCCTGCGCCTTTTTCATGTTGTCTTGCATGGCCTGGGCCTGCTTCATGAGGCCGGCGAGTTGTCCTTTGTTGAACATAAATTTCCTTAGGGTTGGTTGTGTTTTTTGAGAAAGATTTAAATCAAATCATCATTGCCGCGCGGGAGAGAATCCGGGCGTCATGAAGCAACAGGTTTGATACTACCCGGCACGATTTTCGCGCCAAAGTCACGCATCATGGATTGCACAAATGGGTCTTCATAAATCATTTTTTCAGCCGCGCCTTGTCGCTCGGCTGCGGCAGCAGCATTGCGTTTGGCCGGGCTGTCCATGACCCGTCCCACCTCCACGCTCAGCGTGATGGCATGGCCAACGGCTTGCAGCGCGGACTGTAGACGTTCCCGGCTGGCGGGCTGGTTGAGCGACTCGCGCTCCACCCGCAGCAGCCAATGGTCCACATCGCGCGCCACCAGTTGAGACTGCAAGGCCAGCTCACGCACCAAAGCGGTCACGGTTTCAGCCGCCACGAGTTGCTGCACGGTAAGGTGCCAAAAAGCGCCCTCTTCCGTCGGCTGCAGTTGACCTGCCGCCTGCCCTGCGGCGGCCACGTCGGCCCATGTTTCGGGAGACTCTCGCACTTGAATTGCTACAATTTTGCTAGCTTCTTGTGCTTGTTCTGATTGGCCTACAGAATGATTTGATGTATTTTCTGAGGGTGAAGCTATTGTTCTAACCCCGTTGAGCACCGGCAAACGCTGACCGGGTGGGGTGGAAGCTGGAGCAGCTTCTTGCTCGGCTTGGGCGATGACCGATGCAGGCTGAGCCATGACCCGTTCAGGCTGAGCTTGTCGAAGCCCTTCGACAAGCTCAGGGCGAACGGAAGTCGGCTCAGGGCGAACGGCGGTGGTCTCTGTCCGAGCTGCTGAGGCCTCAACCGTTTTCAGAGTTTTTTTTTCAGCCCCGGCAGTGGCCTGCGCACCTTGCGGCTTAAAGGCCAATAGGCGCAGCAGCACCATGGTCAGCGCGGCATATTCATCGGGCGCCAAACCCAACTCAGCCCGGCCATGCAGACACAAGCTGTAGAGCAATTGCGTTTCGTCCGCAGGCATCAGGGCCGCTAGACGCAAAATTTCTGCGGCTTGCGGGTCCGACTCGTCCGCAGCACTCGGCACGGCCTGCTGCACCGCCATGCGTTGCAGCACCCCGGCCATCTCCTCCAGCGTAGAAGCAGCACTCAGGCCCAGCATGCGCAAAGCATCAGACGTTTCCACCACCGACTTGCCGTCACCCGCCGCCAGCGCCTCGATCAGGCGAAACACGTGAGAGCGGTCCACGCTGCCCAACATTTGGCGCACCGTGGCTTCTTGCAACTGGCCCGCGCCAAAGGCAATGGCCTGATCGGTCAACGACAGCGCATCGCGCATGGAGCCGCGCGCCGCCCGCGAGATCAAACGCAAAGCCTGCTTGTCGGCCACCACGCTTTCGGCTTGCAACACGGTTTCCAGCTGCTCCTGAATCGTCTCCGGCGCAATGGGGCGCAAATTGAACTGCAAGCAGCGCGACAACACCGTGACAGGCACTTTTTGCGGATCGGTGGTGGCCAGCACAAACTTCAGGTACTCGGGCGGCTCCTCCAGCGTCTTGAGCATGGCGTTGAAGGCATGGCCCGTGAGCATGTGCACCTCGTCGATCATGAAGACCTTGAAACGCCCTTGCACCGGCTTGTACACCGCCTGCTCCAGCAGCGCCTGCACCTCGTCCACACTGCGGTTAGAGGCAGCATCCAGCTCGGTGTAATCCACAAAGCGACCCGCATCAATATCAACGCACGCCTGGCACACACCGCACGGCGTGGCGGTGATGCCGCCCGTGCCGTCAGGCCCCAGACAGTTCAAGGACTTGGCCAGAATGCGCGAAATCGTGGTCTTGCCCACGCCCCGTGTCCCTGTAAAAAAGTAAGCGTGGTGCAAACGCTGGCTGGTCAGCGCGTTGGTCAAGGCCTGCACCACATGCGCCTGCCCCACCATTTCGGTGAAACGACGGGGGCGGTATTTGCGGGCGAGCACGAGGTAGGACATGGCGACTGATTCTAAAGCGTGGGCGGGTGACCAAACAGGCGACTAGGCCGAGTGATACAGGGAACGCACCAGATCCGTTTGCGTAATGATGCCGACCAGCCGGTTTTCCAAATCAACGATCGGGATATGGTGATGGCCATGCTCCGAGAACAGCGGCACCAGATCCACCAAAGAACGATCCTGACGGGCCACACGGACTCGGCGGCTCATGATCTGTCCCACAACCTCAGGCTTGGCTGTAGGCTTCAGCCCGCTGGGGCGCAAAAATTCCTGTAAGCGCTGACCCAAGCCGGCGTGCTGATCCATATTGGCATGGCGCAGAAAGTCGGCCATCGTGACAATGCCCACAATGCGGCGAACCCGGTCCACCACTGGCAGCGCCTTAACGCGGTGCTGACGCATCAGG
>JANXSU010000018.1 GCA_025356545.1 Comamonadaceae bacterium
CTTGGGCTTGCAGCGCCTGCTTGATTCACGATCAGGGCGCGCCATCCGCGCACTGCGCACCGGTTCATCCATGGCCGAGGCCATGGGCGTGGACACGCTGCGCTACAAGATCGGCATCTTTGTGATCGCGGCGCTGCTGGCCTGCTCCTCGGGTTGGCTGTACGCGCACTTTCAGCGGGCGGTCAACCCGGCACCGTTTGGTTTGCGCATCGGCATTGAGTATTTGTTCATGGCGGTGATGGGCGGGGCCGGTTTTGTCTGGGGCGCAATTGCGGGCACGGCCATCACCACACTGCTGGCCGACCAGTTGCAAGTGCTGCTGCCTAAATTGATTGGCCACAGCGGCAACTACGAGGTGATTGTGTTTGGCGTGGTGTTGGTGTTGGTGCTGAAGTACGCGCCCGACGGCGTCTGGGCCTTTGTGGATCGACGCCTGCCCGCTGCCCCGCACCGCGATGACGCGACCAAGGGCTGGGCCACTGCCGCCGAGCTGCCGTCGCGCGCCAAGCCCCAAGCGGACGAGGTTGTGCTGCAAGTGCAAGACATTCGCAAAGAGTTTGGCGGCCTGGTGGCGGTTAACAACATTAACTTCACGGTGCAGGCTGGGCAAATCATGGGCTTGATTGGCCCCAACGGTGCGGGAAAATCCACCACCTTCAATTTGATCACCGGCGTACTGGCTCCCACCAGCGGGCAGGTCACGTACCGGGGTGAAAACATCACCGGCTTGGCCGCACGCGGTGTGGCCAAGCGCGGCATTTCGCGCACCTTTCAGCACGTCAAGCTGATTGCAGACATGACGGTGCTGGAGAACGTGGCCCTGGGTGCACACCTGCGAGGCGACAAAGGCGCGCTCTCCGCCATGCTGCGATTGGACAAGGCCGAAGAACAACGCTTGTTCAAAGAAGCCGCCACACAGTTAACGCGTGTGGGCATGGGCGAGCAACTGCACGAGCTGGCGGGCAACCTGCCCATGGGCTCGCAGCGCCTGCTGGAGATTGCCCGCGCCCTGTGCAATGACCCGGCCCTGCTGCTGCTGGACGAGCCCGCCGCGGGCCTGCGCTACAAAGAAAAACAAGCCCTGATTGAAGTGCTACGGCAGTTGCGCAGCCAGGGCATGAGCATCCTGTTGGTGGAACACGATATGGATTTGGTGATGGACGTGTGCGACCGCATGGTAGTGATGGAGTTCGGCACGCGCTTGATTGAAGGCACACCGTCAGAGATTCAAGCCAGCCCCGCTGTGCGCGCCGCCTACCTTGGCACTGAGCATTGAAAGCGAGGCACAGCATGTCTAACTCCACACTCAACACTTCACCCTCCACGTCATCCACCACCCCGCACCTCACCACACCTCTATTGCGCGTACACGACCTGCACGCCGGTTACGGCAAGGCTGAGGTGCTGCACGGCCTGGCACTGCATGCCGACAAGGGCAGCGTCATCACCGTCATCGGCCCCAACGGGGCGGGAAAATCCACCCTGCTCAATGCACTGATGGGCGTGTTGCCCGCGCAAGGAGTGATTGAGTTCCAGGGGCAGTCAATCGCCGCGCTCTCACTCGAAGAACGCGTGATGCTAGGTATTGCCCTCGTACCAGAAAAGCGCGAGTTGTTTAGCAGCATGAGCGTACAAGACAACCTGGTGCTGGGCGCGTACCGCCAGGTGCGCTTGCGCAACAAGCTCTGGCGCGACCAGCTCGACGTGGTGTACCAATTGTTCCCCAGGCTGCTGGAGCGCCGCTTGCAAGAGGCTGGCACTTTATCGGGCGGCGAGCGTCAAATGTTAGCGGTGGGCCGTGCGCTGATGTCACGCCCCACACTGTTGATGCTGGACGAGCCCAGCCTGGGCTTGGCGCCGCTGATCGTCAAAGAAATTTTCAAAACCGTCGCCCTCTTGCGCAGCACCGGCGTGACCACTTTGCTGGTGGAGCAAAACGCCAGGGCCGCACTGGAAGCCGCTGACTACGGCTATGTATTGGAAATGGGTGAGGTCGGCCTGCAAGGGGCTGCAGCTGAGCTAGCCAGTGACCCGCGCGTGATCGACACCTACCTGGGTGCTGCGCGCAAAGAGTCGACCACGTTATGAGCAGCTACCAACCCGAGATGGACGACACGCTCTTCCTGCTGCGTGCCTTGCAGGCCCCGCAACAGTTGCAAGCCCTTGCCCCATACACCGATGTGGACGACGACTTGGTGCAGCAGGTGCTGACCGAGGCGACCAAGTTTGTGACCGAAGTGGTCGCCCCTTTGAGCCGGGATGGCGACGAAATCGGCTGCCACCATGCGCTCAATGACGGCTTCGGTCACGTCACCACACCGCCCGGTTTTAAAGCCGCCTACCAGGCCTTCTGGCAAGCAGGCTGGCCCGGTTTGAGCGCCGCGCCTGAACACGGCGGCCAAGGTTTGCCGGTGCTGCTGGAGGCGGTGCTTTATGAAATGCTAAGCGCCGCCAACCACGGCTGGACCATGGCCCCCGGCCTGCTGCACGGCGCTTACGAATGTTTGGCCCACCACGGCAGCGATGAACTCAAAGCCCGCTACCTGAGCAAAATCGCCAGCGGCGAATGGACCGGTAGGCGGCTTTAAATCCTGGCGGTGTGGTGACGTGGCCAAAACCGTCTTTGACCTCATGGCGGCAGCCGATTTCATCGCCATCGCGACTCAAGGGGGCGACCACTTCTGCTA
>JANXSU010000267.1 GCA_025356545.1 Comamonadaceae bacterium
GGTCTGTTCCGCGTGCACGAAGGCCCGACGCCTGAGAAAAACGAGTTGTTGCGCAACTACCTCAAGGCCACAGGCGTGGGCTTGACAATCAGCGATGACCCTTCCCCGGGTGAGTTCCAAGCGATTGCCTTGGCAACCAAAGATCGTCCCGACGCGCAGCAGATCCATTCGATGCTGCTGCGTTCCATGCAGCAGGCAATCTACACCCCAGCTAACAGCGGTCATTTTGGCTTGGCCTTTGACGCCTACACGCACTTCACCAGCCCGATTCGCCGCTACCCGGATCTGCTGGTGCACCGCGTCATCAAAGCCATTTTGGGCAAGACTCGTTATCAACTGCCCACCTTGCCCACCCCTGGCGAAGCGCACGCCAAGCTCTCACGCCGGATCGAAAAAAGCGATGCGGCCAAGCTCAAGGCGGGTGGCCAGAAGCCTAAAAAAGCCAGTGCCGAGCAGATGGCTTGGCAGGCTGCAGGTCTGCATTGCAGTGCCAACGAACGCCGCGCGGATGAAGCCAGCCGCGATGTCGAAGCCTGGCTCAAGTGCAAGTACATGCGCGAACACTTAGGCGAAGAGTACAGCGGCATCGTTACCGCAGCCACCGGCTTTGGCATCTTTGTCACGCTGGACGCCATGTACGTGGAAGGCCTGGTGCACATCACCGAGTTGGGGGGCGAATATTTCCGTTTTGACGAGGCACGCCAGGAGTTGCGGGGCGAGCGTACCGGCATTCGTTACGCAGTGGGTACGCGGGTGCGGGTGCAGGTTAGTCGGGTGGACTTGGATGGTCGGCGCATTGATTTCCGCTTGGTGCACGAGAGCGAGGAGCGCGTTGCGCGGGCCATGAAGGACAAAGGCTTGCCACCCGAAAGTGAGCGTCGTTTTGACGATGCTGTGAGTCCTAAAGGTTCGCGCCGCCGCGCCTCCAAGAAGGCCGAGGCGGCGCAAGCCCGTGCCCATCCTTCGCCGATCCAGGCCCTTAAAGCTGCCGCCAAGAAAGACCTTGGAAGATCAGAATCAGGCAAGGGCAAGAGCCGAAAATCTCGACGTTAATATCGACGCCAGTCCTCGGGGCAAAGTGCCCCGATTCTTTCAATTCACTCGTCCCTTTATTCAGGAGAAAAAAAATGAGTTCTACGAAACGCGTCGCCATCGTGACCGGTGCCGGCACAGGAGTCGGCAAGGCCGCTGCCTTGGCCTTGTTGAAGGATGGTTACTACGTCGCTTTGGCCGGTCGCCGCGCCGAACCATTGCAGCTGGTCGCCACCGAGAGCGGCGCGGGTGAGCGGGTTCTGGTCGTCCCCACCGATGTGTCGAACCCACAGGACGTTCAGAATTTGTTTGAAACCACTGTGACGACGTTTGGTCACCTGAACGTGTTGTTCAACAATGCGGGCGTGAATGCCCCCGGCATCGCGCTGGAAGATCTGACGGTCGAGCAATGGAAGAACGTGGTGGACATCAACTTCACCGGTATGTTCCTGTGCATTCAGCAGGCGTTTCTCGTGATGAAGGCGCAAACCCCGCAGGGTGGGCGGATCATTAATAATGGCTCCATTTCAGCCCACACGCCTCGCCCCAACTCCATCGCCTACACCGCCACCAAGCATGGCGTGATGGGCTTGACCAAAACTGCCTCACTCGATGGCCGCAAGTACAACATCGCCGTGGGTCAGATTGACATTGGCAATGCCGCCACCGAGATGGCCGCGCGCATGGCCAAGGGCATTCTTCAGGCCAACGGTGAAATCGCCATTGAGCCACTGATGGACGTGAACATCGTGGGCCAGTCGGTGCTGTACATGGCCAACTTGCCGCTGGAAGCCAATGTGCTGTTTCACACGGTGATGGCAACCAAAATGCCGTTTGTGGGTCGCGGCTGACCTGATATCTTGCGGGACAGCGCGCACGTCGCTTTGTCCTCAACCGATCAGCACTGCGCCAGCGCACCCGCCGTCAAAGGCTGATCGGCGGGCCAGCGGTCCGCCTTGAGTCCGTGCTCGTAAACCGCCTCGCAGGCCGCTTGGTGGGCCTCAGAGGGGGTTGATACCCCAGCGGCCAGCCGTGCCCCTATCATCCCCGCCAGCACGTCACCCGTGCCTGCTGTGGCCAGCCGGGCGTTACCTGTTGGGTTGATGACGGTGCGCTCTCCTGGGCTGGCGATGATGGTGCCCGAGCCCTTGAGCACCACCGTGCAGCCCATGCGTTGCGCCAATTGCTCGGCAGCAGCCAGACGGTTGTGCTGGATTTCTGCGGCGCTGATGCCCAACAGGCGGGCGGCTTCGAGCGGGTGGGGTGTGAGTGCCGTGAGCCGGTTTTTAGATGGCCTTGCCTTCAAAAGGCTTTCAAATTGAGCGTCAGTAGCTATTGAATTGAGAGCATCCGCATCGAGCACCAAGCGCGGTGCTGTCGATAAAATTTTTCCCAAATGGGCGGCAATCATCGTGCCACCGCCACAACCGCACACCACCGTCATATTCGCGGCCTCCAGGGTGTCGATGGGGCGAAACATCAGCTCCGGCTGGCTAGGGTCTACTGTCATTGCACCCCCGTCCAGTAGGCCGACAAAGACACGGCCCGCACCGTGGTGCAGTGCGGCGCGGGCTGCAAGCAGGGCTGCACCTGTCATGCCTGGTGCGCCGCCCATGATGGCGACATCGCCGTAACTGCCTTTGTGAGAGGCGTGGGTGCGAAGGCACTCAATGGGTGCAGCATTCAAAACGGCGCAGGGTTCTGGACTGCCCCAGATTGGGTTGCAAGAGTCGTCACGCAGGGACTCTAACCAGACCTGCCTGGACTGGTCGCGTCCCATGCCCGTGAAAAGGCCGGGTTTGAGAGTGAGCAGACTCAGGGTGTGGCGTGCCCTGACGCAAGGGCCAGTGGTCGCCCCGGTGTCCGCGTTCAGGCCCGAGGGCAGATCAACGGCGAGCACGGGCGCTCTTAGCGTGTTGATGTGGGCGATCCACTCGGCCATCAGACCCTGTGCAGGGCGACTTGCGCCCATGCCGAGCAGCGCGTCGATGCAGAGATCGCATTCAGGGGGCGGCTCGGTTGAAAACGTCACGCCAGCCGCTAAAGCCCGCGTGTGAGACGCTGCGGCGTCCGCTGGTGCAGTTTGTGCGGTTCCGAGCCAAGTCACCACAGGCGTCTTGCCCATGCGTTGCAGCTGCATGGCTGCTTCCAGGCCATCGCCACCGTTATTGCCCGGTCCGCAGGCCACCCAAATGTTCCGGGCGTGAGGTGCCAGGGCTAAGGCCAGTCGGGCCGTGGCCAGCCCGGCGCGCTGCATCAAGATGTGCTGGGGCAGGTTTGCCGCAGCCACGGCTTCGAGCTGACGCGTGGCCGCAAGGTCATGGAGGAGATAGGCGGGGCCAGGAAGAATGTGCAGCATAGGCCCCCGACCTTAGGCCAGGAATCGGCTCAAAGTCAAACCCTCAAGATCAAGCCCTGGGTCGCGCCCACCGATCAGGTCGGCCACAGCGCGGGCTGATCCACAACTGAAGCTCCAGCCACTGGCACCATGGCCCAGGTTCAGCCACAGGGCAGGAATGCCGCTGGCCCCCAGCACGGGCGGGCCATCGGGCAACATGGGGCGAGCGCCTTTCCAGACCTGCACGCCGCTGGAGTGGCGCGCCGCGCCGGGAAACCAGTCTTGCAGCACTTTGTAGAGCGTCTTCAGGGCGTCGCCATGGATTTTCCCCGGCGTGCCCCCTAGCTCGGCAGTGCCGGCCACGCGCACCCGGTTGCCCAGGCGAGACAGGCTGACTTTGTAGCGTTCATCCACGATGGCGCTGCGTGGTGCGTTCAGGGGCTCGCGAATGGCGGCGCTGACCGAGTAGCCGTGCACGCCCACCAGTGGCAGCTTCAGACCCAAAGGACGCAGCAGGTGCGCCGAATCCACGCCAGCGCACATCACGGTGGCATCAAAGCGGCGGGGTGCAGTTTCGCCCAAGATGGATACGGTCATGCCGTCGGCTGACGGCTCGATTTTTTCGACCGTGGTGCTAAAGGTGAAATGCACGCCCAGGCTTTGGGCTTCGTTTTTCAACATCAGGGCGAACTGGCGGCAGTTGCCAACCTCGTCGTCGGGCAGGTGAATGGCGCTGTGGAAGTCGGTGTCCGGATTGAGGGCGGGCTCGATCTTGCGCGCATCTTCGGGCTTGAGCTCTTGAAACGAAAGCTCCGCGTCGCGCAGGATTTGTAGGCTGGGCTGCATGCGGGCGTGGTCGCGGGCGGAGCGCAGCATCACCATCAGGCCGGTGCTGCGGTCGAACTCAAACTTCGCATCAGTGCTGATGGCATTCAGGCGTTCACGGCTGTACAAAGCCAAACGCTGCATGCGTAATCGGTTGTTGGCGTAGGTTTGCGTGTTGGCCGCGCGCAGGCATGACCACATCCAAGCCATGTCACTGCCACGCAGGGGCAGGCGGAAGCGAACCGGTGCGTTGGCGCTGAAGAAATGGCGAATGATCTTCAGGCGCATGCCGGGCACGACCCAGGGCGCGTGGTAGCCGGGGGTAACGAGGCCTGCACTGGCGAAGCTGGATTCCTCAGCGGCGGCCAAGCGACGATCGAACACGGTGACTTCGTGACCATCCTGCGCCAACTCGTAGGCGGTGGTGACGCCGATGATGCCAGCGCCAATAACTGCAATTTTCATGGATAAGAGATAGTTCCCTACCTACGCCTTTAAATATCAGCGCAGACAGCTATTATTTTTGTAGCAAATTTTCAATCTGAACAGCAATGTTCAGCACCGTATCATCGCGCATCGCGCCATGCCAGACCATGAGGCCGACGGGTGGCTCATCTGGCGTGTGGCAGGGTAGGGAGATGGCGCAACCGTCCAGCATGTTAACGGCGCTCGGGTTGCGCAAGAGCAGGGCGTTGACTTTGAAAAACGCTTCATCCCGTGCCTGGTCTTGCCCGGCATCCAGCCCTTGGGCCGGGGCGATATCGGTAATTGGCGGGGCGATGAGGGGCACGGTGGGCGACAACACGGCGTCAAAGCCTTCAAGCGCGCGCTCCATGCGAGTGATCCAGCCATTGCGGGCTTGCACCAGCTCAAGGTAATCACGCGCGCTCATGCTGGCCCCGCGCATGATGCGGGTGAGAACACGTGGGTCATACAGTGCAGATTTGTCTTGAAGCCAGGGCTTGTGCCAGGTGTAGCTTTCAGCCGCAGAGAAATTACCCAGGGTTTGAAAAGTGGCCAATTCGCCCAGCTCGGGAAGCTTAATTTCTTCGATCTGCACACCTGCCTGGCGCAGCTTGTGCAGGCTGCGCTCGTAAGCGCGTGCCACGTCAGTGTCCAGCCCTTCGTGCATGACGTTGGGCGTGATGGCCAGTCGATAGGCCGACAAGGGCGCATTGCTGCGGGTAACGCGACGGGCGGCCAGGATTTCGTGGGTGAGGATGGCATCGCGCACCGAGCGGGTGATGGCGCTGGCTGTGTCCAGCGTGCTTGACAGTGGAATCGTGCCCCCCAGCGGCACCAGTCGAGCTGTGCTTTTGAAGCCCACCAG
>JANXSU010000085.1 GCA_025356545.1 Comamonadaceae bacterium
GTGCCTACCGCCGACCTCTCGGTGACCATGGGTTTGTCGGTGTCGGTCTTGTTCATCTGCTTGTTCTACAACATTAAGATCAAGGGCATGGGCGGCTGGGCGCACGAGTTGGTGTCAGCACCCTTTGGTACCAGCAAGAACCCGATTTTTGCCGTCATCTTAGGTGTGGTTAACATCGCAGAGCAGTTGATCTCGTTCACAGCCAAAACCGTGTCGCACGGTATGCGACTGTTCGGCAATATGTATGCCGGTGAGCTGGTGTTCATGTTGATCGCTTTGTTGGGTGGGTCTTGGGCCTTCTCGGCAGAGCCGGGCAGCTTGATGCTGTTGTTGTTGCACGTGGTCGCAGGCTGGGCCTGGGCTGTGTTCCACATCATCATTATTTTGCTGCAGGCGTTTGTGTTCATGATGTTGACGCTGGTCTACATCGGGCAAGCGCATGACGCACATTGATTTCGGTTATTGATTTTCGGTTTGGTTTGGTTTTAGTTTCTTTTGTTTTTAGTTAATTTAGGAGTGAATCATGGAAGTTATTAGTTTTGCTGCATTGGCTGCTGGTTTGATCATTGGTCTGGGCGCTTTGGGTGCTTGTATCGGTATCGGTATCATGGGTAGCAAGTACCTCGAAGCCGCTGCACGCCAGCCTGAGTTGATGGGTGAGTTGCAGACCAAGATGTTCGTGTTGGCCGGTCTGATCGACGCAGCTTTCATTATCGGTACCGGTATTGCTCTGTGGTTCGCCACCGCCAACCCGTTCCTCGCTCAAATCGCACGTCTGGTCAAGTAATCCTGCCTGCAACACCTCGTTGAGGGAGATTTACTGTGAACATTAATGGAACCCTGGTGGCGCAAGCCATCGTCTTCGCATTGCTGGTGCTGTTCACGATGAAATTCGTGTGGCCCCCCATTGCGAAAGCACTGGATGAGCGCGCTGGCAAAATTGCCGAAGGTCTCGCCGCTGCTGACAAAGCCAAGTCTGAACTTTCATCCGCCAATCAGCGGGTAGAAGCAGAACTGGCCAAGTCACGCACCGAGTCCACCGCTCGTCTGGCCGACGCTGAGCGCCGTGGTCAAGCACTGGTTGAAGAAGCCAAGGCTAAGGCAACGGAAGAAGGCAACAAGATCATTGCAGCGGCCAAGGCCGAAGCCGATCAACAAACCGTCAAGGCGCGTGAGACCCTGCGTGAGCAGGTCGCCGCACTGGCAGTCAAAGGTGCAGAGCAGATTCTCCGCAAGGAAGTCAACGCCGCTGTGCACGCTGACCTGCTCGGTCGTTTGAAGACAGAGCTGTAAGAGGACAACCATGGCCGAACTCGCCACCATTGCCCGCCCTTACGCTGAGGCCTTGTTCAAGGCTTCGGTCTCTGACTTGAATGGCGCGGCTGCCTGGGTTGAAGCACTGCAAGCCATTGCGAGCAATTCGCAGCTGCAACAGTTCGCTGAAAACCCCAACGTCACCGCCACGCAAGTGTTCGATGTGATTTCCGGTGTGAGTAAAGTGGCCTTGCCTGAAATGGCAAAAAACTTCTTGCGCACTGTGATTGAGAACGGTCGCTTGAATGCTTTGCCTGTGATTGCTGAGCAGTTTCGCGCGCTGAAAAATGCGCAAAGCGGCTCTGCTGACGCGGTAGTCTATAGCGCGTTTGCGATTGACCCTGCTGCACTGGCCGAGTTGGCCGTGACGCTGGAAAAACGCTTCACACGCAAGCTTAATGTGTCTGTCGAATTGCAAGCCGATTTGATTGGTGGCATTCGTGTCGTCGTGGGTGATGAGGTTCTTGACACGTCCGTCAAAGCCCGTCTGGAACAAATGAAAGTGGCACTGACAGCCTAAGGCGCAAGCCCAGCTGTCTGCCCAATTAACGAAAGAAGGAAAGAGCCATGCAACTCAATCCCGCAGAAATCTCTGAATTGATCAAGAGCCGCATTGAAGGCCTGTCCGCCAATGCCAACATCCGCAACCAGGGTACGGTCGTCTCCGTGACCGACGGCATTTGCCGCATTCACGGCCTGTCGGACGTGATGCAGGGCGAGATGCTAGAGTTCCCCGCCGACGCTGAAGGTCAGCCCAGTTACGGTCTGGCGCTCAATCTTGAACGCGACTCGGTTGGCGCTGTGATCTTGGGTGCTTACGAGCACATCTCCGAAGGCGACACCGTCAAGTGCACCGGCCGCATTCTGGAAGTGCCAGTCGGTCCTGAGCTCAAAGGTCGCGTGGTCAATGCTCTAGGTCAGCCCATCGACGGCAAAGGCCCAATCAATGCCAAGATGACCGACGTGATTGAGAAGGTCGCACCCGGCGTGATCGCCCGTAAATCGGTTGACCAGCCCATGCAGACTGGCCTGAAGTCCATCGATTCCATGGTGCCCGTGGGCCGTGGTCAGCGCGAGCTGATCATTGGTGACCGCCAGACCGGCAAGACCGCTGTGGCGATTGACGCGATCATCAACCAAAAGGGTCAGAACATGACCTGTGTCTATGTCGCGATTGGCCAAAAAGCCTCTTCCGTCAAAAACGTGGTGCGCGCGCTGGAGCAAGCCGGCGCGATGGAGTACACCATCGTTGTGGCGGCTACCGCCTCTGAATCCGCGGCCATGCAGTACGTCAGCGCCTACTCGGGCTGCACCATGGGTGAGTACTTCCGTGACCGCGGTGAAGACGCACTGATCGTGTATGACGATTTGTCCAAACAAGCCGTGGCCTACCGTCAAGTGTCCTTGTTGCTGCGCCGTCCACCAGGCCGGGAAGCCTACCCTGGCGACGTGTTCTATCTCCACAGCCGTCTGCTGGAGCGCGCTGCACGCGTGAACGAGAAGTATGTTGAAGACTTCACCAAAGGTGCCGTCAAAGGCAAGACCGGTTCATTGACGGCACTGCCCATCATTGAAACGCAAGCCGGTGACGTGTCGGCCTTCGTGCCCACCAACGTGATTTCAATCACCGACGGCCAGATCTTCTTGGAGACATCGTTGTTCAATGCTGGTATCCGCCCCGCTATCAACGCCGGTATCTCGGTGTCCCGCGTCGGTGGTGCTGCTCAGACAAAATTGGTGAAGAACTTGTCCGGCGGTATCCGTACCGACTTGGCTCAGTACCGTGAGTTGGCTGCGTTTGCACAGTTCGCCTCTGACCTGGACGAAGCCACCCGCAAGCAGTTGGACCGCGGTGCTCGCGTGACCGAGTTGCTCAAGCAAGCCCAGTACAGCCCGCTGACCATCAGCTTGATGGCTGCAACGCTGTTTGCCGTGAACAAAGGCTTCATGGATGACATCGAAGTCAAGAAGGTTCTGGCTTTCGAGCACGGCCTGCACGCTTACCTCAAAGACAAGCACGCACCCCTGTTGGCCAAGCTGGAAGCAGCTAAGGCCATGGACAAGGATGCTGAGGCTGAATTGACAGCTGCAGCCACCGCGTTCAAAAAGTCGTTTGCTTAATTTTCCCTACCTAGACAGGAGCCACTATGGCAGCAGGTAAGGAAATACGAGGCAAGATCAAATCGGTGGAAAACACCAAGAAGATCACCAAAGCCATGGAGATGGTGGCCGCCAGCAAAATGCGCAAGGCGCAGGAACGCATGCGCGGTGCCCGTCCCTACAGCGAGAAGATCCGCAACATCGCAGCCAATTTGGGTCAAGCCAACCCCGAGTACGTGCACGCCTTCATGAAGTCCACCGACGTCAAGTCCACGGGCATGATTGTGGTGACGACGGACAAGGGCTTGTGCGGCGGCATGAACACCAACGTGTTGCGCGGTGTCACCACCAAGCTGCGCGATCTGCAAGCCGCAGGCGTCAGCACGCAAGCGGTGGCAATTGGCAACAAAGGCCTGGGCTTTTTGACCCGCGTCGGTGCCAAAGTCGTATCGCATGCCACCCAACTGGGCGACACGCCGCATCTGGAAAAGCTGATCGGCCCCGTCAAGGTGCTGTTGGACGCTTATGCCAAGGGTGAAATCAACGCGGTGTACCTGTGCTACACCCGTTTCATCAACACGATGAAGCAGGAGCCCGTGGTTGAGCAGTTGTTGCCCTTGTCGGCCGCGAAGATGCAGGCTGAAGCGCTGGCCAGTGGCCCGCAGCACGGTTGGGACTACATCTATGAGCCCGATGCGCAAGCGGTGATCGACGACTTGTTGATTCGCTATGTGGAAGCGCTGGTCTATCAGGCCGTGGCTGAAAACATGGCGTCTGAGCAGTCTGCCCGAATGGTGGCGATGAAGTCGGCCACCGACAACGCAGGCAGTGTGATTAGCGAGCTCAAGCTCATCTACAACAAAACGCGTCAGGCAGCGATCACGAAAGAACTTTCGGAAATCGTCGCCGGTGCAGCAGCGGTGTGACCCTCCAGTCACACGCGACGATTTAAACGTATTTATTTTTGGAGCAAAAAATGGCTCAAGTCCAAGGCAAGATTGTTCAGTGTATCGGTGCGGTGGTGGACGTGGAATTTCCACGCGATCAGATGCCCAAAATTTATGACGCGCTCAAAATGGACGGCTCTACGCTGACCCTTGAAGTGCAACAGCAAATGGGTGACGGCATCGTCCGCACCATTGCTCTGGGTTCTTCTGACGGCCTGCGTCGCGGCATGGTGGTGCAAAACACCGCTAACCCGATCATGGTGCCGGTCGGCAAGGCCACACTGGGCCGCATCATGGACGTGCTGGGCGCACCCATTGATGAGCGCGGCCCTGTTGCTGCTACCAAAACGGCTTCGATTCACCGCAAAGCCCCAACCTATGATGAGCTTAGCCCATCACAAGAGCTGCTGGAAACCGGCATCAAAGTGATTGACTTGGTTTGCCCCTTCGCAAAAGGCGGCAAGGTGGGCCTGTTCGGTGGTGCTGGCGTGGGCAAGACCGTGAACATGATGGAACTCATCAACAATATCGCCAAGGCGCACAGCGGCTTGTCCGTGTTCGCTGGTGTGGGTGAGCGTACCCGTGAAGGTAACGACTTCTACCATGAGATGGCCGACTCCGGCGTGGTGAACCTTGAAAACCTCGAAGAGTCCAAAGTGGCCATGGTATACGGCCAGATGAACGAGCCCCCAGGCAACCGTCTGCGCGTGGCGCTGACCGGCTTGACCATTGCCGAGTCCTTCCGTGACGAAGGCAAAGACGTGCTGTTCTTTGTGGACAACATCTACCGCTACACACTGGCCGGCACCGAAGTGTCCGCACTGCTGGGTCGTATGCCTTCCGCCGTGGGTTACCAGCCCACGCTGGCCGAAGAGATGGGTCGCTTGCAAGAGCGCATCACCTCCACCAAGACCGGCTCCATCACGTCGATCCAGGCCGTGTACGTGCCTGCCGATGACTTGACCGATCCAAGCCCTGCTACCACCTTCGCCCACCTGGATTCCACCGTGGTGCTGAGCCGTGACATCGCATCGCTCGGTATCTACCCTGCGGTGGATCCGCTGGACTCCACCAGCCGCCAGCTCGATCCGCTGGTTGTGGGTGCTGACCACTACGAAACCGCGCGTGCTGTGCAAGGCACCTTGCAGCGCTACAAAGAGCTGCGCGACATCATTGCGATTTTGGGCATGGACGAATTGGCACCGGAAGACAAACTGGCTGTGGCACGTGCCCGCAAGATCCAGCGTTTCTTGTCCCAGCCTTTCCACGTGGCGGAAGTGTTCACCGGCTCCCCCGGTAAATATGTGACGCTGGCCGAGACCATTCGCGGCTTCAAGATGATCGTGGCTGGCGAGTGCGATCACCTGCCCGAGCAGGCCTTCTACATGGTCGGCACCATTGACGAGGCTTTCGAGAAGGCCAAGAAGGTCTAATTCTGTACTTCACAGATTAGGAAAACCATGAAAACCATCCATGTTGATGTGGTCAGTGCCGAAGAGTCCATCTTCTCGGGCGAAGCGCGTTTTGTTGCCTTGCCCGGTGAAGCGGGCGAGCTGGGCATTTACCCACGCCACACACCACTGATCTCCCGCATCAAGTCGGGCTCGGTGCGCATTGAAAAGGCCGATGGCAGCGAAGAGTTTATTTTCGTTGCAGGCGGCATTCTTGAAGTGCAACCAGATTGCGTGACGGTCCTCACCGACACCGCCATTCGCGGCAAAGATCTAGACGAAGAGAAGGCCAACACCGCCCGATTGGCTGCACAAGAAGCCGTCAAGAACGCTAAAAGTGAGATTGATCTGGCCAAGGCCCAGTCTGAGTTGGCGATTCTCGCGGCTCAACTTTCTGCCCTGCGCAAGTATCGCCAGAAGCGTTAACTACGGCGCGTGTGATCAGTCCTCCCGGCCTGAAGTCACTCACAAAAAGCCCCACTCGAAAGAGACGGGGCTTTTTTATTTTGGATATTCGCCTGGCCGAGCGGACTTCAGTCGATCAACGGTCGGTCGGGCAACTGGTTGTGGTGCGGTGCACCCTCCTCCAGCGGGAAATGACGCACCAAAAGCGCCGAGACTTCTTGCAGCGCCAGGGTTAGCCCCTCCTCATACGCACCCTGCTGCAAGGGTTGGCGCATTTGTTGGATCACGCCTTGCCAATGGTGGGCGAGTACATGTTGATTAAGGCCGCGATCCGCCACAATCTCAATTAGCTGCTCCGACAGCAGCAGATAAATCAGCACCCCGTTGTTGTGCTCTGTATCCCAGATGCGTAGCTTGCCAAACAGGGTGAGCGCACGCTGACGTACCAGTTGTTGCACATTGGGCGATCGCCAAAGATAGCTGCTGGGCAGAGCGGACTCAACGACAATGCGGACTTCCCCTGTGTGGCGGCCTTCACTGGCCTTGACGCGTTGCATCAAGCGCTCGACCATGTCCGGCGCAATACCCCGTTGTGCAGCGGAGTCGTCTAGCCAGCGATGCTTCAACACGCGTTTGAGTCGGCTCCACATCACCAGTCTCCTGAGGCGCCACCGCCACCAAAATCTCCGCCACCACCCGAGCTAAAGCCCCCGCCACCGGAACTGAAACCACCAGTGCCAGTGCTCCAACCGTGGGAACTGGACTCCACCCAGCCTGGACCACCCAAGTTGCGACTCATGCCCGACAACAAGGTCCACACCAGCGCGACAAAGCCCGCCAAACCGGCCAGCAGCCAACTGCGCGTCAGCAGTAGCGCAAGCAATCCAATACCGCCTCCTGTAGCTACAGAACCCAGATTACGGCCCATCATGCGCCGGGCCATACCGCCCACAAAGGGAACCACAACGAAGAGGAAGACTGCCAGATCCGTCCACTGGAAACCGTCTGTTGTGCGCTCGTTCCTCGCGACGGGGATAGGCAGTGCTTCGCCTTTGATGCGTGTCATGAGTTGATCCACAGCCATATCCAGCCCGCCCGCAAAGTCACCTTGTCTGAAGCGAGACGTTAAAGTTTCGTCAAGGATTTGTTTGACTGCCAGATCAGGGATTGCACCCTCCAGGGACTTGGCCACTTCAATCCGCACTTTGTGATCGTTCTTAGCCACAATGACGAGCAGGCCATCTCCCACGCCCTTTCGCCCGATCTTCCAGGTGTTGGCCACACGGTTGGCGTAACTGGCGATATCTTCAGGCAGCGTGCTGGGCACTAAAAGAATCACAATCTGTGAGCCACTGTTACGTTCGAACGTAGCCAACTTGTCTTGAAGCGCTTGGTTCTGAGACATGCTAAGCGTGTCTGTGGCGTCAAGCACCGACGCGGTCAATGAGGGCACCGCAAGTACAGCTTGAGCCTGAAGCGGCAGGGTCGACAATGTGAAAGTCGCCATCAACCACAAACCCATACAAGACAAGGTCTGCGCGGCCACCTGGCCTAGCGTGAACGCAAGCCGTATAAGCATTATTTTTTGCCGAAATCAACGACGGGGGGTATTGAAACAGCAGCTTCGTTTTGAACGGCAAAGACAGGCTTGGGGGTATAGCTAAAAATCATCGCGGTCAGGTTGCTCGGGAAACTACGTGCCAGCACGTTGTACTCTTGCACAGACTGGATAAAGCGGTTACGTGCCACAGTTACACGGTTCTCTGTTCCTTCCAGTTGCACCCGCAAATCGCGAAAGCCCTGATTGGCTTTGAGCGAAGGATATTGTTCGGAAACCATCATTAAGCGACTCAAGGCACTGCCCAGTTCCCCCTGAACTGCTTGAAACTTCTTGAAAGCCTCCTGGTTATTCAGTGTCTCAGGTGTGACCTGAATGGAAGTGGCCTTGGCGCGTGCCTCAATCACCTTGGTCAAGGTGTCCTGCTCAAAAGCTGCTTCGCCTTTGACCGTGGCCACGATATTGGGAACAAGGTCTGCACGGCGTTGGTACTGATTCAGCACTTCGCTCCAAGCCGATTTGGTCTTCTCATCGAGACGTTGAAAATCGTTATACCCACAACCTCCCAGGACAAGAGCGGACATCAGAGTCAAAAGCCAGCGGAACATAAAAACTCCTAGTGAAATGATGGGATAAAGCATACACCCGTCCCTTTCCCTGAGGCTTGCTTGATCCTTCAGAATTGATCGGGGAGAATAGGTTGAATTGGATGATGGATTTTCATGAACTATGTTGCCCCTTTATGGCTGCCCGGCGGCCATCTGCAAACGATCTGGCCAGCTTTGTATTCACGTCGTGTGTTCGGGCCACGCCCGATTTACCGCAGAGAGCGCTGGTCAACGCCCGACGCGGACTTCATTGACGTTGACTGGCTTAAAGGTCCTGCGCACAATACTTTGATAGTTCTATTTCATGGCCTAGAAGGCTCCTCGCGCAGCCATTACGCTGAAGCCTTTGCCGATTTTTCGCATCGTTCTGGCGCCGCGTTCGCCGTGCCGCATTTCAGGGGGTGTAGCGGAGAAATGAACCACGCCCCACGGGCATACCATTCCGGAGATTTTGAAGAAATCGGCTGGATTCTTGCGCGCTTTCGCGCCTTGCATCGCGGCCCTATTGTGGTGGTCGGTATTTCAATGGGCGGCAACGCGCTGATGCGCTGGGCGGGAGAAATGGGCGCGTCGGCTGGAAAGATCGTATCGGCGGTGGCTAGCGTGTGTTCTCCTCTGGATCTGGTGGCAGGGGGCCGGGCCATCGGGCGCGGCTTCAATCGACTGGTTTACACCCGCATGTTTTTAAAATCCATGAAACCCAAAGCTATGGCCAAACTAGCGCAATACCCGAAATTGTTCGACGCGCAAGCGCTACAGGCGGCCTGTGATTTGCATGCGTTTGACGACATCTTCACGGCCCCACTGCACGGCTTTAAAAACGCTGAGGATTACTGGGCCCGCGCCTCAGCCAAGCCGCATCTACATTCCATCCGCATCCCTGCACTGGCCTTGAATGCACTCAACGACCCCTTCGTGCCGGCATCCAGCCTGCCTCTGGCAGCAGAGGTCGGCCCTAATGTCACCTTGTGGCAGCCCGAAGAGGGAGGGCATGTGGGTTTTGCCAAAGGCATACTGCCCGGCCACGTACAAGCCCTGCCAGAGACCGTGGGTGGGTGGCTACTGTCCCACCTGGGTGCCTGTGAAATCGTCCTGGACGAGACCCCTTGCGCCAGCCCCGTTCCTGGCTAATCAGCGCAGCCATGGACGACATCGTTAAACAAGCCATGGCCAAGTGGCCAAACGTCCCCGACTGCTACGGCTGGTTGGGACTCAGTGCGCGTGGTAACTGGTATATGCGCGACGACCGCACGCAGGCTGCGGGAGAGTTTGCCAGTGGCGGCGAGCAGGCCAAGGGCTCGCTGCTCCAGCATGAAAAGCTCATTGAGTTCATTGCCCGCAATTACATGCCGGATGCGCAGGGCCTCTGGTACTTTCAGAACGGGCCGCAACGCGTGTATGTAGAACTGGAGGCCACGCCTTATATCTGGAGAGTGAACTCGGACTTTTCTGTGACCGCGCACACAGGTGTGCCTGCGCAAGTGCAGGCTTGTCTGGTGGACGAGCACGGACACGTCTACCTCGTGACTGAGCTTGGATTTGGATTGGTTCATACCCAGGACGTGCTGCAAGTCGCCGAGGCTGTGCAAGCCGGTGTGTGGGAGCCACAAGCGTGTGAGTCACTAAATTTGAGTGCTCATTACGCATTTGTGACCAGTCCAAAATCGCTACAAAAATAATAGCGCACCATGGTTATTAATTATGGATTTCTGCACGATTTGGCATAAAAAAACCGGCCTGCAAGCCGGTTTAATTAATAATAAGCTTAGCTTACTTGGCTTCAGGCACCGCTACAGCAACTGGCTTGGGCTCGTCGAATTTGGCACCCGCTGCGTTGGCCATATAAACAGCACCACGGGCGATCTCCACATCAGAAAAATCGCCGCCACCTTGCGGTGCCATAGCTCCCTTGCCTTTGAGGGCAGAAGCCACCAGCTTTTCCAGGCCGGTCTTGATGCGTGGGCCCCAGGCAGCCACATCGGCCAGCTTGGGGGCACCCGCAGCTCCGGTAGCGTGGCAGGCACTGCACTGCGCCTTAAAAACCTCTTCGCCGCTCTTGAGCGGACGATTGGCATCACGAATCTCTACGCTGCCTACTTTTTGAATGCGCTCAGCTACAGACTGTTCAGCATTTACCGCACCAGCACGAGGCTTTTGGGCGTTGGTCACGTAATAAACCAATCCAATAATGATGAACACCGGCAAGACAAAAGCCAGCACAGAAGCAATCAACACTTGCTTTGGGTTCTTGATCGGGCCGGTGTGGGCTTCTTCGTGTTCGTTCGCGCTCATGGTGTCCTCAAAAAACAGGGGCAGGGAAACATCCTAGGATTATAGCCGCCACCCTGGTTGAAACCTCCTACAATGCGTGCTCCAACAAATGCGGCTGTAGCTCAGTGGATAGAGTATTGGCCTCCGAAGCCAAGGGTCGTGGGTTCGATCCCCGCCAGCCGCACCACTTTTTGAAAACCAAGCCCCGCGCGGCCTAGCGGCCGATTCGGGTTTGGCTATCATCCACTTCGCTCATCCAGCTCCTTCATGGAGTTGCCTGTGAGCATCAAAACCCCACGCCTGATCCGCGACCGCTGCGGCGTTTACTATTTCCGGCTCATTGTTCCGTTAGCATTGCGGCAGTCCGTTGGCAAAACAGAGTTCCGGCGCAGCCTAAGAACCAAAGATTCAGCAATCGCCCGGCAACGCGCTTTGGCGCTGTCCGTCGCAGTGGAGACCCGCATGAATGACGACATTGGCAATTTTTCGCACCTGTTCAAACCTGATGCCAAGCAGCGCATCCGTGAAAAAATCGTAATTGACTTGCCCAAGGGCATTATTCAAACCGATACGGATGAGGAAGCAGCGCAGCTGCCCGCGATCTTGGCGGGTATGGCAGCAGCCAGACAAGCGGAAATCGCTGCGGGCATCTCTGCGGTGCTGCCCATGGCGAAGTGCGGAACGAATCTGGAAAAGGCAAAAGACGACTTCATGAACGAGCGAAAGGCCACGCTCAAAGATTCGACTTGGCGCAAGCATCGCGGTGTGCTGCAAGCCTTCATCAAGGTGGTGGGCAATATCGACGTGGCTATGGTGGGCGCAAAAACGGTTACTGACTACAAAAAGGACTTGCTTGCGCTCGGGCGTGAGGCCACCACGGTCAACGACCACATCACCATCCTCAATGGCTTTTTTGAATACTGCATCAGTAACAAAGTGGTGAACATGGTCAATCCGGCCAAAGACCTCTACATTGTTGACGCTGACAACAAAGCCGAATCCTATGAGCCGTTCACACCGGAGGAGTTGCAAAAAATCTTTCAGCCGGGCCTCTACCTTCAAAAACTGAAACTGCCAGACTTCTACTGGTGCCCGCTGATTGCCTTGTTTACCGGCGCGCGCGCCGAAGAAATCGCCAGCCTTGATGTGGCGCAGATATACCCGGTCAAGGGCATCTGGATCATCGACATATTGAAGGGCAAAAACGCCAACGCGAAGCGGCGGGTGCCAGTTCACAAGGTGCTGATTGATTTGGGTCTTGTGGACTATCGCTCGAGCATTGTCAATGCTGGATACACGAAGCTGTTCCCGCACGTTCAGCCCGGCACCAATGGCTACCGCAAAAACATGACTCGCATGTTTGGCACCTATCTGGACCTGCCAGCGGTCAACATCGTTGACCCGCTCAAAGTCTTCCACTCATTCCGGCACACAGTGGTTACTGCACTGACTGACAAGGGCGTGAATGACGGATTGAAGCGGGCAATGGTTGGGCACGATATAGACACCCGGCTATCCTCGCATGACGACTACATCCATGCCAGCGCCTTGACCGTCCCAAACCTGCACGCAGCCATCAACC
>JANXSU010000269.1 GCA_025356545.1 Comamonadaceae bacterium
CACCAAGGCCGAGCAGGCCGCACTGAACGATCCGCGCACCGCCTGCTTCTACGCCAGGCGCACGCTGGAGCTGGCGGTGGGGTGGCTGTTTCAGGCCGAGGGTGGCCGTGGCGGAAAGCTGCAAATGCCCTACAAGCCTGACCTGTCGGCATTTTTGTTTGAGCCCAGCTTCAAGGTGCTGGTAGGCCCGGCGCTGCACGCCAAGATGGACGTGGTGCGCAAGCAGGGCAATAACGCAGTGCACAGCGCGCGGCCCATTACCGCGGCAGACGCTAGCGCCGTGCTGCGCGAGTTGTTTCAGGTGGCGTTCTGGCTGGCGCGCAACTACGGGCGTAATGTGGCCGCGCGGCCGGACTCCGCGTTGCAGTTCCGTGCGGACTTGTTGCCCCGTCCGGCAGACGCCAGCGCCGAACAAGCAGCGGTTCAGGCCAGTGCGCAAGCCACACAAGTCGCTCTGCAAAAGCTGTCCACACTGGCCGACGAGTTGGCCGCGCGCGATGCCGCTTTGGCCACTGCACAGCAAAAAACCGCCGCACTGGACGCCGAACTAGCCCAGCTGCGCGCCGAGGTAGCTGCCGCCAAAGCCGCGAACACGGCCACACCCGACACGCACGACTACAACGAGGCCGAGACGCGCGACCTCTACATCGACCTGCTGCTCAAAGAAGCGGGCTGGAAGCTGGACCAGACACGCGACCGCGAGTTTGAAGTGCAGGGCATGCCCAATAACCAGGGCGTGGGCTATGTGGACTACGTGCTGTGGGGCGACGATGGCAAGCCCCTTGCCGTGGTGGAAGCCAAACGCACCCGGCGCGACGCGCGCGTGGGCCAGCAGCAGGCCAAGCTGTATGCCGATTGCCTGCAAACCCAGTTTGGCCAGCGCCCGTTGATCTACACCACCAACGGCTACGAACACTGGTTTTGGGATGACAGCACCTACCCGCCGCGCCCGGTGCTGGGCTTTCACAAAAAAGACGAGCTACAACTGCTGGTGCAGCGCCGCAGCTCTGCCAAGCCCTTGGCTGGCGTCACCATCAACCCGGCGATTGTTGAACGGCACTACCAGTTGCGCGCTATTCGCCGCATTGGTGAAACTTTTGAGCGCGACCGCCAGCGCAAGGCCTTGGTGGTGATGGCGACCGGCGCGGGCAAGACGCGTACCGTGATTGCGCTGGTGGATCTGTTGCAACGCGCCAACTGGGCCAAACGCATTTTGTTTTTGGCCGACCGCGTAGCACTGGTGAACCAGGCGGCCAACGCCTTCAAGGCGCATTTGCCAGATGCAGTGGCGGTGAACCTGGTGACCGAGAAGACCACCGAGGGCCGCGTGTACGTCAGCACCTACCCGACCATGATGGGGCTGATCAACGAAACGGATGACGGGCTCCGGCGCTTTGGCGTGGGGCACTTTGATTTGATCATCGTGGACGAGGCGCACCGCTCCATCTACCAAAAATACCGTGCGATCTTTGCCTACTTTGACGCGCTGCTGGTGGGCCTGACAGCCACGCCCAAAGACGAGATCGACCGCAATACCTATGGCCTATTTGGTCTGGAAGATGGCGTGCCCACCGATGCCTACGGCCTCGAAGACGCGATAGCCGAGGGCTACTTGGTGCCGCCGCGCGCGGTGTCGGTGCCGCTGAAGTTTCAGCGCGAGGGCATCAAGTACGACGAACTGAGCGACGCCGAGCGTGCGCAGTGGGATGAACTGGACTGGGACGAGGACGGCCACGCCCCCGATGAGGTGGGCGCCGAAGCGGTGAACAAATGGCTGTTCAACCTCGATACCGTGGACAAGGTGCTGGAGCTGCTAATGACCCAAGGCCACAAAGTGGCGGGCGGCGACCGGCTGGGCAAGACCATTGTGTTTGCCAAGAACAATGCGCACGCCAACTTCATTGCAGACCGTTTTAACGCCAACTACCCGCACTATGCGGGGCAGTTTGCCCGCGTGATCACCTACAAAACGGAGTACGCGCAGAGCCTGATTGACGACTTCAGCGTCAAAGACAGGGCACCGCACATTGCAATCTCGGTAGACATGCTGGACACCGGTATTGACGTGCCCGAAGTGGTGAACCTGGTGTTCTTCAAGATCGTGCGCTCCAAGGCCAAGTTCTGGCAGATGGTGGGGCGCGGCACGCGGCTGTGCAAAGACCTGTTCGGGCCGGGACAAGACAAGCCGGCGTTTTTAATTTTCGATTTCTGCCAGAACCTGGAGTACTTCAGCCAAAGCCTTGAAGGCAGCACGGGCAACGTGGTGGAGCCTTTGAGTCAGCGCACCTTCAAGGCGCGGCTGGAATTGCTGTCGGTGCTGGACGAGCAGCTGGCGCAGGAGCAGGGTGCGGGGGGTGCCAAGGCGACTGAGCCTCCTGCGAGTTACGGTCTCACCGCTGCGGCGATGCGTGCCGACACCGCCAGCCATTTGCACGCGATAGTGGCGGGCATGCGGCTAGACAACTTTGTGGTGCGCCCGCAGCGCCGCTGGGTGGAGTCGTGGAGCGAAGCGAAGGCCTGGGAAAAGGTCACAGGTGATCAACTGACCGACCTGGCCCAACATGTGTCAGGCTTGCCCAGCGCCGTGCGCGACGACGATGAAGAAGCCAAACGTTTCGATTTGCTCATGCTGCGCGCACAACTCGGCAGTGCACGGGGCGATGTGGGCTTTGCCCGCTTGCGTGAGCAGGTGCGCTCACAGGCCGATGGACTGAGTGAGCTGGGCAGCATTCCCGATGTGAGGAAACACATGGTGCTGATCGAGGCGGTAGCGGGTGAGGAATGGTGGCAGGACGTGACCTTGCCTATGCTGGAGCAGGCGCGCAGGCATTTGCGCGGGCTCATCAAACTGCTGGAGAAGACGCGGCGCAAAGTGGTCTACACCGACTTTGAGGATGCCATGGGCGAAACCACCGGGGTGGCCTTGCCGCTGGGCGGCAGTGCGGGTGACTTTGAACGCTTCCGCCTCAAGGTGCGAGCCTTTTTGCGCACGCACGAGAACCACATTACCCTGCACAAGCTGCGCCGCAACCAGCCACTCACCGCGACCGACCTGTCCGAGCTGGAGCGTCTGCTGATCGACAGCGGCATGGCCACCGCCGAAGATGTGGCGCGCGCCGGGCAAGAGGCGCACGGGCTGGGTCTATTTGTGCGTTCGCTAGTGGGGCTGGACCGAGAAGCCGCCACGCAGGCCCTGAACGTTTTCGTGATCGGTAAGACGCTCAATGCCAATCAGTTGAAATTTGTGAACCTGATCGTGAATCACCTGACCGAGCAAGGAGTGATGGAGGCGGCGCGGCTCTATGAAGCCCCCTTTACGGCCTATGCCCCGCGAGGCCCGGACGGGCTGTTCACCTCGGCACAAGTGGATGAGTTGTTTGTCGTGTTAGAGCAGGTACGCCAAACAGCGCTGGAACAAGCGGCCTGAACGCCCGTCTGCTTCGGCTTGCTGGTCGTCTTGCTGGTGTAAACCCTAGCAGACGAAACGCTATCATCCCTGGATGAGCCAAGACATCATTCTCGAAACCCGGGGTCTTACCAAAGAGTTCAAAGGCTTTGTGGCCGTTGACCATGTCAACCTCCAAGTTCGCCGGGGTTCCATTCACGCCTTGATCGGCCCCAACGGCGCGGGCAAGACGACTTTTTTCAACCTGCTCACCAAGTTCTTGCCGGTCACCTCGGGCCAGATTCTTTACAAGGGGCAGGACATCACGCGACACGCTGCAGCGCAGGTAGCGCGCTCGGGCATGGTGCGGTCGTTTCAGATTTCTGCGGTCTTTCCCCACCTCACCGTTTTGGAAAACGTGCGTATCGGCTTGCAGCGCAAGCTGGGCACGAGTTTTCATTTCTGGAAGCCCGAGTCCAGCTTGTACACGCTCAACGATGAAGCCATGGCCTTGCTCGAGGCCGTAGATCTCACCTCCTTCGCGCAGACCCAAACTGTCGAGCTGCCCTATGGCCGCAAGCGCGCGCTGGAGCTTGCCACCACTTTGGCGCTTGACCCGGAGCTGATGTTGTTGGACGAGCCCACGCAGGGCATGGGCCACGAGGACGTGGGCCGCGTCGTTGACCTGATCCGCAAGGTGGCCGCCAACCGCACCGTGCTGATGGTGGAGCACAACATGAACGTGGTTGCCGACCTGTCAGACACCATCACCGTTCTGGCACGCGGCAGTGTGCTGGCTGAGGGGCCTTATGCGCAGGTATCGCAAGACCCGCGCGTGCTGGAAGCCTATGTGGGCAGCACTGAGGAGGCCGAGGCATGAGCAAGACCCTGTTGCGCGTCTCAGACCTGCACGCCTACTACGGCGAGTCCCACATCCTGCATGGGGTGAATTTCGAGATCAAAGAGGGCGAGCTCATCACCCTGCTAGGGCGCAACGGTGCGGGCCGCTCCACCACGCTCAAAGCGATCTTGGGTTTGACGGGCAAGCGCACCGGCTCAATCCAGGTGGAAGGTGTGGAAACCATTGCGATGGCCACCAACAAAATTGCCCGCTTGGGCCTGGGCTTTTGCCCCGAAGAGCGCGGTATTTTTTCGACCCTGAGCTGCGAAGAAAACCTGCTTTTGCCACCTGTCGTGGGGCCTGGCGGCATGTCGCTGGCCGAGATTTACGACATGTTCCCCAACCTCAAAGAGCGCCGCAACAGCCCCGGCACGCGCCTCTCAGGCGGTGAGCAGCAGATGTTGGCCATGGCCCGCATCCTGCGCACCGGTGCCAAGATCTTGCTGCTCGATGAAATCACTGAAGGCCTGGCCCCGGTGATTGTGCAAACCCTGGGCCGCGTCATCCGTGCCTTGAAAGCCAAGGGCTTGACGATTATTCTGGTGGAGCAAAACTTCCGCTTTGCCGCCCCCCTGGCCGACCGGCATTACGTGATGGAACACGGCACGATCGTGGCGGTGGTGAACAAGAGCGAGCTGGCCGAGAAAGC
The DNA here is from genome assembly GCA_025356545.1 of Comamonadaceae bacterium. Classification (GTDB taxonomy): domain Bacteria; phylum Pseudomonadota; class Gammaproteobacteria; order Burkholderiales; family Burkholderiaceae_C; genus CANCDA01. The sequence goes on from JANXSU010000269.1 coordinate 4,936, forward strand.
CGCCATGCTGCATGAGTTTCTAGGTGTGTGATTTTTTAATAACCATTTCGAGGACAAAGACATGAAAAACAATCTGACCGCAATCGCACTGGCTGCCGCATTGGCCACCGGCCTAGGCGTTGTCAGCGCCCAGCAAGGCAAGCTCAGCGATGACGTCATCAAGATCGGCGTGCTGACCGATATGTCAGGCGTGTACGCCGACTACGGCGGCCCTGGAGCAGTGGCTGCTGCCAAGATGGCGGTGCAAGATTTCGGCGGCAAGATGTTTGGCAAAACCATTGAGGTGGTGAATGCCGACCACCAGAACAAACCCGACATCGCCAAAAACGTCACCCAGCAATGGTTTGACCGCGACAAGGTGGACATGACGGTGGAGAACCTGAACTCTGCCGTGGCCCTGACCGTGCAAGCCCTGGGCAAAGAAAAGAACAAGATCACCATCGTCACCGGTGCCGCCAGCGCTCGCCTGACCAATGAAGATTGCGCACCCGCCACTGGCATCCACTACCTGATGGACACCATTGCGCTGGGCAACGTGGTGGGCAAAGCCGTGGTGAAAGACGGCGGCAACAGCTGGTACTTCCTCACTGCGGATTACGCCTTCGGCCACTCTCTTGAGAAAGACACGGGCGAAGTGGTCAAGGCCAATGGCGGCAAGGTGCTGGGCGCGGTGCGCCACCCCCTGTCCACGGGTGACTTCTCCTCCTTTCTGCTGCAAGCCCAGTCGTCTGGCGCGCAAGTCGTGGGTCTGGCCAACGCAGGTGGCGACACGGTGAACAGCATCAAAGCGGCGGCTGAGTTTGGCATCACCAAGAAGCAAAGCTTGGCTGCTCTGCTGATGCTCTTGACCGATGTGCACGCCCTGGGCCTGAACACCGCGCAAGGCCTGTACCTGACGGAAGGCTGGTACTGGGATCTGAACGCCGAGTCACGCGCTTGGGCCGACAAATACAGCAAGGTCATGGGTGGCCGCAAGCCCAACTCCAACCACGCCGCCGTGTATTCATCCACGATGCATTACCTTAACGCCGTCAAGGCCGCAGGCACGGATGACACCGCCACCGTCATCAAGAAAATGCGCGAGACCCCCGTGAACGACATGTTTGCCAAAGGTGGCAAGCTGCGCGAAGATGGCCGCATGGTGCATGACATGTACTTGTTCCAGGTGAAGACCCCCGCCCAGTCCAAAGGCCCATGGGATTACTACAACCTCAAAGGCACGGTCAAAGGTGATGAGGCCTTTCAGTCGCTGGCACTCAGCCGATGCGCCGCCATCAAGAAGTAATGTGTTTTTGTTAGATGTGATGTGAAGTCACTGGAAGGGGCCGCGCTGTGCGGCCTCTCCATTTTTTGGTCGGATGGACATGACTGAAGTTTTTGGTATCCCGATACAAGCCTTGATGGGCCAGCTCATGCTGGGTCTGGTCAATGGCTCTTTTTACGCGCTGTTGTCGCTGGGCTTGGCTGTGATCTTCGGCATGCTCAACATCGTCAACTTCGCCCACGGTGCGCTCTACATGGTGGGCGCTTTTTTTGCGTGGATGCTGCTCAATTACGCGGGCATCAACTACTGGTTTGCGTTGATCCTCGCGCCCATCGGGGTTGGCCTGATTGGCGTCGTGATTGAGAAAACCATGCTGCGCTGGCTGCACCAGCTCGACCACCTCTACGGACTGCTGCTCACCTTTGGCTTGGCCTTGGTGTTTGAAGGCGTGTTCCGCGAGTTTTATGGCTCGTCTGGTTTGCCCTACGAGTTACCTTCAATATTTCGCGGCGTCTTTGACCTTGAATTCATGATGCTGCCCAAGTACCGCGCCTGGGTGGTGTTGGTGTCTCTGGTCATCTGCTTGCTGACCTGGTTTGTGATTGAGAAAACCAAGCTCGGCGCTTACCTGCGGGCGGGCACTGAGAACCCCAACATGGTTAAAGCCTTCGGCATCAATGTGCCGCTGATGGTGACGCTGACCTATGCCTTTGGCGTGGGCCTGGCAGGCTTGGCGGGGGTGATGGCCGCGCCGATTTACCAGGTCAGCCCTTTGATGGGCTCTAACATCATCATCGTGGTGTTTGCGGTGGTGGTCATCGGCGGCATGGGCTCGATCCTGGGCTCCATCCTCACCGGCTTGGGGCTGGGCCTGGTTGAAGGCCTGACCAAAGTGTTCTACGCGGAAGCCTCCACCACGGTGGTCTTCATCATCATGGCCATCGTGCTGCTGGTGCGCCCCGCCGGTTTGTTTGGCCGGGAGAAATAATGAAAAAGTCTATCGGAAAATCAGCCGTTTTGTACGGCCTGTTGTTGATCGGTTTGCTGCTGGCACCCACGGTGGGCTACCCCATCTTCTTGATGAGCTGCCTGTGTTTTGCCCTGTTCGCCAGTGCGTTCAACCTGCTGATCGGCTTCACCGGCCTGCTCTCGTTTGGCCACGCCATGTTTTTTGGTCTGGCGGCCTACGTTTGCGGGCACGCGGCCAAGGTCTGGGGCTTGACGCCTGAGGTGGCCGTGCTGCTGGGCACCTTGAGCGCCACCGTGTGCGGCGTTTTGGTGGGCTGGTTGGCCGTGCGTCGCCAAGGCATTTACTTCGCCATGGTCACGCTGGCCTTGTCGCAAATGATTTACTTCTTTTGCGTGCAAGCCCCCTTCACCTTTGCTGAAGACGGCATCCAAAGCATTCCGCGCGGCAAGCTGTTTGGCGTGCTCGATCTGGCCAACGACCAAGTCATGTACTACTTTGTTCTGGCGCTCTTTTTGGCAGGCTTTGCGCTCATCCATCGCACCATCCATTCGCCCTTTGGCCAAGTGCTCAAGTCCATCCGCGAGAACGAACCCCGCGCCCTGTCACTGGGCTACAACGTGGATCGTTACAAGCTCGTGGCCTTCGTCCTATCGGCCACGCTGGCAGGCATGGCCGGTGCCGCCAAGTCGCTGGCGCTGGGCTTGGCGACGCTGACCGACGTGAGCTGGCAAATGTCCGGCGAAGTGGTGCTGATGACCCTACTGGGCGGCATGGGCACCATCCTCGGCCCAGCCTTGGGGGCCACCATCGTCATCACCATGCAAAACTACCTGGCCAACCTCGGCTCCTGGGTCACCATCATCATGGGCCTGACCTTTGTGGTCTGCGTGCTCGTGTTCAGGCGCGGCATTGTGGGGGAGATTGAGCACCGGTGGGGGCGCAAGGCTTGATGCAATTGCTCCGAAAGTTTTACTTAGGTAAAACTTTTAGGAATTTCCATGCTGCACGCTTCCTTGCGCCGTTCGGGCGGCTCTTACATCATGACAGTGCCCTTGTCATACATCGAACAAAACCACCTGGACGCCGGCTCCCGCATGGCGATTGAAATCATCGGGGACGAGCTAAAGATCAAGCCTGATCGCCCTCGCCGCAGCTTGGTCGAACTGCTGGCGGCCACCCCGCCGGGTCTCTGCCGCGCCGAAGGATGGGGGACGAGTTGGGCACTGCCGGAACCGAGCTGTGACACCAGAGCGCGGCGACATCCTGCACCTAGCGTTTGACCCCGCCAGTGGCCGCGAAATGAAAGGCAATCACTTCTGCCTAGTCGTGTCGCCCCTTGCGTTCAATGCGCGTCTGCGCTTGGCCATGGTGTGCCCCATCTCGGGCGGCAACAAGAACGCCCGCAGTGCCGGGCTCTTGGTCTCGCTCATGGGTCTGGGCCTGCGCACCGACGGACAAGTCCATGCCCATCAAATCAAATCGCTCGATTGGGCCTCACGCCAAGCCACGCTGGTAGAGCGCGCGCCTGACGCCCTGATGCAAGAAGTGCTGGAAGTGTTTTAGAGTAAGGCCACGTTAGCACGACCACCACACCCTCATCCCTCACCTATACCCACCCATGAAAACATCACTGCGCCTTGCAGCGCTCACACTCACTGCCCTGTTCGCCCTGCCCTCTGCTTGGGCCGACGCCACCACAGATGCAGCTGCCAAAGAACCCGGCGCAGTCGTCACGCCCAGCGGCTTGGTGTACCGCTCACTCGCCGACGGCACGGGGGCCAGCCCAGCGGCCAGCGACAAAGTCAAAGTCCACTACCGTGGCACTTTCCCCGATGGCCGCGAATTCGACAGCTCCTACAAACGCAACGCCGCCATCGAGTTCCCGCTGAACGGCGTCATCAAATGCTGGACTGAAGGCGTGCAGCGCATGAAAGTCGGCGGCAAAGCCAAGCTGACCTGCCCCGCCTCCATCGCCTACGGTGAGCGCGGTGCCGGTGGTGTGATACCGCCCAATGCGACGTTGCTTTTTGAGGTGGAGTTGTTGGGGATTAATGGGCGCTGAGTTTGGATTGTGGCTTGACTGCAACTGAGAACAGAACCACCATGCCTGACAGTCAATCCATCAAGACGCCGGGTTTGTTGCTATTTTTATATGAGCAACTTTCTCAGTGCTGTCGGGCGTTGGTGGGTTATTTTTATGACAAACCTGCCAGCTTATTCCGCATTGGTTTGCAACATCCATTACGTTATGCCGCTTAAAGATTTCACTCCCGGCTGGAAGATTGCACATATTGGCTTTGAGGGCGCCGCTGTGTCTATTAACGGGATCAATCCATGGGGGCTCTCGTGGAAGAGAGTTTCTGATGAAGCCATCATCGTCCCGCATCCCAGCTATCCGACTGAGCGCCACACGGTTTGAGTGTATGGAGTCGAGAAGAATGGAAGAACGATCATGTTCGCTGCGGGTGAGCTTTCTAATGGAGTTTGGGGGTTCTATGTTCCAACGTAGTGCATGCAATTCGCACCGACAAGCATGGCATAACAGGTCGGTGGCGCGCTCAGCGCAGCGGCATCAAGGGGGAGTCGGTGGCTCTAGGCCACCGCAGAGGACAGCCGCGGAGCTGAGTGCGCCGCCGGTCTGATCCCGCGATGCAGCGGCCAGAACCAAACCGTAGTCACCCACAAAAAAGCCCACCTAGTCTTGAAACATCAAGCCTTAGCGCTCTCCAAAATCGCATTGAACGTGGCACTAGGGCGCATCACAGCACTGGCTTTTGCGGTGTCGAGCATAAAGTAGCCGCCAATGTCCACGGGCTTGCCCTGCACGGCGATCATCTCTTCGGTGATTTTCTTTTCGTTGTCGCTCAGCGCTTTGGCCAGCGGGACAAACTTGGCTTGCAAGTCGGTGTCTTCCGTCTGTGCGGCCAGGGCTTGAGCCCAGTACATGGCCAGATAAAACTGACTGCCCCGGTTGTCCAATTGGCCGGTCTTGGTGGAAGGGCCTTTGTTGTTGGACAGCAGTTGACCGGTGGCGGCGTCCAGCGTTTTGGCCACAATTTTGGCCTTGTTGTTGCTGGTCTTGATGCCCAAGTCTTCAATCGACACGGCCAGGGCCATGAACTCACCCAGCGAATCCCAGCGTAAGTGGTTTTCTTCCACCAACTGCTGCACATGCTTGGGCGCAGAGCCGCCAGCACCGGTCTCGTACAGGCCACCACCCGCCATCAGCGGCACGATGGACAGCATCTTGGCGCTGGTGCCCAGTTCCATGATGGGGAACAAATCGGTCAAATAATCACGCAGGATGTTGCCGGTGACCGATATCGTGTCTAGCCCGCGGATGACGCGCTCTAGCGTAAAGCGCATGGCGCGCACTTGCGACATGATCTGGATGTCCAAGCCCGTGGTGTCGTGGTCCTTCAGGTAGGTCTGCACCTTCTTGATGATTTCAGCCTCATGCGGGCGGTACAAGTCCAGCCAGAAAATAGCGGGCATGCCGGAGTTGCGCGCACGCGTGACGGCCAGTTTGACCCAGTCACGAATCGGCGCGTCTTTGACCTGGCACATGCGCCAGATGTCACCGGCTTCCACGTTCTGGCTCAGCAGCACTTCGCCGGTAGCGATGTCCACGACGTTGGCCATGCCCGATTCGGACACTTCAAAGGTTTTGTCGTGCGAACCGTACTCCTCAGCCTGCTGCGCCATCAGACCCACGTTGGGCACGGTGCCCATGGTGACGGGGTCAAAGTTGCCGTTGGTCTTGCAGAAGTTGATGACCTCTTGGTAGATGCGGGCAAAGGTGCTCTCGGGAATCACGGCTTTGGTGTCTTTGGGCTTGCCGTCAGCGCCCCACATCTTGCCGCCAATGCGGATCATGGCGGGCATGGACGCGTCCACGATCACGTCGTTAGGGGCGTGCAGGTTGGAGATGCCTTTGACCGAGTCCACCATGGCCAGCGCGGGGCGGTGCTCGTGGCAGGCGTGCAGGTCACGAATCACTTCTTCGCGCAAATAGGTGGGCAGCGTGTCCAACTTTTCGTACAAGTTGACCATGCCGTTGTTGACGTTCACGCCCAGCTCTTCAAACAGCTTGGCGTGCTTGGTGAACGCGTCTTTGTAAAAAATCTTCACGGCGTGGCCAAACACGATGGGGTGCGAGACTTTCATCATCGTGGCTTTGACGTGCAGCGACAGCAACACACCGGTGTCACGTGCATCCGCAAACTGCTCTTCATAGAAGTCGCACAGCGCCTTCTTGCTCATGAACATGCTGTCGATGATCTCGCCCGCCAGCAGCGACACCTTGGGCTTGAGCACCAGGGTTTTTCCGCTCGCCGTCACCAGTTCCATCCTCACGTCACACGCCTTGTCCAGCGTTATGGATTTTTCACCGTGATAAAAATCGCCGTGCGTCATGTGCGCCACGTGCGAACGCGAGGCCATGCTCCACTTACCCATGCTGTGCGGGTTTTTACGGGCGAAGTTCTTCACGGCCAGCGGTGCGCGGCGGTCTGAGTTGCCCTCACGCAGCACTGGGTTCACGGCGCTTCCCATGCATTTGGAATAGCGGGCGCGGATGGCCTTGTCGGCATCGGTTTGCGGGTCTTCGGGCAGGTCGGGAATCGCGTAGCCTTTGCTTTGCAATTCCTTGATCACATTCAACATTTGGCCGACAGGCGCACTGATGTTGGGCAGCTTAATGATGTTGGTGTCGGGCAGCAGAGTCAAGCGACCCAGCTCGGCCAGGTTGTCAGGCACTTTTTGCGCATCAGTCAAAAACTCGGGGAACTCACCCAGCACACGCGCCGCCACGGAGATGTCGCTCGACTCCACATTGATGCCCGCCGGGGCCGCAAAGGTGCGAATAATAGGTAAAAACGCATAGGTCGCCAGCATCGGGGCTTCGTCGGTCAGCGTGTAAATGATTTTTGATTTTTCAGCGGTCATTTGGGTGCTCGTTGGTAGTGTGGCAGGGTGGTGGAATCGGAAGACTGCGGTAAGCAATATGTGATTTTAATCGAGTCTTATATATGAGTTGATTCGCGTGACTTAGATCGGATTAATGCAGGGAGATCTCGCGTTGATCCTCACTGACTTCAGGCCTTCAAATAATCTGTCTTTCCACCCAACCAACGCGTCATGTGCTTTTGCGCCAGGGCGGGGTATTTTTCCAGCATGAGAGGGGCGGCATCTTTGGCCCAGGCGAGTAGCTCAGTGTCGGTGGCCAGGTCGGCAAAGCGAAGCAGGGCTGCACCCGATTGACGTGCGCCCAAGAACTCGCCGGGGCCGCGAATCTCCAGATCGCGGCGGGCGATCTCAAAACCATCGTTGGTGTCGGCCATGGCTTTTAAGCGCTCTCTGGCGATCTCACCCAGACGCGGCGCATCCCCCGTGGAGTACAGCAACACGCAGGCGGATGCGGCCGTGCCACGCCCGACGCGGCCACGCAGTTGGTGCAGTTGCGATAGGCCAAAGCGCTCGGCGTGTTCGATCACCATCAGTGAGGCGTTAGGCACATCGACACCGACTTCAAACACCGTGGTGCTGACCAACACGGCCATCTGCCCGCTGGTGAATTGCGCCATCACCTCGCGTTTTTCGGCCACCGGCATGCGGGAGTGCAGGAGGCCCACCTTCACGGGGTCACCGGTCTCTAACGCGCCTTGCAGGGCATCACGCAGTTCAGCATGGGTGGCTGTGGCATTGCTCAAGTCCAGCGTCTCGCTCTCCTCGATCAAGGGGCAGACCCAATACACCTGCCGCCCTTGGGCGATTTGCGCGCGGATGCGCTCAATCACTTCGGCGCGTCGATGCTCGGACACGACCTTGGTGACGATGGGGCTGCGACCGGGCGGCAGCTCGTCCAGCGTGGAGACGTCCAGATCGGCGTAGTAGCTCATGGCCAGGGTGCGGGGGATGGGGGTGGCGGTCATCATCAACAGGTGGGGCTCCATATCACCCGATCGGGCTGAGCTTGGCCCATCCTGAACTTGTCGAAGGGTCGAAGCCGACCCTTCGACAAGCTCAGGGCGAACGGCCTGGGGGTTCGTCTTGCTGCGCAAGGCCAATCTCTGTGCCACGCCAAAGCGGTGTTGCTCGTCAATGATGGCCAGTGCCAGGTTTTTGAACTGCACATGGTCTTGGATCACAGCGTGCGTGCCCACCACCAGACCGGCCTCGCCGCTCTCGATCAGCGCCAGCATGGCGGCGCGCTCCTTTTTCTTCTGGCTACCGGTGAGCCAAGCGGTTTTGATGCCCAGGGGCTCCAGCCAGCCCACGAGTTTGCGAAAGTGTTGGTCGGCCAATATCTCTGTGGGGGCCATCAGGGCGCACTGCCAGCCTGCGTCAATGCAGATCGTTGCGGCCAGGGCGGCGACCACCGTTTTTCCGGAGCCGACATCGCCTTGCAAGAGCCGATGCATGGGCACGGGGCGGGCCAGGTCGTGCGCGATTTCTGCGCTCACGCGGTGTTGGGCGGTGGTGAGTTGGAAGGGGAGTGCAGTGAGGAATCGGTCATGTAGCGCACTTACCCGTTCGCCCTGAGGTTGTCGAAGGGCTTCGACAACCTCAGCCCGAACGGATGATGGCTCAGGGCGAACGAGTTTTAAAGACGGTGCCAGCACCGGCGCACGCAACAGGGCGCGCTCGTGGCGCGACTGGAGTTGCGAGAGTTGCTGGGCCAGAAGTTCCTCGGCCTTGAGCCGCTGCCAGGCCGGATGACTGTGATTTTCAAGCTCTTCTAAAAACGAGTTAGCTGTGGGGTGATGCAAAAATGATAGCGCCTCGTGGACGTTCCATAAGGGTTTCAAACCTGTTTGGCTTTTGATTTCGGCAGGAAACGTGTCTGTGAGGTCGGCCCGCGCCAGCCCACTCAACACCGCACGGCGCAGATAGGCCTGGGGCAGTGCCGCCACCGTGGGGTACACCGGCGTCAGCGCTTGGGGCAGCTCGCCAGTTGCCGACTTGCAGTGCGGGTGCATCATGGTCCAGCCCATGAAGCCACCTTTGAGTTCGCCCCGCGCGCGGATGCGGGTGCCCACCGCCAGCACCTTTTGTTGCGATGGGTAGAAGCTGAAGAAGCGGAACACGCAGGTGTCGCTGCCGTCATCCACCGTCACCAGCAGTTGGCGGCGCGGTCGGAATGTCACCTCCACTGCGGTGACCACGGCCTCAATCTGCACGGTGTCGCCCTCGCGCGCATCGGCCAAGCGGGTGATGCGGGTCTCGTCCTCGTAGCGCAGGGGCAGGTGCAGGGCCAAGTCAATGTCGCGCACCAAGCCGAGTTTGCGCAGCGCTTTTTGCGGGGCAGACAGTGCGCTAGCCTTGGACGCGGCAGGCTGCGCGGTGGATAAAGCTTGAGTGTCGTCCTTTTTAGCGACGACCTTCTTAGCGGAAGAAGGTCGCTTCAACGTCATACGCGGCTTTGCGAATCAGTAGGTGCGCTGAGTTACTGTGGCTCGATCTTGGCGTCGTGAATGGCCTTGGCCCACTTGGCCGTTTCCTTGCGACCCCGCTGGGCCAGTGCCTCGGGCGTGCCGGGCTCCACCGCAAAGCCAATGGCTGCAAACTTCTCTTGCAGATCGGTGCTTTGCGCTGCGGCGTTGATGGCGTTGTTGAGCTTGGCGATGATGTCAGGCGGCGTGCCTGCCGGGGCGTACATGGCGAAGTAGGCGATCAGCTCGTAGTCCTTCAAACCCAGCGCCTCATTCACCGTGGGCAACTCGGGGATGGCCGCTGAGCGCTTGGTGGAGGTAACGGCCAGACCGCGAATCTTGCCGGCCTTGACCTGGGGCAGCGTCACGGCAAAGTCGGCGCTGAACATCATGACTTGGCCACCGATCAGATCGGTCATGGCGGCGGGGCCGCTCTTGTAGGGCACGTTGGTCATCTGGATGCCTGCCATGCTGGCCATCACTTCGGCCGACACGAGTTGCGAGGTGCTGGCGCTGGCGAAGGTGACATGGCCGGATTTGTTGGCCTTGGCCAGCGTCACCAGATCGCGCAGGGTCTTGGCGGGCACGTCATTGTTGATGGCGATGATGAGCGGCACCGAGCCCAAGTAGCCCAGAGGCGCAAAAGCCGTGTCCTGGTCATAGGGCAGTTTTTTCATCAAACTCTTGAGCGCAGCGTTGGTGCTGTTGGTGCCGATCAAAATTGTGTAGCCATCCGGCGCAGCTTTGGCCACGGCATCGGCACCTAGCATGCCGTTAACGCCTGCTTTGTTCTCTACCACGATGGTCTGACCCAGGCTCTCGGCCATCTTGGCGGCGAAGGCTCGGCCGATCTGGTCGGTGGCACTGCCTGCGGCGAAAGGCACGATGGCTTTGATGGGCTTGCTGGGATAAGGCTGGGCTAGTGCAGTTGTCGTGCACAGCAGAGCGACAGACAGCAAAGTGAAACCGTGTTGCAAGCGGTGGGTGAGGTGACGAGCGTTGAGGCGCATGGGGATCCCCTTCAGGTGTTGAGCATCAAGTTTAATGAGAAAATTGCAGTCCTCTTCGCCCTTCTTCCTCTTTCTTCTCACCCTGCTTGGCACGGGTTCGTCCAGCCCTCAAGATATGTCCTCTGCAATCTCCCCTGACCTCTCCCGCGTGTTCACGCTCAGCGACTTTGATTTCGAGCTGCCGTCAGCGCTGATCGCGCAGCACCCCGCAGCCGAGCGCAGCAGCTCGCGCCTGCTCGACGGCACAGGGGTCACGCCCACTGACCGCATTTTTCGCGACCTGCCCAGCTTGTTAAAAAGCGGTGACTTGCTGGTGTTCAACGACACCAAAGTGGTCAAAGCGCGGCTGTTTGGCGAGAAGCCGACCGGCGGCAAAGTGGAACTGCTGATCGAGCGCGTGCTGGGCGGCAACCAGGTGGCCGCGCACATGCGTGTTAGCAAAAAGCCCGAGTCTGGCACCACCATCAAACTGGTGGGCGCGCCCGACACAAACGACAACCTAAGCGCCACGCTGCTGGGCCGCTGGCCTGGTGCACAAGGCGGGCTGTTTCGCTTTGTGCTGAGCAATGATGCGGGTGACGAGCCCTACACGCTGATGGAGCGGCACGGCCACATGCCGCTGCCGCCCTACATCGAGCGAGCGCACGACAGCTTGACCCCTGACACCGAAGAAGACCAGCAGCGCTACCAAACCGTGTTTGCCCGCGCCCCTGGAGCTGCCGCTGCGCCCACAGCGGCTTTGCATTTTGACGAGATGCTGTTGGCGGCTCTGGAGGCCCGTGGCGTGCAGCGCGCCAGCGTCACCTTGCATGTGGGCGCGGGGACGTTCTCGCCCGTCAAAACGGAGAACCTGGCCGAGCACCGCATGCATAGCGAGTGGTACGAGGTGCCTGAGGCCACGCAGCAGGCCATTGCACAAACCAAAGCACGCGGCGGGCGCATCGTCGCCGTGGGCACAACGACGGTGCGCACCTTGGAGTCCTGGGCGCAAAGTGGCTTGGCGAGCGCCGACACCACCATCTTCATCACGCCCGGTTTTGGGTTCAAGTGGGTGGACTTGATGATCACAAACTTTCACCTGCCCAAGTCCACGCTGATGATGCTAGTGAGCGCCTTTGCCGGGTACGAGCCCATCCGAGCGTTGTACCAGCACGCCATAGCCAGCGAATACCGCTTTTTCAGCTATGGCGACGCCATGCTCTTGCAGCGCAGCGTTTAATGACGACTGCGCTGTGGTGCGCTCAAACGCACGGTTTGTGTTGATGTGAACTCCCGTTTCATATTAAGAAATAAAGAAAAGGATTCAACCCTTGAATTTATCAACACAAGATATGAAAAACCATAATGCAAAATGACGTCCGTAAGCAATTGATTTTAAAAAAGAAAATTATTTTATAAATTTCCGAAATTGTTAGTTTTATGTCTTATATAAGACATAAGATACATGCACCGACTCACCACCATCTCTTGCTGGTCAGTCAACTTGTTTTATCAACCTCAGGAGCTTCACATGCCACAAACCCTCACCGAACAACTCAGCCGCGAACAGCAAATCGCCGCTTTGGAAAAAGACTGGGCCACCAACCCCCGCTGGAAAGGCATCAAACGCGGCTACAGCGCTGCCGACGTCGTGCGTCTGCGAGGCTCCTTCCCCATCGAGCACACCTTGGCACGCCGTGGTGCTGAAAAGCTCTGGGATTTGTTGCACACCGAGGCCTACGTCAACTGTCTGGGCGCACTCACCGGCGGCCAAGCCATGCAGCAAGTCAAGGCCGGCGTGAAAGCCATCTACCTCTCAGGCTGGCAAGTCGCCGCTGACAACAACACTTACGGCTCCATGTACCCCGACCAGTCGCTGTACCCCGTGGACTCCGTGCCCAAGGTTGTGGAAACCATCAACAACACCTTCCGCCGTGCCGACGAGATCCAGTGGTCCAAGGGCACCAACCCTGGCGATGCAGGCTATGTTGACTACTTCGCGCCCATCGTGGCCGACGCTGAAGCCGGTTTCGGTGGCGTGCTCAACGCGTTCGAGCTGATGAAGGCCATGATCAAGGCTGGCGCTGGCGGTGTGCATTGGGAAGACCAACTGGCTTCGGTCAAGAAATGCGGCCACATGGGCGGCAAAGTGCTGCTGCCTACCCGTGAGTCTTGCCAAAAGCTGATTGCAGCCCGCATGGCGGCTGACGTGTGCGGCGTGCCCACCCTGGTGATTGCCCGTACCGATGCGGAAGCCGCCGACCTGCTGACCAGCGACTACGACGAGATCGACAAGCCTTTCCTCACCGGCGAGCGCACCGCCGAAGGCTTCTACAAGACTCGCAAAGGTCTGGACCAAGCCGTGGCCCGTGCCAACGCCTACGCACAGTACGCTGACTTGGTGTGGTGCGAGACCGGCACGCCCGATCTGGACTTCGCCAAAAAGTTTGCCGACGCAGTACACAAGGTTCACCCCGGCAAGATGCTGGCCTACAACTGCTCGCCCTCCTTCAACTGGAAGAAAAACCTGGACGACGCGACCATCGCGAAATTCCAGCGCGAACTCGGTGCCATGGGTTACAAGTACCAGTTCATCACGCTGGCCGGCATTCACTCGATGTGGTTCAACATGTACGACTTGAGCCAAGACTACGTCAAGCGCGGCATGACGGCGTATGTGGAGAAGGTGCAAGACCCCGAGTTCGCAGCACGCGATCGTGGCTACACCTTTGTGTCACACCAGCAAGAAGTGGGGACAGGCTACTTTGATGAGGTGACCACCGCCATTCAAGGCGGCAAGTCCAGCGTCACAGCGCTGACCGGCTCAACGGAAGAAGAACAGTTCCATTGATCCTGCGACGATAGCGAACGCCGCCTACTCGGCCTTGATGCCGGCGTAGGCGGCAACGCGAGCCCAGCGCACCAGCTCGGCACGCATGAAGTCAGCCTCTTGATCGGGTGTCGCGAAGAGCAGGTCAAAGCCCATGCCTTCGAGTTTGACCCGGATCTCGGGCTGGCTTTTTACTTTGACAAACGCCGCGTTGAGCTTCTTCACCACAGCCGCTGGTGTAGCCGCAGGCGCATAGACCGCAAACCAATTCGCCACCTCCGCGCCCTTGTAGCCAGACTCACTCAAAGTGGGGACATCAGGCAGTGTGCGGTTGCGCTGCTTGGCCGCTATGGCCAACGCCTTGATGCGGCCTTGCTGGATGTAGGGCAAGGCGTTTTGCAAGGGGCTGAACATGTACTGAATTTGCCCGCCAACCAAGTCCGTCATGGCTTGCGATTGACCTTTGTAGGGGATGTGGTTGGAGCGCGTACCGGCCAGCTGGTTGAAGTACTCAGCTTGCAAATGCTGCGAGCTGCCCAAACCCGCCGAACCAAAATTCAACTCACCCGGTTTGGCGCGCAACTGCTCGGTGAACTCGCGCAAGTTGCTGGCCTTGACCGATGCGTTAACGACCAGCACCACGTCCGTCTGACCGAGCAGAGACACCACCTGAAAGTCTTTGAGCAAGTCATAGGGCAGCTTGCGGTACACCGCCACGTTGGTGGCAATGGTGTTGGGTGTGAGCAGCAGGGTGTGACCATCGGGCTTGGCATGGGCCACGTATTCGACGCCGATATTGCCACCCGCCCCGAGTTTGTTGTCAATCACCACCGACTGCCCCAGCAGCTCGCTGACTTTGACACCCAGGGAGCGCGCCATTAAGTCGGTGCCACCGCCAGCGGCCACCGGCACCACAACTTGAATGGCGCGATTGGGGAAAGACTGTGGCGTTTGCGCCTGAAGATCGGCCATGGGCAGCAGGGACGCGAGGAGTCCCGTCAAGCCCAGAAAAATTCGTTGAGTGATGGTCATTTTGTTTTCCGATCAGTTAAAGACAATTCGCGTTAAATGATACGCTCGCAGACCTCTGGATTCCCGAAAGACCCACCATGCCCCAAACCGCCCACCCCCAACTGATTGAAGACCTGGTCGCCGCCAACCACATCTTGGTAAACGAAGGCGTGCTGGACGGTTTTGGCCACATCAGCGTGCGCCACGACCGTGACCCGAATCGTTTTCTGATCGCGCGCAGTATGGCACCCGGACTCGTCACAGCAAATGACATCGTCGCCGTCGATCTTGACGGCGTGGTGCATGACGCCCAGGGACGCCACACCTATGTGGAGCGCTTCATTCACAGCGAAATTTACCGTGCCCAAGCCGGCGTGATGTCGGTCATTCACAGCCATTCGGCCTCGGTGGTTCCGTTCAGCGTGAGCAGTACACGATTGCGTCCAATCTGCCACATGAGCGGTTTTCTCGGCGCGCAAACACCGGTGTTCGAGATTCGTCACAGTGCGGGCGAGTCGTCGGACCTACTGATCCGTAACCAGGCGCTGGGCAAAGCCCTGGCCAACGTGCTGGGCACCTCGGCGGTCGCCTTGATGCGCGGACATGGCAGCGTGGCCGTGGGCCGCTCCATCCAGCAATCGGTGTTCCGCGCCATTTACACCGAAAGCAATGCGCGCCTGCAAAGCCAGGCCATGCAACTCGGTGAGGTCAACTTCATGACGCCGGGCGAGGCCCAAGCCACGTCCGACATGGTGGATGAGCATTTGGAGCGCCCTTGGCAGATTTGGAAGCAGCAAGTCGCCGACAAATTTCTGAGATGAGCCCGTGCTGAAATTCGACATCCTCAAAACTGACCCGGCCACGCAAACACCGTCGGGCGCGCATCCTGGCAGCTATGCGCGCCGAGGTCGCCTCACGCTGAACCACGGTGTGGTGGAGACGCCCGTCTTCATGCCCGTGGGGACTTACGGCACGGTCAAGGGCGTGATGCCACGCTCGCTCGACGACATGGGTGCAGAGATCATTTTGGGCAACACGTTTCACCTGTGGATGCGCCCGGGGCAAGACGTGATGAAGCAGTTTGGTGGCCTGCACCGCTTCGAGAATTGGAACAAACCGATCTTGACCGATAGCGGAGGGTTTCAGGTCTGGTCGCTGGGCGAGATGCGCAAAATCACCGAAGAAGGCGTGAAGTTTTCTTCGCCTGTGAACGGCGACAAACTCTTTCTCTCCCCCGAAGGTTCGATGCAAATCCAGACGGTGCTCAACTCCGACATCGTGATGCAGTTTGACGAGTGCACGCCCTATGTCTCGCTCGACCCCAAGTCCAAAGGGCAACTCACCACCGAGCGCGAAGCCCGCGTCTCGATGGAGTTGAGCCTGCGCTGGGCCAAACGCTGCCAGGATGAATTTGTGCGACTTGAGAATCCCAACGCGCTGTTCGGCATTGTGCAAGGCGGCATGTTCGAGCCCCTGCGCGATGAGTCACTGGCCGGGCTGGAAGCCATGAACTTCCCTGGTATCGCCGTGGGCGGCGTGAGCGTGGGTGAGCCCAAGGAGGACATGCTGCGTCTGATCCGCCACATTGGCCCCCGCCTGCCCGCGCACAAGCCCCACTACCTGATGGGCGTGGGCACGCCAGAAGACCTGATTGCCGGGGTGGAAAACGGCATCGACATGTTCGACTGCGTCATGCCCACGCGCAATGCGCGCAATGGCCACCTGTTCACCCGCTTTGGCGACTTGAAAATCCGCAACGCGCGCCACAAAACCGACGAGCGCCCACTGGACGAGACCTGCACTTGCTATGCCTGTGCGGGCAGCCCTGCGGCCGACGCCGCGCATTCTTCCGGTGTTTCGTATGCCCAAGGCGGGCGTCAAGGCTTCTCCCGCGCCTACCTGCACCACCTGGACCGCTGCGGCGAAATGCTCGGTCCCATGCTGGCCACCGTGCACAACCTGCACTACTATCTCAACCTTATGCGCGAAGTGCGCGAGGCACTGGACGCTGGGCGCTTTGGTGACTTTGTGAAGCAATTTCATGACGACCGTGCGCGCGGTGTGTGACTTTTTTAAAACCTTCAAACGACAGGAAAAAATGATGTTACGAAAACTGACCGCCTCCATGTGCATGACATTTACGGCAGCCCTCACCAGTCTGCCTGCAGCGGCCCAATCCGCCCCGGAAACGACGCTCACGCGACTCGATTGCGGCACCCCCGTTCTTAATGACGTCAGTGCGCGCTTTTCTGACACCTACGCCTACAACGATCTCAAAGTGTTGTTTACCTATAGCTGCTACCTCATCAAGCACGGCACCGACTACCTGCTCTGGGACACCGGCCATTCGATGAGTGCAGGCGCGCCAGCGCCGAAAGTGAGCATCATCGACCAACTGGCGCAGATCAATCTCAAACCCGAGCAAATCAAATATGTGGGCATCAGCCACTACCACGCCGACCACACTGGCCAGGTGGCTGGCTTCCCCGGCGCGACCATCCTGATCGGCAAGGGCGACTGGGAGGGTATCACTGCGCCCAAACCTAACGCCGGCGCAAACGTAGCGCCGTTTGCACACTGGATCAGCGGCGGTGGCAAGCTCGATGCGCTGGTTGGCGACAAAGACGTCTTCGGTGACGGCACGGCGGTTGTCATCAACACCCCCGGTCATACGCCAGGGCACCACAGCCTGCTGGTGCGTCTAAAAGGAATGGGCAACGTGCTCATTACTGGCGACCTCTCGCACTTTCATGAGAACTATGAAAGCAACGGCGTGCCATCCTTCAATTACCATCGCGGAGATACGCTCGCATCGCTTGATCGCTTCAAAAAAGCGGCCGCTAATCTCAAGGCCACAGTCATCATTCAGCACGATGCACGAGACGTCACCAAACTGCCGGCATTTCCAGCAGCTGCGAAGTAGTCCAAACCCATTCCACAAAAGCAAAAAGCCCATCGAATTAGATGGGCTTTTTGCATAGAGAACCTTATGGAGCGGGAAAAGAGGCTCGAACTCTCGACCTATACCTTGGCAAGGTATCGCTCTACCAACTGAGCTATTCCCGCATGGGTGATCACTGAGGTGATCAAAGAAGGATCCATCACTGCGATGGGGGTCTTCAATTTGGTGGCCTGGGGCGGAATCGAACCACCGACACAAGGATTTTCAATCCTCTGCTCTACCGACTGAGCTACCGGGCCTAAGCCCCAAATTATAGCAGCAACTTTTCACTCCAGAGCCATGGCCTGCCGGGAATTCAAGCCGTGTTTCGTTTACCACGTGTCAGATCAACGCCCAGCTGCTTGAGTTTGCGATAAAGATGCGTGCGCTCCAACCCTGTCTTTTCAGCAACACGGGTCATAGAGCCGTTTTCTTGTGCCAAGTGGTACTCGAAGTAGGCTTTTTCAAACTCATCGCGCGCTTCTCGCAAGGGTTTGTCAAGCGCGAAGTCTTGCTGGGCTTGTGGCCCTGGTTCCACGACCAGCACTGGGGGTAACACATGCGGGAGCATGGACTCGGCCAACTGTGTCACTACCTGCCCCAGCAATGGGGGGGCGGGTTTGCGTTGTGTGCTTATTCCCAAACCCTGTTCGATGGCTTTGAGCAGTTTTTGCAGCGTGATCGGTTTTTCAAGAAAGGCGTGTGCACCGATTTTGGTAGCGGCCACAGCGGTGTCGATGGTGGCATGTCCGCTCATCATGATGACCGGCATGGTCAATGCGCCGGACACTGACCATTCTTTGAGCAAGGTGACGCCGTCGGTGTCCGGCATCCAGATGTCCAACAAAACCAAATCAGGACGCTCGCGCAAACGAGCGGCACGCGCCTGCGCGGCGTTCTCGGCAATTTCTACGGTGTGTCCTTCATCGTTGAGGATTTCCCATAGCAGGTCACGAATGCCAAGCTCGTCATCGACCACCAAAATATTTGCCATGATTTACCGCTGTGTTTCTTGGGGAAAGGGGCCTGTGCTCAGACTGTTGTCGCTCTCACAGTGGCGAATGATACCGATACTTGCGCGCCTTGGATCACATCGTCCACCACGCGGTTAGACAGATCAGTGCGTGCGCCATGTTCATCGGCTATTTTTTTCACGACAGCCAACCCCAAACCCGTCCCCTTGACCTTGGTTGTGACATAAGGCTCGAACGCCCTTTTGAGGATGCTATCTGCAAAGCCCATGCCGTGGTCCAGTACGCTCAGCCGAACCCGCCCACTGGATGTTGACCAGTGCGTACGAACCAGCACGCTATAGGCAACACCGCTGCGCCCAGCTGACTCCGTGGCGTCCTGCGCGTTTTGCACGAGGTTATGCAAGACTTGTCTTAATTGCTGCTCGTCGCCTCTGATTTTGGGGCAGCGTACGTCAATTTCAATGCGAACAGGAACATTCACATTTTCCCCACTGTACAAATGGGCAACTTCTGTCACGAGACTGTTCAGATCCATCGGTCTGAGCTCGGCAGCAGGCAACCGAGCATAGTCACGAAACTCGTTAACCAAGCGTTTCATGGCGTCCACTTGATCCACAATCGTTTTGACTGACTTGGTCAACAACGCCTGCTCAGGTGGTGCCACTTTCCCTGTCAGTTTCATTTCCAAACGCTCAGCTGCGAGTTGAATGGGTGTCAAGGGATTTTTGATTTCATGGGCCAATCGTTGAGCCACTTCACCCCAGGCCTGCGCACGTTGCGCAGACACAATTTCAGAGATGTCATCAAACACCAGCAGCCTCGCATGCGCCGGTAGTTCTGCACCACGAGCGACCAAGGTGAGCAGCCTGTCTTCGTGCAAGCCAGCCACGGTACCTGCGGCACGGCCGGTACCCAATTCAAATGACTGCTGCCAGTGATCCAACCCGTGTTCGCTACGCTCCCCCAAAAAGGCGTCAAACTGGCGCTGGACACTTTTTGCGAACTCTTCCAAGCCTTCAATGTCACTTAGTTTCCGGCCTTCAAAAGCGGCCATTGGCAATTTCAGTATGCGTGTCGCACCTGCATTGGTTGACTGAATAACGCCTTGTGCGTCCAACACCAATACACCCGCCGTGAGGTAGTCCAAAATGGTCTGCAAATTTTCGCGTGCGGCGTTGACATCCTCCATGCTGTGTTCCAAAGCCAGACGAGCATCCAAAAGCTGCTGGGTCATTTGCGCAAATGACCGGGTCAAACCACCCAATTCGTCTCGCCCTTGCAAGACGGCTTTGGGCGTCAGGTCCCCTCGGGCCACCTCCCGCACCCCTTGGGCCAGCAAAAGCAAAGGGCGGGTGATCTGATTACCTAACAAAATAGCCAACAACACCGCACCAAATACGGCCAGGAAGAGGCTCAAAGTGAGTGTGCCGATGTACATGCGGCGCAAGCCATCGCGGGCCAATGCCCTCTCCTGGTATTCGCGGTAAGCCTGTGTCACCGCCAGAGCATTAGCGACTAAGGTATCAGGCAGATCTTGGGTCACCATCAAAAAACGGGCGTCACCCAGCATGTCCAGCCCGGCCCTTGGAACCATGACCAACGCCTTGATCCTGGCGCGACTTGTGGTAGTTGCACCCGATTCATCCAAGCCCTCGATCCAGGTGACCGCGCGTTGACTTCTTGCTGCCCGGAATTGTTGCGTGCTCGGTCGCTCTGGATTGATCTCAAACTTTGAAGCCCCTGCGACAGAAATCATCTGCCCGTTGGCCCCCCAAAGAATGACATCACGCACTGTAAGCTGCTCTCGCACACGCTCAAGCAATAGTCCGGCTGTCACGTCGGGGCTGTCATTCAATTGCGTTGCCACGGCTCGGGTTTTGCCAACCAGGTCGGTGGACAAGGTGTCCAACGTTGCACGCCCCAAATTTAAACCCGCCTCTAGAGCGCCTTCGACTTTGATGTCAAACCAACTTTCAATCGATCGTGACACAAATTGGTAAGAAACCACATAAATCAGCATCCCAGGCACGAAGCCGGCCAAAGCGAATACAGCAGCCAGCTTGACCAATAAACGACTGCCGAATCGCCCTTGCTTGTACCGTACAAGCAGTTTGAAAACGACCCAACCAATCACTAACAAAAGTGTGGCAGCAACCACTACATTGAGAGCAAACAGGCGCGCGTAGTTACGCTCATACATTTCACGGTTGTCGGTTGCCTGAGTCAACAAGAACAGCAACACCAAACCAATGGATGTCATGACCGCCGCCCCGAACCCCAACGTCCAACGCAGGGTCTTTGAGGTTTGTGCCAGGGGTGCACTACCGCTCTGGTTGGACTGACTCACTTGAGGCTCTCCAACAGGAATCGCTGAGTTGCTGAGACGGACAAAGTCCAGTCGCTTTGACCTAGAGCTCCGATTTGAAGTGGCCGTGGCAGTTGAGAGACATCCAGTCGAAATTGAAACTCAACCCGATGCCTTGCACTCACATCCAGCTCCACCAGGTCTGCAATGCGCCAACCTGAAAACCGACGAATGGAGTTCAGCGCATCATCAAGAGAATCGAAGGACTGGTTCAAGGCCACACCAATGCCGTTATTGGCAATGACACCCGCTCCAACCATCAGTCGCCAGCGGCGCGCCAAAGGTTGGTACACCAATCTCATGTGTCGCTCACTTTTAGCTATTTTTTTGTCAACCCAGTACCAGCGCTCTCGATAAATATCGACCTCTGCCAGGAAGATCACGGGTATGCCTTTGAGCAAAGCGTCTTCAACGGCCTGAGGCAATTCAAATTTAACAAGCGCCGACAGTGACAAGCTCTCTGCATTGCGCTCCAGCTTGAGGAGTGAGACCTCTGGCAGGATCGTTTCCGCGTGTAACCTTTGGACGTACCCGCCGAACAAGAACAAGGCACAGGCCAGCAGCCCGATCCAATCAAGTCGCGTGTTTTTCCAGCAATGCGTAATAGAAGCCATCATGATCAATCGCCCCATTGTCCGGGACGGGATCGCTTCTTGTCGCGAAAGTTGGCATTAAATGACCTGGGGACGCCAGCAAAGTGGCTTGGGTGTTGCGTGCAAGAAACGTTTGAATCTGCACCTGCCCTTCTTCTTTGAACACGGAGCAGGTGCAAAACAGCAAACGTCCACTCGGCTTGAGCAGCGGCCAAAGTGTCTCAAGCAGTCTGCGTTGCTGGCTTGCAAGTTGTGCAACATCACTCTCCCGCCGCAACCAGCGGACATCGGGGTGACGGCGCACGATGCCCGAGGCGGTGCAGGGGGCGTCTAGCAAAATGGCGTCAAACAAAACGCCATTCCACCAATCCCTCGGCTGCCCCGCATCCGCTGCCAAGACCTTCGCCTGCAAACCCAGGCGCTGCAAGGTTTGCTCGATGCGGGTACAGCGCAGCGGGTCGATGTCCAAAGCCGTGACTTGAGCCGATGACAACTCCAGCAAATGTGCCGTCTTGCCACCGGGAGCGGCGCAAGCATCCAGAATCTGCGCATCAGGAGATGTGACCAAGCCCGTGAGCAGCAGCGGAGCTGCCATTTGTGCCGCAGCATCTTGGACCGAAACCCAGCCCTGATCAAACTCGGGGAGCTGATGCACTGGCACGGGATTGACCAAAGTCACACCGTAAGCGCCGCAGGCCACGGCGGCTATCCCTGAGGTGCGTAAGTACTCCAAATAGCTCGCGACATCCGTCTTTCTTGCGTTGATGCGCAAGGTCATCGGTGCCTGCGTGTTATTGGCCTGCAAAATCGACTCCCAGTGTTGGGGGTATTCACGCCGAAGCCGTTCAATCCACCAGACCGGGTGATTCCAGATCGCCACAGCTTGCTGCTCGCTCTGTGCCACCATGGCCTCGCGCTCGCGCAAGAAGCGGCGCAGACACCCATTGATAAATCCCGCCTGCGCATGTAGCGCAGGATTACGTTTGGCGGCTTCAACCGCCTGATTCACCAGGGTAAAACTGTCATACGGTGCAGCCGCTTCATCCCACACCAGCGCCAGTGCCGTGCACAACAGCGCATCTGCGGCGGGTGCGGGTTTGCGCGCTGCCAGTTGCTGACGCAGCACCTCAGCCCGACCCAACTCGCGCAGCACCCGGTAGGACAAAGACTGCACCCCGGGGCGCATATCAGGCGGCACGGCATTCAGCGCGGCGGTGCCTGACCTGCCCGCGCGTATGCTGACCAGTACGTCTGCCGCCCCCTGCAACAATCGCCACAGCGGGGGGCTCAAATCAGTGTTCATCATGACGGTTCTTTTCCCCAAAAAGCTGGCTTGAATCGGAACAACCAAGCCAGCAAATTGGCCGGAAACTGTTCAATGCTCTGGTTGTAATCTTGGACTCGGCGCTTGAACTCATCTCTGTCACGCTCGGCTTGTAAAGAGATGTCCTCCCACTGCTTCTGCAAAGCCTCTGGCAGAGGGTCTCCCGCCAGGTCTTGGGGTTCTCTGCACACTCGAATCCAAGAGCCATGTAGGACTTCGTGCGCTGTTTCTAACGCTCGCATCACAAGACTATCCAAGGGGCGCGCTGCGGCCGCTTTCAGCGAGGTATCGAATTGCAGTACAGCGTTGAACAAGCCCGCTCGTGCGGTGAGTCGGTCATCAATGACCGATGCCTCAAAGTGGCCATGCAACAACAACACATAGTGCCCGTATTGCGACTGTAGGGGTACAAAAGCAGCTATCGCCTGCGCGCGCAAACGCACGAGTCGGTTATAGGCACCGACCCCCCAAAACAAAATAACAGCGCAAAAAATCCAGGGGAAAACGGAGGTGCTCATTGCTGTGTTGTGCCTCAATTCATCTGCCAATCAACCTTCTCAAGCCAACATGGAAAATGCGCCAAGCCCCTCAACGGCGCTTGGCGCATTATCTAAGAAGTCTTACTGAACTTACTCGGCAGCAGCGCCCGCATCAACCTCGACTTCACCCGCCAATTCGGCAGCGTCCGCTTCGGCAATGGCGCGACGCTCAGCGTCGTCCATATTCTCGCGTACGTTGCGGGCTTCGTGATATGCCATGCCGGTACCTGCGGGAATCAGGCGGCCAACAATGACGTTCTCCTTGAGACCGCGCAGCTCGTCACGCTTGCCCATGATGGCAGCCTCAGTCAGCACACGAGTGGTTTCCTGGAAAGAAGCAGCACTGATGAAGCTGTCGGTAGACAACGATGCCTTGGTAATACCCAGCAACAAGTTGGTGAACGTTGCCGGCATCTTGCCTTCGGCGCGCAAGGCGTCGTTGGTGTTGAGCATCTCTGACCGCTCGATCTGCTCGCCTGCAATGTAGGTGGAGTCGCCCACGCTTTCCACCACAATGCGGCGCAGCATCTGACGAACAATCACCTCGATGTGCTTGTCGTTGATCTTCACGCCTTGCAAGCGGTAAACGTCCTGTACTTCGTCCACGATGTAGCGCGCCAACTCTTCTGAGCCCAAGAGACGCAAGATATCTTGTGGATCGGCAGGGCCGTCCACAATGCTTTCGCCCTTGTTGACCACCTGGCCTTCGTGCACCAGGATGTTCTTCTCTTTCGGAATGAGCTCGTCCCACACCTTGCCATCGGGATCGGTAATTTGCAAGCGAACCTTACCTTTGGTTTCCTTACCGAAGGACACCGTACCGGTGACTTCAGCCAGCATGCCTTTGTCTTTCGGTGTGCGGGCTTCAAACAACTCGGCCACACGCGGCAGACCACCGGTGATGTCGCGCGTCTTTTGGCCTTCGATCGGGATACGGGCCAGCACCTCGCCGGGGCCCACATCCAGACCATCGCGCACTTGAATCAGCGCGCCGACCGGGAAACCAATGGTCACCGAGTGATCGGTGCCCGGAATTTTGACTTCATTGCCGCTCGCGTCAATCAGTTTGACCTGCGGACGAATCACCTTGGCTGAGCCACGGCGTTTCGGGTCAATCACAACCAGGGTGGACAGGCCGGTGACTTCGTCCACCTGCTTGGCAACCGTCATGCCTTCTTCAACATTCTCGAAGTGCGCTTTGCCCGCAAATTCGGTGATGATGGGTCGCGTCAATGGATCCCAGTTGGCCAGAATAGCGCCAGACTTGATGGATTGATCGGCTTTGACGGTCAACACCGCACCATACGGCACTTTGTGACGTTCACGCTCGCGGCCATGTTCGTCGTGAATGACGATTTCACCAGAACGGGCAATCACCACCAACTCTTTTTTGCTATTGGTCACATAGCGCATGGTGGCATTGAAGCTGATGATGCCGCTGGACTTGGCTTCCACGCTGGAGGCAATGGCCGCACGCGACGCCGCACCACCGATGTGGAAGGTGCGCATGGTCAACTGCGTGCCAGGCTCGCCAATGGACTGGGCCGCAATCACACCGACCGCTTCGCCGATATTGATGAGGCCACCACGGCCCAGGTCGCGGCCATAGCAGGCTGCGCACAAGCCAAAGCGGGTGGCACAGGTCAGCGCAGTGCGGACTTTGACTTCGTCCACACCAGCGGCTTCGAGTTCGTCAAGGCGATCTTCGTCCAGCAACTCGCCGGCCTTGGCCAGCACGTCGCGGTTCTCAGGATGCAGCACGTCGTCAGCGACGGTGCGACCCAGAATGCGGTCACGCAAGGACTCAATCACCTCGCCACCCTCGACAATGGCGCGCATGAGTGCGCCGTCGGTCGTACCGCAATCGTTCTCGATGACCACCAAGTCTTGCGTCACATCCACCAGACGACGCGTCAGGTAGCCCGAGTTCGCCGTCTTCAACGCCGTATCCGCCAGGCCCTTACGGGCACCGTGGGTGGAGATGAAGTACTGCAACACGTTTAGGCCTTCGCGGAAGTTAGCGGTGATCGGCGTCTCGATGATGGAGCCGTCAGGCTTGGCCATCAGACCACGCATACCGGCCAACTGGCGAATCTGCGCCGCAGAACCGCGTGCACCGGAGTCAGCCATCATGTAGATGGAGTTGAACGACTCTTGATCCACGGTGTTCCCGTGGCGATCCGTGGTCTTCTCGGTGCGCAGCTGGTCCATCATGACCTTGGAGACCTTGTCGCCCGCCTTGCCCCAAATGTCCACCACCTTGTTGTAGCGCTCGCCAGAGGTCACCAGACCCGAGACGTATTGCTTCTCGATGTCTTTGACTTCCTTCTCTGCACCTTCAATGATTTCGTGCTTTTCATTGGGCACAAGCATGTCGTCAATGCAAATCGAGATGCCGGACTTGGTGGCCAAACGGAAACCGTTTTGCAACAACTTGTCGGCGAACACCACGGTTTCTTTCAAACCGCACTTACGGAATGACACGTTGATGAGCTTGGAGATTTCCTTCTTCTTCAAGGCCTTGTTGATGTTGCTAAAGGGCAGGCCTTTGGGCAAAATTTCGCTCAACAAAGCACGGCCCGCCGTGGTTTCCCACAACTTGGTCGAAGCGGTCAACTCGCCGGTTTCCTTGTCCTTGGTGTACTCGGTCAAGCGCACATTGATCTTGGCGGTGAGTTCGACCTCGCCCGCATCAAGTGCGCGCTGAACTTCACCCGTGTCCGCAAAAATCAGGCCTTCGCCTTTGCCGTTGATGCGCTCGCGCGTCGTGTAGTACAGGCCCAGTACCACGTCTTGTGATGGCACGATGGAGGGCTCGCCATTGGCCGGGAACAGCACGTTGTTGGAGGCCAGCATCAGCGTGCGGGCTTCCATTTGCGCTTCCACCGACAAAGGCACGTGAACGGCCATCTGGTCGCCGTCAAAGTCGGCGTTGAAGGCCGAGCACACCAGCGGGTGCAGTTGGATGGCTTTGCCTTCAATCAAGATCGGCTCAAACGCCTGAATGCCCAGGCGGTGCAGAGTCGGCGCGCGGTTGAGCATGATGGGGTGCTCTTTGATGACCTCTTCCAGTATGTCCCACACCACGGGCGTACCCGTTTCGACTTCTTTCTTGGCCGCCTTGATGGTGGTCGCAATGCCCATGGCTTCCAGACGCGAGAAGATGAAAGGCTTGAACAACTCCAGCGCCATCAGCTTGGGCAAGCCGCACTGATGAAGTTTGAGCGTTGGGCCCACCACAATGACCGAACGGCCCGAGTAGTCCACCCGCTTGCCCAACAAATTCTGGCGGAAACGACCGCTCTTGCCTTTGATCATGTCGGCCAAAGACTTAAGCGCACGCTTGTTGGCACCCGTCATGGCTTTGCCGCGACGACCGTTGTCAAGTAACGAATCAACCGCCTCTTGCAGCATTCGCTTCTCATTGCGCGCAATGATTTCAGGCGCTTTAAGCTCCAACAAACGGCGCAGACGGCTGTTGCGATTGATGACACGGCGGTACAGATCGTTCAGGTCAGAGGTCGCAAAGCGACCACCATCCAGGGGAACGAGCGGACGCAGGTCTGGCGGCAACACGGGCAGCACTTCCAGCACCATCCACTCGGGCTTGATGCCGGACTTCTTGAAGGCTTCCAGCACTTTGAGGCGCTTGGTGTTCTTCTTGATCTTCAGCTCGGAGCCAGTCGCATCATTGCGCAGCCGCTCAATCGAGCCATCAATGTCAATGCTTTGCAGCAGGTCCTTGATACCTTCAGCGCCCATCTTGGCCGTGAATTCGTCGCCGTATTCTTTGAACTTAGCGTCATAGTCATCCTCGGACATGATGCTGTACTTTTTCAGCGGGGTCATGCCGGGATCGGTCACCACATAGGCTTCAAAGTACAACACACGTTCAATGTCCCGCAGTGTCATATCCAACACCAAACCCAAACGGCTCGGCAAGGATTTTAGGAACCAGATGTGGGCGCAGGGTGCGGCCAGATCGATATGGCCCATACGCTCACGGCGCACTTTGGTCTGGGTGACTTCAACGCCGCATTTCTCGCAGATCACACCACGGTGTTTGAGACGCTTGTATTTACCGCACAGGCACTCGTAGTCCTTAATAGGGCCAAAAATCTTGGCGCAAAAAAGACCATCGCGCTCGGGCTTGAAGGTACGGTAATTGATAGTTTCAGGCTTCTTGACTTCGCCGAAAGACCAGGAGCGGATTTTTTCGGGTGAAGCCATACCGATTTTGATGGCATCGAAATGCTCATCCGGCGTGAATTGCTTGAACAGGTCGAGTAGTGATTTCATGGTTTAAATCCTTTGCCTGTGAATTAAGAGCGTGCGAGTTCAATGTCTAGACCCAAAGAGCGAATCTCTTTGACCAGCACGTTGAACGACTCGGGCATGCCCGCCTCAATGGCGTGCTCACCTTTGACGATGTTTTCATAGACCTTGGTACGGCCCTGCACGTCGTCTGACTTGACGGTGAGCATTTCTTGCAGCGTGTAGGCGGCGCCATAGGCTTCGAGCGCCCAGACCTCCATCTCGCCGAAACGCTGTCCACCAAACTGAGCCTTGCCGCCCAAGGGCTGCTGCGTGACCAAGCTGTAAGGCCCGGTAGAGCGAGCGTGCATTTTGTCGTCCACCAAGTGGTGAAGTTTGAGCACGTGCATATAGCCGACCGTGGTGGGGCGCTCAAATGCGTCGCCACTGCGGCCATCAAACAGCATGGCTTGGGTGCGAGCAGCCGTCAGACCTTTAGCCTTGACGATCTCGTCCGGGTAAGCCAGCTTGAGCATGCCGCGAATTTCTTCTTCCGAAGCACCGTCAAACACCGGCGTGGCGAAGGTCACGCCTTCCGACAGGTTGCCCGCCATTTCCAGCACTTGCTCGTCGCTAAGCTTAGACAGATCTTCCTTGCGGCCAGAGGTGTTGTACAGCGAATCCATGAACTTGCGCAGGTCGGCCAGTTTGGACTCGGCTTGCAACATGTCACCAATGCGCTGGCCAATGCCTTTGGCGGCCCAGCCCAGGTGAACTTCAAGCACCTGGCCCACGTTCATGCGCGAAGGCACGCCCAGCGGGTTAAGCACGATATCGCACGGTGTGCCGTCAGCCATGTAAGGCATGTCTTCGACCGGAACGATCTTGGACACCACACCTTTGTTGCCGTGACGACCGGCCATCTTGTCACCTGGCTGCAAGCGACGCTTGACGGCCAGATAGACC
>JANXSU010000100.1 GCA_025356545.1 Comamonadaceae bacterium
TTTGTCGATCACGCAAACGACCAACCCATCCACCCGATCCCCGATCTGGAAGTGCGCGCCTTTGCCGCCCCGTCCGGCATCGACGAAGACCCCGTCACTGGCAGCCTCAACGCCAGCTTGGCACAGTGGTTGATCGCTGACGGCCTGATGCCCGAGCGCTATTTGGCCGCCCAAGGCACTTGCCTGGAGCGCGCCGGGCGCGTGCACATTGAGCGCGACGCCAGCGGCCAGGTCTGGGTCGGCGGCGCGGTGGTGAACTGCATTGAGGGCCATGTGGCGCTCTGAGTTACTCATAAATCAATAGCTGTTCACGCACATTCCACATGGCTTATAGCCACTTTTAAGTATCAATTTCACATGGGAACCCTCTATTTAGTGCGCCACGGTCAGGCCTCGTTGGGTGCGGACAACTACGATCAACTGAGCGCACTCGGCCACCAGCAAAGCGTGCGCCTGGGCGAGCACTGGCGCGCGCAAGGCTTGATGTTTGACGCCGTGATCACGGGGACATTGCAACGCCAACAGCAAACTTGGGCAGGCATTGCGAAGGGCATGGGGATCGACGACAGCGCCAGTACGCTGCGGCCAAGTCTGAACGAATACGACAGCGAAGCCGTCATCAAAACCATCCACCCGCAGCCACTCGCCAAACCCAAAACGCCCGAGCTGTACCGCCATCACTTTCGCTTGCTGCGCGAGGGCTTGTTGCAATGGATGAAGGGCCACACCCAGCCCCAAGGCATGCTGCCCTACCCCGAGTTTTTGGCCGGTGTGACCGGCGCGCTGGATCACATCCGACAAAACCAAACCGGCGCGGTGCTGCTGGTCTCCAGCGGCGGACCAATCTCGATGGCGGTGGGCCACGTGCTGGGGCTGTCGCATGAGGCCACCATCGAACTCAACTTGCGCATCCGCAACAGCGCGGTGACCGAGTTCATCTTCAACCCCAAACGTCACACGCTGCTGAGCTTCAACACCTTGCCGCACTTGGGCCAGCCCGAGTACGCGGCGTGGACGACTTACGCTTGATCTGCGACGCCTGATCCGAACCCGCTGCGTGACCCCTATTGCAGCTTGCGCCCACGCTCTGTCACCACGTCCAAGAATGCGCCGACCTCCCGATTCTGCACCTCATTCTCTGGCGCGCTGATGCCCGCGCCAGACACGTGGCCCATGGGGCGCTGAGCGTTGATCGCCACGTAGCGCACATCCGCAATGTAGTGCGCCGCCTCTTGCGCCTCGTATTCGGGGTTGAGCAAGTCGCCCGTGCCTGCCAAGATCAAAGTCTTGGCCTTGATGGCTTTCAGGGCGCGGTGGTAGTCGCCGTTAAAGCCGGGCGTGCTGCCCAGGTTGTGTTGGTCGTAGGCCCAGCTCTGGTAGACCCAATCCACCGCGTCCATGCGCCGCCAGCCCGCGTCTTGCCCGCCTTTGAGGTAGGCAATAGCGTCTTGCGCATTAGGGTAGAGCGACTCTTGGTAGCCCGGCGTGCGCACGATCACGCCCGAGAGCCAACCCGCCCACAGCCGCATGCCCTGCTCAGGCGGCGCGCTGACGGCGTAGTTGCCACCCAACCAGCGTGGGTCGGCCATGATGCTTTGGCGCAGCATCTCCAGCACACCGGTCGTCCAGGCTGGGGTGCGACCCAGGGGGATGATGGGCACCACGCTGTCCATCATGGCCGGGTAGCTGGCCGCCCATTGCAGCGCCTGCATGCCGCCCATGGACGCGCCAATCACGGTGACCAGCTTCTTGATGCCGAATTTCTCGGTGATCAGCCGCTGCTGTGAATTCACCATGTCGCGCATATTGAACTTGGGGAACTGCATGCGCGGCTGCGCGCTGCTATTGGACGGCGAGGTGCTCAGCCCGTTGCCAATCGCATCGGTACAAATGATGAAGTACTTGGCCGGATCTAGCGCGCGTCCCGGGCCGATCAGGTAGTCAATGCGGTGGTGGTTGCCGCCAATGGCCGTGACCATCAGCACTGCGTTGGACTTGTTGGCGTTGAGTGTGCCGTGGGTGACGTAGGAGATCGCGAAGTCCTTGATCGCCTCGCCACTCTCCAGCTTCAAATCGCCCAGCGCGTGGCTTTGGTGCGGTGGGTCGTTAGGCCCGTGGGCGTAGACCGTTGCACTCAAAGCAAGGGCGGCGACAACGGCAAAGGCGCGGGTCAGAGGGCGTTGAAACATACAGTCTCCTGATATTGAAGCTCGTATTCTCCAACACCCAAGACGGCACGACCTTGCAGCACTGAATTCAAATTCCTTGAATTTCACAAAGCGCTTTGGCGGCTACGGCCAATCGCTCGCCATGCTATGGGATTAATGTTGCGCAACCTTGAGGCTTTTTTCTCATGCGGCATTGGTACGTTGTTGGTCCAGGAACCAATCCAGAATTTGGTCCCCCGTCCAGACCACAACGCCCTCGTGGCTCAAAACGTAATCGTAGAGCTGCTCAAGGTAGCCAATCCTGTGCGGTACGCCGCTCAGGTAGGGGTGAACAGAGACGGCCATCACGCGCGGCGTCTTGGCACCGTCCAGGTACAGGCGATCAAACTGCGCTTTACCGCGTTTGAGCATCTCGTCAGACGGGTGTTGTTGCACGGCGGATATCACCACGTCGTTCAAGTC
The DNA here is from genome assembly GCA_025356545.1 of Comamonadaceae bacterium. Lineage (GTDB taxonomy): Bacteria > Pseudomonadota > Gammaproteobacteria > Burkholderiales > Burkholderiaceae_C > CANCDA01. The sequence continues at coordinate 2,631 of JANXSU010000100.1, forward strand.
CACTGTGTAGGGAATCGAGGTGATGGTGCCCTTGGCCGACTTTAGGCTGACGGGTTGGTCGTCGAAGACCCAGTCTGCCACGTACTCGATGCCGGCTTCGGCGAGGTGATCCAGGGTGTCATCGGTTTCGGTGAGCCCGGGACTTTCCCAACCGCGTGGTGCCTTGCCGGTGAACTTGCGAATTTCTTCCATGGTTTCACGGATGGCAGCGAGCTGGTCTTCCACCTTGTGCATCGGCTTTTGCACCATGCCGTGTCCCATGAACTCCCAACCGGCGTTGAGCGCGGCAGTGCAGACCTCTTCATACATGCGGCAGGTGGCCCCATTGAGTGCGAAGGTGGCTTTCATTTTTCGATCACTCAAGGCATCGAGAATCCGCCAGAAGCCCACTCGCATGCCGTACTCATGCCAAGCCCAGTTGGGCACGTCGGGCAAGAGGGGGCTGCCCATGGGGGGCGACAGCACAGCGCGTGGCATGGCACCGGTCGGCTCCCACACTTCAACGTTGACGATGTTCCACAACACCACGCGGGCGCCTCCGGGCAGCGCCAGACGGGGTCGATTAACGATGGATTGGTAAGGTGCGCGCGCCCTGACGCTGCTGCCGAGGGGATTTGTCATGTTGAATCCGGGTTGAATGAAGGGTGTCGATGCGGTGGTTGGCAGTGCTTTGAGCGTGCTCAGGTGCTTCCTGGAATCGTGCCTGCGGGCAGGCTGTAGCAATAGTCAGCGATCTCTCCGGGCCGGGCCAACCAGAGCTTAGAGCGATGCGGGCCTTCCAAGCAGTGCTTCATGGCTGCACGCAGCATGCGAAGGCGAAATGGCTGACCGAAAACATGGGGGTGAACCGAGATGTTCATGACCAGGGGATGGTGTTCGGATTGCTCGATCATCTCGTCAAATTGCTGCACGATCATGTCGCAAAACTCACTGGCATCCTGCTTGCGGTGCGTGATGACCTGCGCATCATTGAGCTCTACGGGGTAGGGGATGGACAAGATGGGACCGCTGCGGGTGCGCATCCATATCGGCTGGTCATCCATGGGCCAGTCCATCAGGTATTTGAAGCCCGCTTCTTTGAGTAAGTCCGGGGTGTTCGGCGTCTCATACGCGCCCGAGCCCATCCAGCCTGTGGGGGCCTTGCCTTCGTGCTGAATGAATTTGTCCACTATTTCTTTGAGGATGCGCTCTTCATCGGCCTCCCACATGCCGCGATGGTTCTCGGCGTTGCTGCGGCCGTGCCCCACAATTTCGTCGCCGCGCCGTCTGATCTCGTCCATGACTTGGGGCGTGTAGTCATACACCAGACTGTTAACGTTGTGCGCTGCTGGCATCTTGAGTTGGTCCAGCATTTCAAACAGCCGCCAAATGCCAATGCGATTGCCGTAGTCGCGCCATGAATAATTGCGATGGGTTTGGGGTTCGCCACTCTTGGCCGGGTCATGGCCCAAGCCCGCACCAAAGGCAAAGCATTCAATGTTGGTGGTGAATACAAACGCCAGGCGCGCGCCACCCGGCCAGTCGTAATTTTTGCGCTCGTTCAGGGGGATGAAGTCGTAGCGGTTGTGTCGTGGCAGTAGGGGTCGGGTCACCGGCAATCCTTGGTTGAACTGAGCTGATTTGTCGAAATGAAGGCACAAGCATCATCTGTAAATGATCCTACTCTGCGATGAAAACCATTGTCAATGCCAAGCTAAATTAGTCCATATATTGAAATTATTTTTCGCCTGCTTCGTTCTCAAACACAGTTCAACAGAACGCCAATTTAGACGCCCCGTTTTGTGGCGCTCTTGAAAAATATTGGGAAATGCGCGCCTATAATCTTTGGCTCACGATACTGGTGCAGTTTTGGGGCCATGCTTGATACACAAAGTCCATTTGATGGAATAGGAAAAAGTTATCTTGACAGGGGAACTTGGCCCAACCTACTATGAATTTAAGCACTTCAAAGTGCTTGCGAATTTTGGGGTTTAAACCAGCCACCGAATTCGTTTTTCGTCAACCCAAGTTCAACCGGGCACTCGCATGAAAACTCACCATCGTCAATTTTCGGCTGCTGTTCTGTGCGCACTGGTCATGGCGGGCCCCACAGTAGCCCAGACCAACGCCTATCCCTCCAAACTCATCACCTTGGTGGTGGGATTCACGCCCGGCGGCATCTCCGATGTGCTGTCCCGTGCGCTCGCCGCAAGATTGACGGTGCAAATGGGGCAAAGCGTGGTTGTGGAAAACAAAGCGGGGGCGGCCACGGTGATCGCCTCGACTTATGTTGCGCATGCGGCGCCCGACGGCTACACCTTGTTCTTTCAAGACATGACGAGCCACGCCATTAACGCGGCGGCCTACAAAAACCTCAAATACGATTCATGGAATGATTTCTCTATGGTTAGCCTGGTGGCATCGACGCCACTGATGTTGGTTTCCAGCCTCGCCTCAGGCGCCAAAGATGTGAAGGCGCTGACGGCGCTCGCCAAAGCCAAACCGCAAGATGTCGCTTACGCCTCTTCAGGCAACGGCACCATCACGCACCTGGCTGGCGAGGCCTATAACCAACTGATCGGCACCAAGACACTGCATGCGCCGTACAAGGGCAGTTCACCCGCCACCACGGCGGTCATTGCGGGTGAAGTGGCCTACACCTTCTCGACCATGCCACCGGCCATCAACCAGATGAAGGCCGGCAAAGTCAACGGCCTTGCCGTCACCTCAGCCAAACGGGTCAGCGCCGCGCCTGATATTCCAACGATGAAGGAATCTGGCGTGCCCATGGAACTCGTCTTGTACAGCGGTATCCTTGGCCCCAAAGGTCTGCCGCCTGCCGTTGTTGAGCGACTTGGTCTTGAAATCAAGAAGGCGCTGGCCAGCCCTGAGATGAAACTCACCTTGCTCAATGCAGGTGCTGAAGACTTGGCCAGCACCCCTGCCGAGTTCGCAGCGCTGATGAAGATCGAGGCCGCGAAGATCGCCAAGGCCGTGGAGCTTGCTGGCGTTGTGCTGGATTAATTTGCAAGCAATTCTTGTATTGGAGCCAGGTTATTTCATCGCAACACAAAGAAGTGGCGGGGACGCAAAGCATTGGCAGGGCTATTCGTGCCCTGCGGCTGGTCGCCAGCCAAGCGCCAGATGGCATGAGGCTGGTTGATGTGTCAGGACACATGGACCTGCAGCGCCCAACCGCTCATCGCTTGCTCAAAGCGCTGACTGCGGAGGGCCTGTTGGTGCAGGACGCGAAAACTCGCAGATACAGTTTAGGCCCGTTGTTGTTCGAGTTGGGGATTACAGCCACCCATCAATTCAACCTGAAGGACATATGCCAGCCAGCTTGTAGCGCGCTCTCCGAGCAAACTGGCGACACATCCTTCTTGTTTTTGCGCAGCGGCTATGACGCCGTCTGTATTTCACGGACGCAGGGCACTTACCCCATACAGACGCCGTCAGTGCCGGTGGGTAGCCGCCAGCCTTTGGGCGTTAGCGCGGGTGGCCTGGCCTTATTGAGCGCACTTTCTGAACCTGAGATCGACATCGTGATCAAGGCGATTGGTCCGCGATTAGGGGCATATGGCGATCTTGAGGCCGACAAGTTGTTGGAGCTTTGCGCCGTGACGAAAGTCTCTGGATACGCCTCCACCGGAAATCACGCGGTTCCTGGCGTCAGAGCGATCGGGCTGCCGATTTTTAATCTGGCGCAAAGTCCTATTGCCGCCATCACTGTTGCGGCCACCCAGTCCCGTATGACTGAGCGTCGAATCGCAGAGATACTGCCGATGTTGAAAACGGCAGTGAGGGAAGTGACTCGCCTGCTGCATCAATAAAGCCACAGACGCGACGAGTATTCATCTCGCGTCCAGCGGCGTATCAGTACTGCTTGTAAGGCAAAAACTTGCCCGACAACACCACATTCACGCGGTCGCCCTTGGGGTCAGCTTGCCGCTGGATGTCCATTGAAAAATCGATGGCACTCATGATGCCGTCGCCGAACTCTTCATGGATCAATTCCTTGATGGTGGTGCCATACACGCTGACGATTTCATACCAGCGGTAGATCAGCGGATCGGTCGGCACAGCCGTATCGAGCGAGCCTTTATAAGGCACGACCTGGAGCCACTTTTGTTCTTCGACCGTGAGGCCGAAAATCTTGCCAATGACCTTGGCTTGCTTGTCGTCCAGCGTCATCTGGCCCAGGCAGGCGGCGGTGACCCACTCCTTGCTTTGGCCGACTTTTTTGGCCACGGCTTCCCACTTGATGCCCTTGGACACTTTGACGGTGATAATTTTTTCGGTGATCTCGTTGCGGTTCATGAATGCTCCTTGTTGCTATTGCAGTACGGTTGAAAAGAAAGGGAGGTGAAAATCGGAATACTCAAAAATCTCAGTGCACTGGTCTGTGGGCTCATCAGTGCGCTGATCAATGCGCTTTTGCACGCTTGACCAGAAAATCAACGATGTGGTTGCGCAACTCGTAGTAGCCATCCAGGTGGTGCAGATCAGCGCGTGTACGCTGGCGGGGCAGCGGGTTGACCACTTCCTCGGCCATGCCACCGGGCACATAGCCGGCATCGGTTTCGGTCCCGTTGCTCATCAGCAGAATGCGGTCGGCCAGCAAAATAGCCTCGTCCACGTCGTGGGTGATCATGAACACCGTCTGCTGCGTTTGGCGCACGATGTTCATCAGTTCTTCTTGTATCGTGCCGCGCGTCAGCGCATCGAGCGCGCCAAAGGGTTCGTCCAGCAGCAGCATCTTGGGCTGGATCGCAAAGGCGCGCGCAATGCCCACGCGCTGCTTCATGCCGCCCGAGAGTTGCGCGGGTTTCTTGTCAATCGCCGCGCTCAGGCCCACCATGGCCACATGCTTTTCCACCTGCTCGTTGAGCTGGGCCTTGCCCCAGTCCGGCCAGCGCGATTGCACGGCGAAGGCGATGTTCTGGCGCACGCTCAGCCAGGGCATCAAGGCATGGCTCTGGAACACCACGCCGCGCTCCAGGCTGGGGCCGATAAGCTCGCGATTGTCCATGAACACATGGCCGGTCGAGGCGCTGTCCAGCCCGGCCAGCACATTGAGAATGGTAGTCTTACCACAGCCCGAGTGGCCAATGATGCAGACGAACTCGCCCTTGTCGATGGTGAAGTTCACATCAGAGAACACCGGTTTCGCAGGCGCGAAGGCTTTGCTCAAACCTTCTACTTTAAGAAATCCGGGCATGGGCTCACTCCACATAGGTCACCTTCTTTTGCAACTGAGCAAAGCTCAAGTCCAGCAACATGCCGACGATACCAATCACCAGAATGGCAAAGATCACATTGGTGAGCGACAGGTTGTTCCACTCGTTCCAGACAAAGTAGCCAATGCCGGTGCCGCCCACCAGCATTTCAGCCGCCACGATGACCAACCAAGCTATGCCCATGGAGATGCGCATGCCCGTCAGGATGGTGGGTGCTGCGGCAGGCAAGATGACGAGAAAGGCCCGGCGCAGCGGTTTGACTTCCAAAGTGCTGGCCACATTGAGCCAATCACGCTTGACCGAGGCCACGCCAAACGCGGTGTTGATCAACATGGGCCAGACCGAGCAGATGAAAATCACAAAAATACCGGAGGCCGACGAGTCCTTGATGGTGTAGAGCGCCAGCGGCATCCAGGCCAGTGGTGAGATGGGTTTAAGCACCTGAATGAAAGGGTCTAAAGCGCGCCGCAGCAAGGGTGACATGCCAATGACAAAACCCAGCGGAATGGCCACCAGACACGCCAGCAAAAAGCCCAGGCCCACCCGGCCCAGCGAATAGCCCAGCTGAATCAAAATGCCCTTGTCGTTGGGCCCGTTGTCGTACACCGGGTTGGACAAATGCTTCCACGCCGTCTGCGCCATTTGCACAGGCGTAGGAAAGCCGGTTTCTTTTTGCGTCTCCGGGTCTTTGCCCAGCATCTTCAGGTACTCGGCGCGCTCAGCAGAGACTGCCAGGCTAGTGCTCACTTTTTGCAGCGGTGCGGTGGCCACTTGCCAGACACCCAGAAAAACGAGCAGCAGCAGCACCGAGACCAGTGTGGCCTTGAAGTTCAATGAGGTGAACATGCCACTCAGCCCATCTTGTGGATGGCAAAGCTCTTCAGGTACTCCTCGGGTTTGGCGGCGTCAAAGGGCTTGCCCATGATGCTGAACTTGGGGTAGGCCCCCTCGGGCACTTTCTGACCCAGTTCTGCCATGCGTTTTTTCGCGTCGGTGAGCAAGAACACTTTTTCAGCGATCTGCTTGTAGTTGATGTTCTCTTTGACGTAGCCCCAGCGCTTCATTTGCGTCAGCATCCAGACCGCCATCGACTGCCACGGAATGGGGTCAAAGTCGGCACGGTCCGGCACGGTCTGGATATTGCCCAAACCATCGGCGAAGCGTCCGGTCAGCACCTGGGTCAGCACCGTTTCGGGCTGGTTCAGGTAGGCCTGGGGCGCGATCACCTTGGCGATCAGCTCGCGGTTCTTGGGGTCGCGCGCCATCGCGGAGGCGGTCAACACCGAGCGGTACAGCGCAGCAAAGGTGTTGGGGTTTTTCTGGATGAATTCTGTCGAGGTGCCGAAAGCACAGCAGGGGTGACCGCTCCACAAGTCCTTGGTCAAGAGGTGCAGAAATCCGATTTCTTCATACACGGCGCGCTGGTTGAAAGGATCGGGGCCGAGGTAGCCGTCAATATTGCCAGCGCGCAAGTTGGCCACCATCTCGGGCGGCGGCACGACGCGGATCTGGATGTCGGTGTCGGGGTTCAAACCATGCTCGGCCACGTAATAGCGCAGCAGGAAGTTGTGCATGCTGAACTCAAAGGGCACTGCAAATTTGAAACCCTTCCACAGCTTGGGGTCGCGCTTGTCTTTGTGCTTGTTGGCCAGGGTGATGGCCTGGCCGTTGGTGTTCTGAATAGTGGCCACGTTCATGGCCACCGGGTTGGAGCCCACGCCCATGGACATGGCCAATGGCATGGGTGAGAGGAAATGCGTAGCGTCGTATTCCTTGTTGATCATCTTGTCGCGAATCAGCGCCCAACCTGCGGTCTTGACCACCTCCACATTGAGGCCCTGCTGTTTGTAAAAGCCCAGCGGGTGCGCCATGATCAGCGGCGTGGCGCAGGTGATTGGGATGAAGCCAATCTTGAGGTCTTTTTTCTCCAGCGCGTTCTTGTCCTGAGCCATGACCTGCAAGCTGGTGATAGGCAGCACACTGGAGATGGCGGCCATGGCCGTGCCCTTGCCCACTGCGCGCAGAAAACGACGGCGCAACTCGTCTTGCGGGAAGATGGCTTTGACCAAGCTGGCTTCAATGAACGCGTTGGAGTAATCCTCGAACTCGCTGGTGAGGCTGCGGCGCTTGAGCTCGACGGTGGCACTGCTTGCGCTCAGTTCTTTCTGGTGCTCGGCCACGGTATGGTTTTTGCCACAGCTGCATTGCAGCATCAGGGGGCGGTCGGCATCGTAAGGATCAAAGTACGCGGTCATGGCATCACCTTTTTAAAATTTGTGGGGCAGACCGCAGCGGCGCGTTGTGAGCCAGTTCTGTCCCCAACTGATCAGACGGATGTCATGCACTTTGCAAGGCACGGGCCAATTTGTGCCCAGGCACTGCCCCTGCGATCAATTGGCCCCAGCGCGCACGACAGGGCGTAGGGTCAACCCTACAAAAGCCCCTGCTTTAGTGCTCAGGCTTGGCCCGAATGTGGCGCTCGGCATACAGGGCCAAGGCCACATCGTTCTTGACGCCAGTTTTTTCCAGGATGCGCGCTCGGTAAGTACTCACCGTATTGGGGGCTAATTTGAGCGATGCACCAATTTCGCTCACCGACTGCCCCAATATGAGCAGACTGAAAACTTGGTGCTCGCGGTGCGAGAGAGCGTGCAGCCCACCCACCTGAGGGTCTGAGCGGGCCAGCTTGCCGCCTAGCGCTGCGGCCATGGCCTCGGCGGTGAGCGCACTGAGGTACACGCCACCTGCGGCCACCTTGCGCACCGCCGCCACCATGTCGTCGGGGTCGGCGCTTTTGTTCAAGTAACCGGCTGCACCGAGCTGGATGCAACGCACGGCGTATTGTTTTTCAGGGTAGGTACTGAGCATCAGCACGGGCAGACGCGGCCAGCGCTGGCGCAAGGCTTGCAACACGTCCAAGCCGTCGCGCCCGGGCATGGCGATGTCGAGCAACACCATATCTAGCCCTCGCTCGCCCTCTAGCGCGTCCACCTGCGCCAGTACTTCGTCGCCCGTCGTGGCTTCGGCCAGCACCTGGATATCGGGGCTGCCGTTGGAGGGGTCGGCCAGCACTTGCTTGAGGCCTTCGCGCACGATGCGGTGGTCATCACCCACGAGGACTCTGATCATGCTACTCATCCGCCAGTGGCAAGCTCAACTGAAACGAAGAGCCCTGGCCCGGCACACTCTCAATGCGAAGTTGACCGCCAAAGGGGCGAGCGCGCTCCCGCATGCCCATCACGCCGTAGGCTCTGGGTGAATCAAAGGCCTGGGCCAATGCGCCCACGCCGTCGTCACGCACCGTCATCTCCAGCCGCCGCTCGTCAGCACCCGCACTCGCACCTGTGCGGCCTGCCGTGATGCGAATCGCCACCTGGCTGGCTTGGGCGTGGCGCCCCACGTTGCTGAGCATTTCTTGCAAGATGCGAAACACCGCCATGGCGGCGGGCTCGGGCAGCGTCACGCCGTCTTCAATATGCATCTCCCAGTCCAGCGCCAGTTCGGCGGACTGCACAAACTCTTGCGCCTGCCATTCCAGCGCGGCCCACAGGCCCTGGTGGTCCAGGATGCTCGGGCGCAGGTCGGTGATGATGCGGCCCACGTTGTCCACCGCGTTCTCGATCAAGCGGCTCATGTTCTGGCATTTGCAGCGCATACGCTCGCACATAATTTGCGCCTCGCCATCGCCGCGCCGGGTTTGCTCCGAGAGGCGTTTGTCCAACCAGTTGACATCCATCTTCAAGGCCACCAGCAGGCTGCCCAGCTCGTCATGCACCTCGCGTGCGATACGCGTGCGCTCATCTTCGCGCACGGTTTCGGAATAGGCCGACAACTCGCGCAACTGCAACAGCGCACCCGACAGCGCCTGGGTGCGCTCGTCCACGCGCAGCTCCAACTCGTCTTTGGCTTTTTGCAGCGCATCGGCGGCGTGTTTACGCTCGGTGATATCGACAAAAGTGATCACTGCGCCGCGCACCTGGCCTGCGTCCACCACGGGGTAGCTGGAGTACTCGACCGGGAAGGAACTGCCGTCGCTACGCCAGAACACCTCGGTGTCGATGCGACACGGCAAGCCTTGGCGAAAGGCGTTGAAGATGGGGCAATCGGCCACCGGGTAGTGCCGACCATCGGCATGGGAATGGTGGGTCAGCTCATGCATATTGAGCCCGCGCACTTGCGCTGGCTCAAAGCCCAGCATCCGTGCACCGGCCCGGTTGATGAACATGCAGTGGCCTTCGAGGTCGATGCCAAAGATGCCCTCGCCGGTGGACTCGATCAGCAGCCCCAAGGGGTGCTGCCACAAGGGGTGGGAAATGGGGTGGGCAATCTCCAGCACGTCGCCTCTTCGCATTCAGCGTGGAATCACAAACCCAAGTCGCTCAAACTCGCATGCTCGTCCGGGCGGCGACCCAGCGGCCAGTGAAACAGACGCTCTTCGGGCTGAATGGGTAGATCGTTGATGCTGGCAAAGCGGCGCTGCATGAGGCCCTGGACATTGAACTCCCAGTTCTCATTGCCATAGCTGCGAAACCACTGGCCTGACGCATCGTGGCACTCATAGGCAAAGCGCACAGCGATGCGGTTGTCGGTAAACGTCCAGAGCTCTTTGATCAGGCGGTAGTCCAGCTCGCGCGCCCACTTGCACTGTAAAAAACCATGCACTTGCTGCTGCCCCACCGGGAACTCGGCCCGGTTGCGCCATACCGTGTCTTCGGTATAGACCTGCACCACGCGGTCTGGGTCGCGGCTGTTCCAGGCGTCTTCGGCCATGCGGACTTTTTGCACGGCGGTGGCTTGGGTGAAGGGGGGCAGCGGTGGTTTGGTGTTCATGGCCGAGCCATGAATGCAAGTTCAATGCCAGATCAGCGAAATGACTACCGCTTAGTTGATCAAGGTATCCGGCGGCAAGCGGTCGATTTCAGCCAGCAACTTGGCCAGGGACAGGCCAGCGGCGTCCAGCAAGGCGCGGCCTTTGTCGGCGGTGGCAGCGGCGGCGTTGCCGACTGCTCCCGCCGGGTTGTAGTCCTGCATTTGCCAGCCGAGCTTGGCACTTTTGCCGTTGCCCAGGATCTCGAATTGCTGCGCGCGGGCCTGTGACGTGGAGGCAAAGTTTTGTGCCTGCGCCATGTCTACCTGGTGCGGGGCCAGGGCCAGCATCATGGAGGTTTCAATCTCGCCCGCGTGAATCCCAAAGCGGTGTTCTTCGGCGCTGAACTGCGCATTCAGGTCCTGGCCTTGATCGTCCAGCAAAGGCAGGTTGAACCAGTTCACGCTGTACACCAGCATGTCCAGCCGCGCGCGCAAGTCACGCGCCACGATGTCCATCACACCCACTTGCCCGCCGTGGGAATTGAGCAGCACCAACTTCTTGATGCCCGCACGTGCCACCGCTTCGCCGATCTGCGTCCACAGCGCAATCACCGTCTCGGCCTTGAGCGTGAGCGTGCCGGGGAAGCGCAGGTGTTCTGGGCTCAGGCCGACGGCCTGGGTGGGGAGGAACAGCACAGACAGGTCGACGGGCAAGTGCGGCAAGGCGGATTGGATGACGCCTTCGACCAGAGCAGTGTCCACATTCACAGGCAGATGCGGGCCGTGCTGCTCGATGGCGGCCACGGGCAGCACGGCGATGGTACGGGCGGCGTCGAGTTGCGCAAAGTCGCGGGTGCTTAAGGAGGCCCAGAATCGGCTTGGATGTGTCATGCGGTCATCTTAGATGTGTTTTCCCGAGCCATGCCCTCGTTCCGTTCGGGCTGAGCTTGTCGAAGCTGTGAGAACCCTTCGACAGGCTCAGGGTGAACGGGGGTGAAGTGATTCGGTGTGTGGCGATCTTGGCGCTCAGACAGCATGCGTTGGTGGCGCGGCATGGGTGCAGCTTGGGCGGGCAGCACGTCACGCAGGCACGTCGGTCGGGCGCGAGCACCGCTGGCCAGGTAGTCAGCCAGCAGGGTTTGGCGCACCTGCTCTATGTCGTGTCCACGTTCACGGCTGAGGTAGTCAAACAAGGCATCGACCAGCGTCTCCGGCGTCAGGCCACTGGTTTGGCCACTGGTATGCCACAGCCAATCCGAGAAGGCCATGAAGGCCCAGAAGGGTGAAACACCTTGCATCAGCACAGGCAAGGTGCGCGCAAAGCGCCCTGAATTAGCGACCAGGTCCCAATAGCGCGCCAGCCGGGTGAAGCGCTGCATCTCGGCCTGCGAGACGGCATGCGTTTGCAGCACGGTGTAGGGCGGCTCAGCCTCATAAACCATGCCGTGCTCCACCGTGTGGCGCGCAATCGGCGTGCCGCGTAGGCGCTTCAAGATGCCGAGCTGGATTTCATGCGGCTGCAAACTGTGCAAGCGGTCAAAGCCTTGCGCAAAACTTTCCAACGTTTCGCCGGGCAGGCCGAAGATCAAATCGGTGTGCAGATGCGCGTTGGATTCGTTGACCAACCACCTTAGATTTGCCTCGGTCTTGTCGTTGTCTTGGCGGCGCGAGATACGCTGCTGAACTTCGACGTTAAAGCTCTGAATGCCAACCTCAAACTGCAACACGCCGGGTGGGAACTGCGCGATCATGGCTTTGAGTTTATCGGGCAAGTGATCGGGGATGACTTCAAAATGCACAAACAAATCTTCCGTCAACCGATCCAGAAAAAACTGCAAGATGCGCACCGAAGCGTCTATCTTCAGGTTGAACGTGCGATCCACAAACTTGAAATTGCGCGCGCCGCGTTGGTACAGACCCTCCAGCTCGGCCAAGAAGGCATCCAGGTCAAACGCCCACGCCGTTTTGTCGAGCGAACTCAAACAAAACTCGCACTTGAAAGGGCAACCCCGCGAAGCCTCCACATAGAGCAGGCGGTGCGCCAGATCGGCGTCGCTGTAATCGGCATAGGGCAGGTCAATATCGTCCAAGGGTGGCTGCTCACCGAGGATGATTTTCATCAGCGGCTTCGGCCCATCCAGTAAGGCGTGGCAGAGTTTGGGAAAGCTCACATCGCCCCAGCCGGTGATGACATGATCGGCCAGTTGCACAATGGCTTGGCCTTCGGTCTCATGGCTCACCTCCGGCCCGCCCAGCACCACGGTGATCTCGGGGCGCTGCGCTTTGAGCAGACGCACCACCTCACAGGTCTGCGTCACGTTCCAGATGTACACACCAAAGCCGATGACTCGGGGCCCAGTGCCTGCACTTGAACCGGTGCCTGTATCTATGCCCAAGGTAGCCAGCAACTCGTCCACCACCTCCTGCGGCTTGCGCGCAATCGTGAACTCGCGCAGCACCGTGCGCAGGCGCAAGTCCGGCCCACCATGCCGCGTCATATTGGCCAGCAGGTAGCGCAGGCCAAGTGAGGCGTGAATGTACTTTGCATTCAAGGTGGCGAGGATGATGTCGCAAGCGCAGGCGGTCATAGCCTGATTATCCAATGATGTCCCCATCAAACTGCTCAGACCAACTCATGCACGGCCTCAAGCCATGCTGTTCAGCACATCCACAGTGCGCTGGGCCAGGATTCGGAACTGGTCTGTCAATTGACCCAGGTCAGAAACGTCACCTCTGTCAACAAGTGCCTCCAGACGAACGCACACGTCCATCAATGCCTTGGCTCCCATGAGTCCGGCTGAACCTCGCATGTTGTGACTCATCACCTTGATCGCGGCCAGATCACGGTCATCTATGGCAACGTTCATGGCGGCGATTTGCTCGTTCAAAGTCTTTTGGATTGTGGGCAAGAGCCGACGCAGTTTGCTAATGTCGTTGCCGAAGGATTCCTGTAGGAGCTTTGCATCCAGCACCTCAACTTCAAAAGCGCTGTCAACCGACTCAATGACCGTGGCCACATCGTCAGCGACAGGCACGCTGGGCAGCCAGCGCATCTGTAGCTCGCGCAGGCGCACCAGGTCTGCGGGCTTGATGAGCACATCGTCCATGCCAGCTTCTTTGCAACGGGCCAGGGTATCGGACATGGTGTTGGCAGTCCACCCCAGAACGGGAGTGCGGGGACGGCCCTGTGCGACCTCGGTCTCCCGTATCGCCCGCGCCAACTCGTAGCCATTGCGTTCGGTCATGTTGATATCGGTCAGCACCAACGCGTAGTCTCCGTTCTGCCACAACTCCAAGGCCTGATCGCCGTCGGTTGCAGTGCGCACGCGCAGACCCAGCAAACTGAACTGGCGTTGAATCAGGATACGGTTGGTTTGGTTATCGTCCACAGCCAATACCCAGGGTGCGCTTTTGGGGGGTGATACGGTCGTTTTAGGCAATTGGTGCTCAAAGGCAATGTCGCTCAAAGGTGGTGTTGCCATTTGAATCGAGGAGATCAGTGACGTTCGGGACGATGTGTGCATTTGCTCTATTGGCACGGCCTTGCTCAGCGCCAATTTGAACGTAGCACTGAAGGTAGTACCGTCTTGAGGTGCACTTTGGACTTGCAGCTCACCGCCCATCATCTGGGTCAATTGGCGGCTGATGGCCATGCCCAGACCGATGCCACCATACAGACCCGATGTGTTGGCCCCAACTTGCTCAAACGGCTTAGCCAGGCGCATCTGCATCTCAGGGGTCATGCCAATGCCTGTGTCTTTGACCGATAAACGAATCGTTTCAACACCCGCAGTGCGGTCGATGAAGTCGGCCCTCAGCTCCACAAAACCTTGACTTGTGAACTTGATGGCATTACTGACCAAATTGCCCAGCACCTGCATCAAACGGTGCGGATCAGCCATCAGGCCTGCGTTGATTCGGGGGTCTAGCGTGTAGCTTAGCTCCAGCCCTTTGCGACTGGCTCGCGTGGCGTATTTACTGCAAACACACGTTAGCAGATACCCGATCGAGACCGGCTCTAACACGATCTGAAGTTTGCCCGCCTGAATTTTTGAATGATCCAGGATGTCGTCAATGATGTGCACCATGGAGCGACCCGAATCGCGCGCAATATCCAACATCTCTGACTGGTCTTGATTCAAGGGTGAATGCCCCAGCAGCTCCAATAAACCCAAGAGGCTACTCATCGGCGTGCGAATCTCATGGCTCATGGTGGCCAAGAATTGCTCCTTGGCCTGAGCGGTTTGCTCAGCTGCATTTTTCTCTTCGGCCAGGGCATGATTTCCCAGTTCCAGTTCCAGTTCGATCTGCTCGGCTCTGCTTCTGATTTGCCGCAAACCACTGACAAAGACCAGGCCCAGCAAGCCCCCCATGGCCGCCAAAACAAAGATGTACATTTGAGCCGCTCTACCGTTTGCCACATCGCGCGCATCCCCTCCCAATGACAACAAGCGCTGTTCCTCGTCCTGGATTTGCGTCATCTGGTTCTGATAGCGAGCTCGGACCCCCGAGTTCTCTAGGTTCATGACAAGCAGGCGCGCCGCCTCAAAACCTTGCGTTTCACGCGTTGCGATAGTTTGAGAAACCTGATCCTGGCACTCTTGGAGCAGCGTCGACAAACCGTCTATACGCGTCTTCTGGCTGGCACTGTCTTGGGAAAGTGATTTAAGGTGCTCGAGTGCGGCTGCACGTTTTTGCTCAGTCAAAGCCTGTTGCGCCAGCACAGCCCGGTCACCGGAAACAACAAAGCCGCGGGCCATGGATTCAATGCTGAAGGTTGATTCTCGGATCACCGCCACTTCACTCAACACTTCATGGCTGCGCCGGAACCTATTCAAGTCTTGATCGACCTCGCGCAAGAACTTGTAGGTACTGACCCCCAACCCAATGAGCGCCCCAACAATGCCGACGACCACCAACAGCATAAGCCAATGGGTAAGAGGTTTCGGGTGAAGATTCACTTTGTGTGACATTGGATCTCTTAGGAAAATCTTGGATTCAAGGTTATCCTGCTTCTCGTTGTTCTATCTAGCCTGTTTATCAAGTGCACTGATGGGCGCCGGAACTTAAACCAGCAGTGCCAACTCCGATTCACACCCACACCCCTGAGCTTTCATGATTTCTTATCGGCCTCTTCGCCTTGCGGCTTTAGCTCTTATTTTTTTGACCACCACCTGCGTCGGCCTATCCTTGGCCAACGCGCAAACTGACCCAAAAAAATCAACTGTTACCACGCCCCAGATACACGCTGAGTTGATGGCCCATGCCCCTCAGGGCATCTCAACATACTCAAAGGATACCTCTTACTCGACCCTCACCACGGTGTGGGTCGGACTGCAACTCACGCACCAGCCCGGCTGGCACACTTACTGGAAAAACCCGGGCGACTCAGGCCTGCCTACCCAACTGCAATGGACTCTACCCGTCGGCGTGACGGCGGGCGACATCCAGTGGCCCAGCCCCAAACGCCTGCCACTAGACCAACTTGTCAACTACGGCTACGAGGGCACGGTACTGCTGCCCGTGCCATTGACGATCACGCCCGATTTCAAACCCGGCCTGCTGGCCAGCAGTTTGCCCATTCAACTCAAAGCCAGTTGGCTGGTGTGTCGCCTGGAGTGCATCCCGGAAGAGGGGGAGTTCAGCCTGAGCCTACCGCTCAAGGGCTCCACCGCCATCAACACGGCGGCTTTTGATGCCGCGCTGGCCGCCCGGCCCCAAGCCTGGGTGGCGGACAAGGCCAGCCGCTTCACCGTCCAAGGCGATGCACTCCAACTGACGATAGCGGGCTTGCCATCTAGCCTGCACGGCAAGTCGCTGGATGTTTTCCCGGAAACCGCGGAGGTGCTCAACCCCTCCGCGCCGGGGCAGCAGGCCTGGAAGGGTGATACATGGACGGCCAGCTTGCCCCTGTCAGCCCAGCGCAGCCAGAGCCCCACGCAATTGGCAGCGGTGCTCAAGCTCAGCGGCCCGGGTGAGACCAGCAGCCCCGGCTGGCGTGTGGAACTGCCGGTCTCGGGGGTTTGGCCCACCGTGGTCGCGCCCGCGCCCATCTCCCCCGCACTGCAAGTGGCGCTCGATGGCAACACGCGTGCGGCCACACCGCCGCCTGCGGTCTCGCTCGGCCTACTGGCGGCGCTGATCGGCGCCTTACTAGGCGGGCTGATCCTCAATCTCATGCCCTGCGTGTTTCCGGTGCTGGCGATCAAGGTGCTGAACTTCACCCGCCATGCCGACGACCACCGGGGCCACCGTCTGAGCGGCCTGGCCTACACCGCGGGCGTGATGGTGAGCTTCATGGCCCTGGGCCTGTTGCTGCTGGGCCTGCGCGCAGCGGGCGAGAGCCTGGGTTGGGGCTTTCAGTTGCAAAACCCGGCGGTGGTGGCGGGCTTGGCTACGCTGTTCACGGTAATTGGGCTGAACTTGGCCGGTGTGTTCGAGTTTGGGTCTTTGTTGCCCTCGGGGCTGGCGGCGTTTCAGGCGCGGCACCCGGTGCTGGACGCGTTCCTCACCGGTGTGCTGGCGGTGGCCGTGGCCTCGCCGTGCAGCGCACCTTTCATGGGGGCTTCACTTGGGCTGGCGGTGACGCTGCCCGCCGCTCAGGCACTGCTGATTTTTGCCGTCCTGGGTTTGGGTTTGGCCCTGCCCTATCTGCTGGCCAGCTTCGTTCCCTCGGTGGCACGCGCCCTACCCAAGCCGGGCGCTTGGATGGACGCCTTGCGCAAGCTGCTGGCTTTCCCCATGTTTGCCACCGTGGTGTGGCTGGTGTGGGTGCTGGGCCAGCAAAGCGGCATTGACGGGGCGGGCGCGCTGTTGGCGATTTTGGTGGCGATGAGTGCGGTGCTGTGGTCGCTCTCTTTGCAAGGGTATTTACGCAGAGTGATTGCTACATTTTTAATAGCTGCTTGTGGTTATTTAATTTGGTCTGCCGGCCCATTTGTCATTAAATTAAGTGCTGACAATGGTACGCAGAGCACCCCTCAGGGCTGGCAGGCCTGGAACCCCGGCAAAGTAGATCAACTGCTGGCCGATCAGAAGACAGTGTTCGTTGATTTCACCGCCGCCTGGTGCGTGACCTGCCAGTACAACAAAAGAACCACCCTGGCCAACGCCGAAGTGCAGGCTGCCTTTGCGGCTAAAGGCATCGTCATGCTGCAAGCCGACTGGACGCGCCGCGACCCGGCCATCACCGCCGCGCTGGCGCAACTCGGGCGCAACGGCGTGCCGGTCTATGTGTTTTACAAAGCCGGGCGAGCACCGCTGGTGCTGTCTGAAATTTTGAGCGTGCAGGAAGTGCGCGAAGCGATTGAAACCCTATGAACTCCAAAGACACCCTGAATCACACCATCAGCCACATCCTCAACACCTACCGCACCGTCGCCGTGGTCGGCCTGTCCCCCAAACCGCACCGCGACAGCTACGAAGTGGCGGCCTATATGCAGGCGCACGGCTGGCGCATCGTGCCGATCAACCCCAACGCGACCGAGGTGCTGGGCGAGCGGGCCTATGCCACGCTGACCGAGGCCGCGCAGCATGAGCGCATCGAACTGGTGAACTGCTTTCGCAACAGCGCCGACATTCCGCCCATCGTCGATGAAGCGATTGCCATTGGGGCCAAAGCGGTGTGGATGCAGCTCGACATCGCAGACGCCACCTCCGCCGAAAAAGCCCGCGCAGCCGGTCTGTTGGTGGTGGAAAATCGCTGCTTGAAAATCGACCACGCCGCACGCCAACACGCATGACCACCGACCAGCACCCTGACCCGGCCCCACAACACACGCCAACGGACACGCAAGAGGGCCATGCCGCTGAGCTCACACTGAGCGTCTCGCACGCCGAGTTTTGTCGGGGACTGCCCGCCGGTGAGTTCCACCTGATTGTTGATCCAGTCAAAGCGCGCAAATACATCCGCCAGCGCCTGTTCCTCTTGCCCTTGATGCTGCCCGTGGTCGGTATCGGTGCAGCGCTGGCGATTTCGGGTCACCCCTGGATTGGTTTGGCCCTGATTTTGGGCGGCGGCTTGGTGCACCGCATCGTGGCCCACCAAGCCCCCAAGATCTTGTTGCACTTGGCCATCAAAGACCAGCGCACTTACTTTGAGGCTATCGAGTACGAGATGCTCGAAGTTCGCCTGCGACAATCCTGAGACCTTGCAGGACAGACCGCAGTGACGCGAAGTGCACCAGCTCTGTCATCAACTGAATAAAGATCCCCGCCCCAAGGGGCGGGGTATTCAGAACAGCCCTGGCTGAAAGTCCGAATGTAGTTGCTGATATTCTTGTCCCTGATTCTTTACGTACTTGCCAATCGTTGCCTCGTCTCCGTGCTTGCCCACTGT
>JANXSU010000102.1 GCA_025356545.1 Comamonadaceae bacterium
CCGCTCACGAACTGGTCGTTACGCTGCTGACCCGCCAGCGGGTAGCCGCCACCGCCTTTGGGTTCGGCACGGCTGAGGGTGATTTCCTCGCGCATAGAACCCGTGTCAAAGTTGATGCTGCGAATCTGGCTGTGTACCGTGATTTTGGGCCAGGCCATGCCCGGCGTGAACGCTTGGCCAAAGGTGTAGCCCGTGCCTTCTGTGACATAGCGCAGCGTTTTGGGCTCACCCATCGCGGCGGCGGCTCGCTTGAGCACGGCACTGGCGTCGCTGGCCATGCCCTGCGCGGGGAGTACCCCCAATGCGGCGTAAAGCCCAATCTGAGAAAGCATGGATTTGGTCTGCATGATTTGTTCCTTTTTAGAAGATTGAAGTGCTCAGAGGATCCAACTTAGCCTTGAGCAGCTAGAGCGTCAAGTCAAAGTCATGCCGCATTTTTAGGTCTACGGCCCGTGCTATGACAAGAATCATAAAATAAAGTTTCAAACCTTATTTCTTATGAACCTGCACCAATTCCGTTTTGTTCAAGAGGCCGTGCGTCGCAACCTCAACCTGACGGAGGCGGCCAAGGCCCTACACACCTCGCAGCCCGGCGTGTCCAAGGCCATCATCGAGCTGGAAGAAGAGCTGGGCATCGACATCTTTGCCCGCCACGGCAAGCGCCTCAAGCGCGTCACCGAGCCTGGCGAGCACGTCCTCAAAAGCATCGAAATCATTCTGCGCGAGCTGGGCAACCTAAAACGCATTGGCAACGAGTACAGCGCGCAAGACAGCGGTACGCTCTCCATCGCCACCACCCACACCCAAGCTCGCTACGTACTGCCCACACCGGTGACTCAGTTGCGCGCGGCCTACCCCAAGGTCAACCTCAGCCTGCACCAGGGCAACCCCGATCAGGTCGCCCGCATGGTGATTGACGAGGTGGCTGAAATTGGTATCGCCACCGAGTCGCTCGCCGCCTACACCGAACTTGTCACCCTGCCCTGCTACGAGTGGCAACACATGCTGGTCGTACCCGCTGAGCATGCGTTGGCGACCAAAGAACGTCTGACGCTGGAAGACTTGGCCACCGAGCCCATCATCACCTACCACCCCTCATTCACCGGTCGCACCCGTATTGACCAGGCCTTTGCCACTCGCCAGCTACAGCCGCGCATCGCGCTCGAAGCCATCGACTCAGACGTCATCACCACCTACGTGGGTTTGGGCATGGGCATGGGCATCGTGGCTGAAATGGCGGTGCGCGATCTGCCTCTGCAAGCCGAACCAGGCCAGCTAGTCGCCCGCCCGCTAGGGCACCTGTTCGGCCAAAACGTCGCCCGCGTGGCCTTCAAGCGCGGCGCTTACCTGCGCAATTTTGTGTACCGCTTTGCCGAACTGCTGAGCGAGCGGCTCACCCGTGACCTGGTGGCCCGCGCCATGAGCGGGCATGTGAATGACTATGAATTGTGAAACTTTGCGGGACAGACCGCAGTGACACGAAGTGAATGAACAAGCTCTATCCTCAACTAATCAGATGATCAAACCACTCCAATCCCGCCTGCCCAACGTCGGCACCACCATCTTCACCGTCATGTCGGCTTTGGCCGCCGAAAAAGGGGCCGTCAATCTAGGCCAAGGTTTCCCGGACTTCCACTGCGATCCGCGCTTGCTGCAAGCCGTCACCGACGCCATGGCGCAGGGCCACAACCAGTACCCGCCCATGACCGGCATTGCGCCGCTCCGCGAGGCGGTTGCTGCCAAAGTCAGTGCGCTCTACGGGCACGACTACAACCCCACCACCGAGATAACCATCACCGCCGGAGCGACGCAAGCCATCCTGACCTGCATATTGGCGATCGTGCATCCGGGCGACGAAGTGATCGTGCTGGAGCCTTGCTACGACAGCTATGTGCCCAATATCGAGCTGGCCGGTGGCGTCGTGGTGCGCGTGCCCTTAACGCCCGGCACCTTCCGCCCCGACTTTGACAAAATTGCTGCGGCCATCACGCCCCGAACCCGCGCCATTCTGGTCAACTCCCCGCACAACCCGAGCAGCATGGTGTGGACGTTTGATGAGATGCTGGCACTGCAAAGCCTGCTGGAGCCCACCAACATCATTCTCATCAGCGACGAAGTCTATGAGCACATGGTGTTTGACAGCCAGTTACACCAGAGCGCCGCCCGCTTTCCCGGCCTGACCGAGCGCGCCTTCATCGTCTCCAGCTTCGGCAAAACCTACCATGTGACGGGCTGGAAGATCGGCTATGTAGCGGCGCCTGCGTCGCTCAGCGCCGAGTTCCGCAAGGTGCACCAGTTCAACGTGTTCACCGTTAACACGCCCATGCAATACGGCCTGACCACCTACATGGCCGACCCGCGCCCCTACCTTGACTTGCCTGCCTTTTACAGCGCCAAGCGCGACCTATTTCGTGCCGGTTTGGCGCGCACCAAGTTCAAACTGCTGCCCAGCCAGGGCACCTATTTCCAGTGCGTGGACATCTCTGCGGTCAGCGACTTGAGCGAGGCCGACTTCTGCATGTGGCTCACCAACGAAATCGGCGTGGCCGCCATTCCCCTGTCCGCCTTTTACGGCAATGGGTTCGACCAGCGCGTGGTGCGCTTTTGCTTTGCAAAGAAAGATGAGACCCTGAAACTGGCCTTGGAGCGTTTAGCTTGTTTGTGAATTTAAATGACTGCCAACTTCGGTGCCAGCTCGGTTGAGTTGCGTACTGAATAAAGATCCCCGCCCCAAGGGGCGGGGTATTCAGAACAGCCCTGGCTGAAAGTCCGAATGTAGTTGCTGATATTCTTGTCCCTGATTCTTTACGTACTTGCCAATCGTTGCCTCGTCTCCGTGCTTGCCCACTGT
>JANXSU010000124.1 GCA_025356545.1 Comamonadaceae bacterium
GGTTGATCTCAAGCTGTCGGCGACAACAGAGCCCATGCCCTATGGCACGCCGATTCGCAGCAAGCTGGATTCGTCGATGCTCAACATCGTGAAGTCGGGCAATGTGGCGTCGGCTAAGGCCTTGAGAGACATCAGTCTGTCACTGGCGGCCAGTCAACAAAAGCTTGAACCTAGAGCGTTCTGGCAACTTTGCGCGGCCTTTTTCGATGCACTGGCCCATAAGCTTTGCCCCATTGATGTTTATTCCAAGCGAACGGCGTCGCGTGTGCTGTTGCAGTACGCCACGCTGGCCAAAGACAACCAGGATCTGTCCGTACGACTGGTGCAAGATTTGCTTTTCTTTTGTGGGCAAGCTGTGCCGACGAAGGCGGATGAGGCACTTGTTTTGACCGCGTGTCGTGAAGCTTATGGGCTCACAACAACGGAAGTTGTGAACTACGAGACTGCGCAGTTCGGTCGATTTGACCCCGCACTTCTGGGGCAATTACGAAAACGCATTGCTACCGCCACAGAAACCTGGGCGGCCCTTTCTGGTGGAGATACCAATCGATTGAAAGTCGTGGCGGAGCAGTTTAATGCGGTCAGCGATACCATTTTGAAGCTGCACCCGGAGAACAAGGAGGTTGCAAAAGCCTTGGTCAAAGCGGTCGAACAAACCGTGCGTTCAGGCCAGCCACCTTCAATGCCAGTTGGGATGGAGGTCGCTACTGCCATTCTGTATCTTGATGCCGCATATGAAGACATAGACCCTGCCGATTCGCACATGGCCGAGCGCAGTTTGAGGCTGTCACAACGCTTGGACTATGTCATTACAGGCGGATCCTCCGAGCCCTTGGAGGGATGGATGGAGGAGATCTACCGTCGTGTCAGTGACCGCCAGACTATGGGGAGCGTGGTCAATGAGTTGCGCAACACGCTAACGGAAACCGAAAATTCGTTAGATCTATTTTTCAGAGATCCAAAAAATAAAGAGCCTCTGAAAGAGGTGCCTGGAAAATTTGCGCAAATGCGCGGTGTTTTTTCGGTTCTGGGGTTGGATCAGGCTGCCTTGGCGACCGTTCGTATGCGCGGTAGCGTTGAGAAATTGGTACTCGAAAAGACACTCGTCGATCCGTCCATACAAACGCAACTGTTTGAGAAGCTAGGTAACAGCTTGGGTGCATTGGGTTTCCTGGTTGATATGTTGAGCTATCAGCGAGTACTTGCTAAAAAAATGTTCGTGTATGACGAGGCGCTGGGTGAGTTCGTGTCGCTTATGGGGCGCAAGAAAGAAGAAGTTGTTGTTGATCCGGTCAAGATCGAGCAAAAGGAAATCTTTGAAGACCCTGTAGTCTCGATACTCCCACCCCCAGCGGATAACGATACGTCCGTGCCAATGCAGCCTGTTGAGGTAATTCAGGTAACGACATCAACTTCAGCAGGTGAGAGCAATGAAGACGATGACGCTGAATTGCGCGAGATCTTTTTGGAAGAGGTTCGCGAGGTGGTTGGAAATGCCATGGAGGCCATCAAGACGCTTGTTGCAGAACCCCAAAATACAGAGCATTTGACTACGTTACGACGTGCCTTTCACACGCTCAAAGGCAGTTCGCGTATGGTGGGCCTAAACGAGTTTGGCGAGGCTGCTTGGTCTATGGAGCAGTTGCTGAATCACTGGTTAGCAGAGCAAAAACCAGCCAGCGAATCTTTCTTGCGGTTGTTGCACGAAAGTATGCAAGGCTTGGGGCGCTGGGTAGAAGATATTGCAAAGGGCATTGATGAGCGGTGGAGTTCGCCCCCATTTCGTCAGGCCGCAGATAGTCTGCGGCTTAGTAACAAATACAGTCCACTTGCAATTCCAGATGAAGAGGCATCACTGCCGACGCGTGTGCCGCCGAACGCATTCCAAAATGTTCCGCTACAAACGGTAGAGCCTTCGTCAGATGTAACAACGTTCCCGTTGACGGTCATGAGTGAACTGGATGTCGCAGAGGGCTTGACGAGTCCATTGGGAGAGATTTCTGCAGAGATAAATTTCCCAATGGCAGATGCCTTGGACTTTGAGCTCACGCGGGTGATGACAGACATCCCCAGTAGTCAAGACGTCCGAGCAGTCGAACCCGTTTCAAACGATACTGAACTCTCATTCCCCGATGTGTTTGAATTTGAGAGCGCTGATCTCGAATCATCATTGCCAGTGATTGCCGCCAAGGCCATAGAAGTCGAACCTCCTCACGTTGATGCGCCACTGATTTCGACGGATTTGGATGTGTCGGAAATCGACATGTCTCAAGTTGCAGATGAGCAGGTGAAAGTGATCGAGTCTTTGCGCATTGGCATCCCTCTTTACAACGTTTATCTCAATGAGGCAGATGAGTGGTCTCGTCGATTGCAAACGGAATTAAACGAGTGGGCACTGGAGTTACATAAGCCTCTTTCAGATACCAGTATTGCGCTGTCGCACTCTTTGGGGGGCAGTTCCGCCACCGTAGGTTTTATGGGGCTTTCAAAGATTGCACGCCTACTTGAACAAGCCTTGCAGCACGTGCAGCTTCATGGGCGTGGTTTGCCTGAGCACGCGGAAATTTTTATTGCAGCAGCAGACAATATTCGACATCTCTTGCATCAGTTCGCCGCAGGATTCCTGAAGGAGCCAGATGTTGAGCTGCTCCAGTTGCTTGAAGATATTTCGAGTATGGAGTTCCAGCCATCTGTGAGTTTTGATATTCCGGATGAATATTCGGAGGACGAGTTACATCACGACTTGCCTTCAATCGCAACAGTTGAAGTACTGCAAGTGCAAGAGGATGAGCCGAGTGAGGTGATTGAGAACGAGAGCAGTTTTGAGGCGGCCGTTCAAGATCAACAAACTGCAACGGGTAACTCGCCTTTGGGTGCTGCTCAAATCGTACGGAGCGAGCATGACGATGAGATTGATGCTGTTGACAATGTTGATGCAGATTTGTTCCCTATTTTCGAGGAAGAAGCTGACGAATTGTTGCCTAAACTGGCAGGCGCATTGCGCAGGTGGGCGGCGCATCCAGAGGCTTTAGATGCGCGCGCTGAAGTGTTGCGTGTTTTGCACACCCTAAAGGGCAGTGCCCGTTTGGCCGGTGCGATGCGCTTGGGTGAGGTTTCTCATCAAATGGAATCCACCATTGAGCAAATTGGATCTGAATTCGTGAAGTCTTCACAGATCGATCCTTTGCTGGCGCGATTTGACCTTTTGCAGCGTGACTTCGATGACCTTCGTACCAGCGTTTCGGTCGCAGAAGCTGAGGTATCGCAGCCAGCGTTGAGAGAGGTTGTCACTGAGACGGCTGCCGCTGCCGGAAAAGTCGCGTCTGAACTGTCCGTTATGAGTCCTGTGGCACCTGCTGTCGCCCATGTTCCGGTACGTCAAACGGGGGGGCATTTCTTGCGTGTGCGTTCGCAGTTGCTTGATCGTTTGCTCAATCAGGCGGGAGAGGTCATGATCACGCGCTCTAGGCTTGACGAGCACTTGGGGCAAATGAAGGGCTCATTAAACGATCTGACTGGAAATCTGGATCGCTTGCGGCGGCAACTTAGAGATATTGAACTCCAGGCCGAATCGCAAATGCAGTCACGGCTGACACTTACAAAAGACAGCACACAAGGTTTCGATCCACTGGAGTTTGATCGTTTCACGCAAGTTCAGGAGCTGACGCGCATGATGGCCGAGTCCGTCAACGACGTGGCTACGGTGCAGCGGCATTTGCAAAGCACCATTGCAGGCACTGAAGATGATTTGATCGCGCAAGGGCGTCAAGCGCGAGAGTTGCAGCGAGATTTGTTGCGAACCCGCATGGTGGAGTTCGAGAGCATTTCTGAGCGGCTCTATGGTGTCGTGCGACAAGCCTCAAAAGACGCGCATAAACAAGTCAAACTGGACATTACGGGCGGCTCAATTGAAATGGACCGTGGCGTGCTCGACCGTATGGCTCCAGCTTTTGAGCACCTGTTGCGCAATGCCGTGGCACATGGGGTTGAAGACGGTGCTGATCGACAAGCGGCAGGCAAGGCAAGCGCTGGGCATATCGAGATTAGCTTGCAGCACGAAGGTAATGACGTGTCAGTTACTTTCAGTGATGATGGTGCGGGCCTCAATCTTGAGCGCATTCGCGAAAAAGCATTGGCAAATGGCTTGGTTTCACAGGGCGTAGTTTTGTCTGATGCCGATGTGGCTAGTCTCATTTTCACACCAGGATTTTCTACAGCTTCACAGGTCACTGAGTTGTCAGGACGCGGCATCGGAATGGACGTGGTGAAAACCGAAGTCAATGCTTTGGGCGGGCGGATTGAAACATCAACCAAGTTGGGTATAGGTACTCACTTTAAACTGGTGCTTCCACTGACCACCGCCGTGACACAGGTGGTCATGTTGCGTATGGGGCAGTTAAGCATTGGTGTTCCTTCCAATTTGGTTGAGATGGTGAAGCGGGTGACGGCTACAGATTTGGAGCAAGCCTATCAAGCTGGGCATATTGACCATAATGGTGAAGCCGTTCCACTCTATTGGGCAGGTGCTTTGTTGCAGGCATCAAGTCACAGTGTGGAAATGATCGGCAAGACTCAACCGGTGGTTATTTTCCGGAGTGCAGGTCAGCGATTGGCCGCACACGTCGATGAAGTCTTGGGCAATCAGGAGGTCGTGGTCAAAAATTTGGGGCCGCAACTTGCACGTTTGCCTGGGTTGTCAGGGATGTCAGCGCTTGCCTCTGGCGCCGTGGTTTTGATCTACAACCCCGTCGCTTTGGATAGCTTCTATGGTGAGCAGGCGCGCGCGCTGCAAAGTTCAAAACGAACTGCCAAAGTCTCTGGTTCTGCATCCGAGGTCTTGGAGGCGCGACCTGTCTTGATTTCGGAAATAGGTGCGATACCGCTGGTCTTGGTGGTGGACGATTCCATCACGGTGCGACGTGTAACGCAGCGTTTGCTTAAGCGCGAAGGTTATCGGGTAATCCTGGCCGCCGATGGCCGCCAAGCCCTTGAGATCCTGCAAGAAGAGCGCCCTACCGTTGTTGTGTCTGACATTGAGATGCCGCGCATGGATGGTTTTGAGTTGGCTCGCTATATCCGTGCTGATGTGAAGATGCACGACTTGCCCATCATCATGATCACGTCGCGCATGGCGGAGAAGCACCGCGAACACGCTCTTGAACTGGGCGTCAACCACTACTTGGGCAAACCCTACAACGAAGAAGAATTGTTGGGCTTGGTCCAGCACTACGCCAAGCTGGAAGTTCAGGCTTGAGCTTTCAAGCCTAGCTTCGTTTGATGCTCAGAGCAAAAGGCTTTGTAGAGTCGTTCTTGTGTTGAGGTTTTGTGTAACTTGGCGGACGAAGTCTGTCCTCGTTATTGTCATGAAGGCGGCTAAAATTCAGACATGTCCAATGATTCTGCCCCGACTAATTTCACGAATCATTTTCTGATTGCCATGCCTGGCTTGGCAGATGAAGCGTTCTCTAAAAGCGTGGTGTATCTGTGTGAACACAGCGAACGGGGTGCCTTGGGTTTGATCATCAACAAACCCAGCGATATCAATCTGGAGAGGTTGTTTGAAAAGGTCGAGCTGCACCTGGGTCGTGCCGACCTAAAAGGTCAGCCCGTGTTCCAGGGTGGCCCGGTTCAGACCGAGCGTGGCTTTGTGTTGCACGAGCCCATTCAGGCCCCCGTCGAGCCAGCCAGCGACCCGGTTTACGCTTCCACCATGGTCATACCGGGAGGACTGGAGATGACCACATCCCGTGATGTTTTGGAAGCTTTGGCCACGGGGGCCGGGCCGCGTCGCGTGTTGATTTCCCTGGGCTACTCTGCCTGGGGCGAAGGGCAGTTGGAGTCCGAGATCAGTGAGAACGCCTGGCTCACTGTTAACGCCGATCAGACGGTCATCTTCGATACCCCGGTGTCACAGCGCTACGACAAAGCCTTGTCTTTACTGGGATTACAGGCTTGGATGTTGTCGTCTGAGGCGGGGCATGCATGAGCATGACCCAGACTACCCCAATACAGGTTTCTGCCTCGTTGACTACATTTTTGGCGCTGGACTTTGGTCTCAAACGGACAGGGGTGGCCGTGGGCAATCGACTGCTGCGCAGTGCCCAACCGCAAGCCACTATTCAAGCCGAAGGCGATGCCCGCTTTGTCCTAATCTCAGAGCGTGTGCATGAGTGGCAACCCGACGCTCTGGTGGTGGGGGTGCCTTTCCACCCCGATGGCGCGCCGCATGAAAACACGTTTCGAGCACAAAAATTTGCGCGCCAATTGAGGGGGCGTCTGGGGCTACCAGTGTTTGAAGTGGATGAGCGCTACAGCACCACAGAGGCCCTGGCCTCAGGTGCGCGCGATGCAGACGCCGGTGCGGCATGCATCATCCTAGAGCAATTTCTGAGGGGAATTGAATGAGTACGACAAGCGCGGGAGCGCAACTTGTTTTGGACGCGCAGGCGCTGTACGCAGACCTCATCAGTGGCGTCAAGGGCTTGTGCCTGCCGCAAACCCGACTGGTCGGTATTACCTCAGGCGGGGCTTGGCTGGCTGAGCAGCTTCAACGCGACCTGGGACTAGAGGGCAAGCCCGGCATCATTTCCTCCGCCATGCACCGCGATGATTTCTCAAGTCGAGGCCTGGCTGCTGGTGGGCAGACCTTGCTGCCCTTCGATGTCAATGGCGCGCACATCGTGCTGCTGGACGACGTGCTCTACACCGGGCGGACCATTCGCGCGGTGATCAACGAGATATTCGACTACGGGCGTCCCGCCAGCATTCAACTGGCCGTGCTAGTGGATCGAGGCGGGCGCGAGCTGCCAATTCAGTCCGACTTCTGCGCTGCTCGCGTCAACTTAGCCCCGTCTCAGTCACTGGCGCTGGCCCGTGATGACGCTGGTCATTTCAGTTTCAAAGTGGAGGCCGCCTGATGCTTTTCAAACGCAATCCGCAGCTCAACAAGCATGGCGAACTGCTTCATCTGCTGGCGGTGGAGGGTCTACCCAAAGACATTCTGACCCACATCCTTGACTCTGCCGCCAACTTTGTGAGTGTCAGCGACCGCGAAGTGAAGAAGGTGCCCTTGCTGCGCGGCAAAAGCGTTTTCAACCTGTTTTTTGAAAACTCTACCCGTACCCGAACCACTTTCGAGATCGCTGCCAAGCGCTTGAGCGCCGACGTCATTAACCTGGACATCGCACGCTCTTCCGCATCCAAAGGCGAGTCCCTGCTCGACACCATCGCGAACCTCAGCGCCATGGCGGCTGATCTGTTTGTGGTGCGCCACGGCGAGTCCGGTGCGCCCTACCTGATTGCCCAGCATGTTGCGCCCCATGTGCACGTCATCAACGCCGGTGATGGCCGCCATGAGCACCCGACCCAGGGCCTGCTGGACATGTACACCATCCGGCACTACAAGAAAGATTTCTCCAACCTCACCGTGGCCATCGTCGGTGATGTGCTGCACTCGCGCGTGGCCCGCTCCGATATTCATGCGCTCACCACACTGGGCTGCGCCGAAGTGCGCGTGGTCGGCCCCAAAACCCTGGTGCCTTCCGACATGGCTCCCATGGGCGTTCGGGTTTGCCATTCGCTGGAAGAAGGCATCAAAGGCTGCGACGTCATCATCATGCTGCGCTTGCAAAACGAGCGCATGAGCGGTGCTCTACTGCCGTCAAGCCAGGAGTTCTTTAAGAGCTTTGGCCTGACGCCGGAAAAACTGCAACTCGCCAAGCCCGACGCCATCGTGATGCACCCGGGCCCGATCAACCGGGGG
>JANXSU010000198.1 GCA_025356545.1 Comamonadaceae bacterium
AGAACTAGCCCGACTGGCGCACGTCGTGCATGAGACCCTGGTTCGTCACACGCGCCTGAATCATGTCACCTTGCACACCCGCACACAAAGCCAAACCAGCGAGTAAAACCATGTGTCAATTGCTGGGCATGAACTGCAATACGCCAACCGATGTGATGTTCAGTTTCACCGGCTTTGCCGAGCGCGGCGGCAACACTGACCATCACGGTGACGGCTGGGGCATTGCTTTTTTTGAGGACAAAGGCCTGCGCCATTTTGTAGACCACCAACCGGCGTGTGATTCGCCCATTGCCGAGTTGATCCGCCACTACCCCATCAAAAGCCGCAACGTCATTGCCCACATCCGCAAAGCGACGCAAGGCGCGGTCACACTGGAAAACTGCCACCCCTTTGTCCGCGAGCTTTGGGGACGCTACTGGGTGTTTGCCCACAATGGCGACCTCAAAAACTACGCGCCGCGCCTGCACGGCAACTTTCGCCCGGTGGGCAGCACCGACAGCGAGTTGGCTTTTTGTTGGTTGATGCAAGAGCTGGCCAAGTTTCACGCCAGTGTGCCCAGCGTGGCGGAGTTAACCCTCACCTTGCGTGAGCTTGCCCCCCAAATTGCGACCCACGGCACCTTCAACTTCTTGCTCAGCAATGGCGAGGCGCTGTGGGCGCATGCCGCCACGCACCTGCACTACACGGTGCGCCAATACCCCTTTGCTAACGCCACCTTGAGTGATGAGGACATGAGCATCAACTTTGCCGAACACGCCAGCCCCAGCGACCGGGTGGCTGTGGTGGTGACCGCGCCGCTCACCACCAACGAGCAGTGGACGGCGCTGGCGTCGGGGGAACTGATGGTGTTTGTGGATGGGGCGCCGGTTGGTACCGACTAACGCCGACTGAACCCGTCAAGCAGCTGAAACCGCAGCCTCCAGCGCATCCACAAACAGCGCCGCCACGTCACACCCCGTCTGATCAAAGATCTCTTGAAAGCAAGTCGGACTGGTCACGTTGATTTCGGTCACACAATCGCCAATCACGTCGATGCCCGCCAGCAAGAGCCCGCGCGCAGCCAGGATGGGGCCAATCGCTTCGCCAATCTCACGGTCACGCGCGCTCAGGGGCTGGGCCACGCCCTTACCGCCTGCGGCCAGATTGCCGCGCACCTCGCCACCTTGAGGGATGCGCGCCAAACAATAGGGTACGGGCTTGCCGCCAATCACCAGCACGCGTTTGTCGCCTTGCACGATTTCAGGCAAAAACTTTTGCACCATCACGGTCTGCGCGCCATCACGGTTCAGTGTTTCGATGATGCTGCCTAGGTTCAAGCCATCGAGCCCCACGCGA
Organism: Comamonadaceae bacterium; assembly: GCA_025356545.1. GTDB lineage: Bacteria > Pseudomonadota > Gammaproteobacteria > Burkholderiales > Burkholderiaceae_C > CANCDA01. The sequence continues at coordinate 1,336 of JANXSU010000198.1, forward strand.
AAGATGCCCATGCCGCCCATGCCGTCCAGCGGTTTGAGGATGATGTCGCGGTGCTCGGCGTGGAACTGTTTAATCGCGGCGGCATCGCGTGTCACCAGCGTCGGGCCAATGAACTGGGGAAACTCCATGATCGCCAGCTTCTCGGGGTGATCCCGTAGGGCAGCTGGCTTATTGAACACCTTTGCCCCTTCACGCTCGGCCTGCTGCAGCAAATGCGTGGTGTAGAAATACTCACTGTCAAAAGGTGGGTCTTTGCGCATGATGATGGCGTCAAAGTCCTTCAACTCGCTGCACAGTTCATCCGGTGATTGCGGGAGCTCTGTGAACCAGTGGGTTTTATCGCCTGTGAGCGTGATGCGCCGCGCCTGCGCTTGGACACGGCCACCGCGTTGCCAATCGATGTCTTTGGGCTCGCAGGCGGCCAAGCTGTGGCCACGCCGCTGCGCTTCGCGCATCATGGCGAAGGTACTGTCCTTGTAAATCTGAAAGGACGCTAGCGGGTCGGCAATAAAGAGCAGGTTCATATTTCGATTTTCGAGCCTAACTCAACCACGGCATTGTTGGGCAATTTAAGAAAGGCGGCGGCCCCGCTGGCGTTATGGTGCATTTGGGCAAAGAGCTTTTCGCGCCAGGGCATCATGCCGCCGCCAATGGTTGGTATCACGATGTCGCGCGACAGGAAGTAGCTGGTCGTCATATCGTCCAGATCGCAGCCACGCCCCCGCAACAAATGCAAAGCAATGGGTAGATCGGGGTCATTCTTGAAGCCGTAATGCACGACAACTTGCCAACAATCATGGCCGAGCGGCTCAATTTCAATCCGCTTGTCCAGGCCAATCCAGGGCACTTCATGGTGTTGCACAGTCACAAACAGATTGTTGGCATGCAACACCTTGTTATGCTTGAGGTTATGCAGCATGGCATTGGGCACCGTGCCAGCCTCTGCTGTCAGAAAAACGGCCGTACCGTCCACCCGCACAGGAGGGCTCACGAACACCGCATCCAAAAAAGCAGGCAGATCGATCGCATCCGCTCTCAACTTCTCATTCAACAAGACCCGTCCATCCCTCCAGGTCATCAAGATCAAATAAAGAACGACCGCCATCGCCAAGGGAAACCAGCCGCCTTGAACGATCTTGAGTGAGTTGGAGGCGAAGAAGAAAAGATCGACGATGACGAAGAAACCGGTTGCAGCGATGCACAACCACAAGGGGTAACCCCAGCCATAGCGCACGACATAAAAGGTGAGCAAGGTCGTAATCACCATGACCAGGCTGACTGAAATACCATACGCCGCAGCCAACGCAGAAGACGATCCAAATAAACTAACGGCAGCAACTACGCCGGCCAGCAAAAGCCAGTTCACAGCGGGAATATAGATTTGTCCGGTATCGTGAATCGAGGTGTGCAAAATCGATAAGCGTGGCAGAAATCCAAGCTGAATTGTCTGCTTGGTCGCAGAAAATGCGCCCGTGATCAAAGCCTGTGAAGCAATCACAGTCGCAGCTGTGGCCAGTACCACCATGGGGAGCAGTGCCCAATCGGGCATCATCAGGTAAAACGGGTTTTCGGCCGCTTTGGGGTTGGCCAAAACCAAGGCGCCTTGTCCAAAATAATTCAACATCAAAGACGGCATCACCAAACCAAACCAGGCAAGGCGAATTGGCGTTTTACCAAAATGCCCCATATCGGCATACAAGGCCTCAGCCCCAGTGACACACAGGAATACGGCTCCGAGTGTGATGAATGCGACGCCGTAATTGGCGCCAGCAAATGCAAAGGCATAACCAGGCCAGATGGCCTTGAGTACCATCGGATTTTGTATGACCTGTATCGCACCCATCACGGCAATGGCAATAAACCACACGACAGTGATGGGGCCAAAAAATTTCCCTATATCTCCCGTTCCACGACGCTGTACGGCGAACAGCATAACCAAAACGGCCAATGAAATTGGTACCACATAAGGTTTGGCGTTCGGCGTAATCACCTCCAACCCCTCCACCGCCGACAAGACAGAGATAGCAGGCGTGATGACCCCATCGCCAAAGAACAACGCCACACCAAACACCCCCACCATCAGCAGCACACTTCGCAGTCTCGGGTAATCCTTAACAGACTGTGACGCGAGGGCCAACAAGGCCATCAAACCGCCCTCCCCCACGTTGTCGGCCCGCATGATCAAGACCACATATTTCAACGAGACAATGAGCGTCAACGTCCAAAAGAAAAGTGACAAAACGCCCAGTATGTTCTCTGTCGTGACAGGCACATGACCACTGACAAAGACTTCTTTGAAGGCATACAGAACACTGGTCCCGATATCGCCATAGACAACGCCGATGGCGCCCAGGGTAAGGACCGAGAGTGAGGATTTACTGGATGACACAAAAACACCCCGTCTTGAATGGCAGGGCTCCATGGTATTTGGGATAGCTATTGTGCGACGGCCAGCCCGGACTTGCGTCAATTCAAAAACTCTAAATGCTCAGAAATGTAAAAATGTTGCATTGCAGCAACTTTCGTTTCAATGAACTTATTCGTAACTTATTCGTAACTCTCGGCCTGCGGATCCGTGGCTTCCAGTTCGTAGCTAGCGGCCAGCATGGCCAAGCGCCCAATCACCCCGTACATGTAGAAGCGGTTGGGCATACTGGCCCCCGGCTTGACCCCAGGCTGGGGCAGGTGCGGACTGTCGGCAAACGCCAGAGGGACAAAGCTGGAGCCCGGTGCGTTCAGGTTTTCATCTTCGCCGCGCTCGGCATGCACCCGATAAAAGCCTCCCACCACGTAGCGATCCATCATGTACACGACTGGCTCGGCCACGGCATCGTTCATGCGCTCATGGGTCAACACGCCTTCTTGTATGATGACTTCGCTAACCGTACCGCCGTCTTTGATAGCCGACATCTTGTTGCGGGTCTTGCTGTTCAAGCTTTCAAGTTCCTTGGCATCGCGCACGGTCATGATGCCCATGCCGCAAGTACCGTTGTCGGCCTTGACCACCACAAAGGGTTTCTCCTTGATGCCGTATTCTTTGTACTTGCGACGCACTTTGCCCAGCAAAGCATCCACATTGGTGCTCAGGCAGTCCATCCCCGCACCCTCGGAGAAGTTGATTTCGCCACACTGATTGAACATCGGGTTGATCAACCAAGGGTCAATGCCCAGCAGCTTGCCAAAACGCTTGGACACTTCTTCGTAGCTTTTGAAGTGGTGACTCTTGCGGCGCACGCACCAACCTGCGTGCAAGGGTGGCAAAAGGTACTGCTCATGCAGATCCTCCAAAATGCCGGGGATGCCCGCGCTCAAGTCGTTGTTGAGCAAAATTGTGCAGGGATCGAAGTCCTTCAGACCCAAGCGGCGCTTGTTCCGGATTACAGGCTCCAGCGTGATGGACTCACCATTAGGCAACTCGATGGTGGTGATTTTCTTGATAGCTGGGTCAATGGAGCCGATGCGAACATTCAAACCAGCCAAGTGAAAAATGCGCCGCAACTGCGCCAGATTGCTCAAATAAAACGTATTGCGCGTGTGGTTCTCGGGGATCAGCAACAGGTTACGGGCTTCAGGACAGATTTTTTCAATCGCGGCCATGGCAGCCTGCACGGCCAACGGCAACATCGCGGGCGTGAGGTTGTTCCAACCACCGGGGTACAGATTGGTGTCCACCGGTGCGAGCTTAAAACCTGCGTTGCGAATATCCACTGAACTGTAAAACGGAGGTGTGTGCTCCATCCACTCCAAGCGGAACCAGCGCTCAATGGTGGGGGTGGCGTCCAGAACGCGTTGCTCCAATTCGTTGATTGGGCCACTCAGGGCCGTGATGAGGTGGGGAACCATGCTTTAAGCCCTCACTTCGCCCTGTCCCAGCACAATGTATTTCAGCGAGGTCAAGCCCTCCAGACCCACCGGCCCACGGGCGTGGAATTTGTCGGTACTGATGCCGATTTCGGCACCCAAGCCGTACTCGAATCCATCAGCGAAGCGAGTACTCGCATTCACCATCACGCTGCCAGAATCAACCTCACGCAAAAAGGCTTGGGCGTGCATGTGGTCCCGCGTGAGAATGGCGTCGGTGTGGTGACTGCCGTAGTGGTTGATATGGGCAATGGCTTCGTCCAGTCCGGCCACCACTTTGATGCTGATGATGGGGGCGAGGAATTCTTCAAACCAATCTTGCTCAGTCGCGGCGACGATCACGGGCGGGTGCTGACCTTCGACAGGCTCATACCGAACGGCATTTTTCACCAAGGCAAGCGCTTCGGGGTCGCAGCGCATCTCCACCCCTTTGGCGGCGAACACCGCTGCAATGCGGGGCAAGAACGTAGGCGCTACGCCGCGCGCCACCAGCAGGCTCTCACTCGCATTGCAGGGGCTGTATTTATTCGTCTTAGCGTTGTCGGCCACGCGCACGGCCATCTCCAAATCGCAGGGGTCGTCCACATAGACGTGGCAGTTGCCATCCAAGTGCTTGATGACGGGCACTTTGGCGTCGCGGCTGATGCGCTCAATGAGCGACTTGCCACCGCGCGGGATGATGACGTCCACATACTGCGGCATGGTGATGAGCTGGCCCACCACCTCGCGTTCGGTGGTTTGCACCAGTTGCACAGCGTCGGCGGGCAAGCCGCTTTCCACCAGTGCTTGTTGTACCAACCGCGCCAGCGCTTTGTTTGAATCAATGGCTTCGGAGCCACCGCGCAAGATGCAGGCATTACCGCTCTTGATGGACAGGCTGGCCGCCTCGATCGTGACGTTGGGGCGACTCTCGAAAATCATGCCAAAGACACCAATCGGCACGCGCATTTGCCCGACCTGAATGCCACTGGGTTGCTGCTTCATGCCGCTGATTTCACCGATGAGGTCAGGCATGCCGGCGAGTTGCTCGCAGCCCTGGGCCACAATCTCAATCACCTTGGGCGTGAGCTTGAGGCGGTCCACCATGGGTTCGGACAAACCGTTGGCCAGCGCACGCGCCAAGTCCAACGCGTTGCTGGTCGCCAGGATGGCTACGTTGGCGCGCAAGAGGGCGGCCAATCGGCGCAGCGCCACATTTTTGGTGGCCGAACTGGCCTTGGCCATCAGGGCCGCGGCGGCCTTGGCCTGCAGGCCCAGTGTCTGGGTGTATTCGGCGATATTGAACGCATTCATGCGCGTCATTTTCTCACGTTGCACTGAGAACACAAGGTGTTTGCGAGTCGGTGCAGGGCCTGCCAGGGATCGGCCGGCCAGTCGGCTTGCTTCAAGCCTTTAACGATGCCATCAACGAGGTGCGCCGATTGCAGCAACTCGGCCAGACTCGCCGCGCTGAGTCGCGGCAGCACGCGCTCGAACAGCCGCTCGCGCACGCCCCAAATGCGCTGCTCACGCAAGGCCATGGGCAAGGGGCGGCCCTGGCTCATGGCGTCTTTGACGCGCACCAGAGCACGGATGTCTTCACTCAAGGCGTAGTGCACCAGCACCTCGGCCACGCCTTCGGCCTGTAGGCCGTCCAGCATGCGCTGTACCCGCTCAGCCTGCCCAGCCAGCACCGCCTCAGACAGTTTGAACACGTCATAACGCGCCACATTGAGCACGGCCCGCTCCAACTGCTCGAAACTCAATTCACCACCGGACTGATCGGCGCTTGGCGGGTACAGCAAGGCCAGTTTCTGAATCTCCTGATGCGCAGCCAACAAATTTCCCTCAACCCGATCTGCGAAAAATTGCAAGGTACGCTGTCCCTCCTCGCCCGCAGCCACCCGAAGCCCTTGCAGCGCGAGTCGCTGCGCAATCCACTGCGGCAAGGCATTGCGCTCCACCGGCGTGAGCGCCAGCGTGACGCCAAAGCTCTCCATTGCAGTAAACCAGGCGGCACTCTGGGTCGCCTTGTCCAGGCGCGGCAGCAACACCAGCGTGAGCGTGCTGTCGTTGTCACGGGACTGCTGCGCCAACTGCTGCAAGGCAGCACTGCCCTCCTTGCCCGGCTTGCCTGAGGGAACGCGAATTTCCACAATTTGCTTGTCGGCAAACAGGCTCAGGTTGCCGCCTGCCGCCAGCACTTCGCTCCAGTCAAAGTGCGCGCCCGCTACGGTGTGGACGGTGCGCTCGGTATAGCCCTGCGTGCGCGCCATCACCCGAATGGCGTCTGCGGCTTCTTGCGCCAGCAAAGGCTCATCGCCATGAATCGCGTACAGGCTTTTAAGGCCCTTGTTGAGGTGGTTGTCGAGCTGGGCGAAGGCGACTTGCATAAAGGTCAGTCGCTCAATTCAGTCGCTGAAGGCGGTTTCTTTCACCGCCGCCAAACGGCGCAAGAGCTGCTGCACGATGTCGTTTTGCATGCTGCGGTAGAGCTGGGCTTCTTCAACCTCTTTGGACAGCACGGCCGATTCGCTGAAGCTGATGTCTTGCTGGCGCAGCAACTCGGTCTCTTCAATGATCTCTTTGCCCGCAGGTGTGCGCAGCCGGTATTTGAAGCGGATGCGCAATTGAAACTCGCGCACCTGGCCTGCGGCGTTCATGCCCACCACCGACTTCTCACGCAGCTCTTGCAACACATCCAAAATTACTTGTGCATTTTTTTGCAGCGCAGCGTCGGTGATGAGATCCACATTGCCCATGGCGCGCAAATGGCGCTTGAGCTCAATGCCCAGAACCGATGCGGGCGAGACGTTGGTGTAGATCGACTTGAAGGCAAACTCAGGCGTTTGCCGCAACTGAAAACCACAAGCCGCCAAGCTCGACGCTATCGGCAAAACGGCCAGCCAGTTCGCTCCACGCCTCAGCAGCGCACGACGCGGGACATCACGCTCGCTACCGCGCGGCACGGGCATCGTCATAGGACAACATTCACCAGCCGCCCCGGCACCACAATCACGCGCTTGATGGGTGCACCCTGCGACTGTGCTTGCACCAAATCACTGGCGGTGGCCATGGCTTCAATCGCTTCTTTGCTTGCTGTGGCGGGCACTTTGATCGCACCGCGCAGCTTGCCGTTGATTTGCAGCATCAGCTCGATCTCGTCTTGCAACAGCGCCGCATCGTCCACCTGCGGCCAAGCCGTGTCCAGCATGTCGCCCTGGCTTGCGCTATAGCTCAAATCAGCCCACAGGCGAGCGGCCAGGTGCGGCGTGGCGGGGTACAGGCAGCGCAAGAGAATGCCAAAGCCTTCAACCAATGCGGCCTTGCCCCCCGCGGAGTCCACGGCCTTGAAGTCTTCCAGCGCATTGAGCAGCTTCAT
>JANXSU010000205.1 GCA_025356545.1 Comamonadaceae bacterium
TGACAGCCATCCCGTTTCTGCTCTATGACGGCACGCTGTCATCTGCACTGCGGTCTTGATCTTGCCCAGCATGTGCACGGCCACGCTCTTGGTGGCGCCTATCACCGCCATCCACTCGCGCAGGGCTGAAATGGCGATTTCGCGGCCAATGATGATGAGCGCCACAAACACGTCGGCGCGCTGCAAATGCACCAACACCAGCAGCGCGGCGCAAACCAGAAACTTGTCAGCCACCGGGTCAAGAAAAGCGCCAAACGATGATGTCTGATTAAGTTTGCGTGCCAAGTAGCCGTCCAGCCAATCCGTCGCAGCAAACACTACAAACATGACGGTCGCAACCAAGTTGCGAGTCGCAGGCTCCAGCGGCAGGTAAAACACCCCCACGATCAAGGGGATGGCGACAATGCGCGTCCAAGTCATGATGGTGGGAATGGTGAGGAACATGGCGTGATTGTGGCATGAGCGCTGTGAGCGAAATTAATGCAGTGCCCGGTAAATCGACTCCGCCAGCTCCTTGGAGATACCCTCCACCGAGGCCATGTCCTCCACGCTGGCCTCCGCCACACCCCGCACGCCACCAAAGCGTTGCAGCAGTTTGGCGCGACGCTTGGGGCCCACGCCAGGGATTTCCTCGATCTTGCTGCCGCCCACCCGCACCCGTGCACGCTGCGCGCGCATGCCGGTGATGGCGAAACGGTGCGCCTCATCACGGATCTGCGCCACCAGCATCAGTGCGGCCGAATCTTTGCCCAGGTAAACCTTCTCGCGACCATCGGCAAACACCAGCTCTTCCAGCCCCACTTTGCGCCCCTCGCCTTTCTCAACCCCCACGATCAGCGACAAATCCAGCCCGAGTTGCTCAAACACCTCGCGCGCCATGCTCACCTGCCCCACGCCACCGTCCACCAGCACCAGATCGGGCAAGCGGGCAGTTCCAACAGGTAACTCAGCCGCACCGCCGTCCTCCCGCAAACTCTCAGCCAGCTTGGCATAACGGCGCGTCAGCACCTGGCGCATGGCCGCATAGTCGTCACCCGGCGTGATGCCCTCGATATTGAAACGGCGGTACTCGGCGTTTTGCATTTTGTGGTGATGAAACACCACGCAAGACGCTTGCGTGGCCTCGCCCGCCGTATGAGAGATGTCAAAACATTCCACTTGAAATTCGTCCAGCTGATCCTGCGACATGTCCAGCGCCTGCGCCAGCGCACGGGTGCGCGCCTGTTGCGAGCCCTCTTCGGCCAGCAGGCGACCCAATTGCAGCCCGGCATTGGTCTGTGCCATCTCCAGCCAAATGCGACGCTGCTCCCTAGGCTGATGCACTGCACTCACCTTCACGCCGGATTGAACCGTCAGCGCCTCGATCAGGCTCTTGGCTACCGGCTCGCTGGTGATGAGTGAAGGCACAACCGGCACGTCCATGTAGTGCTGGGCAATAAAGGCCTCCAGCACCTGAACCTCGACCGAAGGCAGTTTATCGTCCGCCGTCTCACTCTCTTCATCACCCCGGTAAACTCCGGCCGCGTCCTCCACATGCACGGGGAAGTAGGCGCGGTCGCCCAGATGCCGCCCACCCCGCACCATGGCCAGGTTGACGCAGGCGCGCCCGCCCTGCACCTTGACCGCCAAAATATCCACGTCCTTGTCCGCCACGTTGTCCACCGCCTGTTGGTGCAGCACATTGGACAAGGCGCCAATCTGGTCACGCAAGGAGGCCGCTTGCTCAAACTCAAGCCGATCTGAATGCGCCATCATGCGCGCCTCCAGCACCGACATCACCTGCTCGGTATCGCCCTTCAAAAACGCCTCGGCATTGGCGACGTCTTGTGCATAGGCCGCAGCCGTGATGTGCCCCACGCAAGGGGCCGAGCAGCGCTTAATTTGGTACAACAAACAGGGCCGCGTACGGTTGCTGAACACAGGGTCTTCGCAGGTGCGCAGGTGAAACACTTTTTGCAGCAACAAGATGCCCTCTTTCACAGACCAGGCGCTGGGGTAGGGGCCGAAGTAATGGTGTTTTTTCTCCACCGCACCTCGGTAGTAAGACACACGGGGAAACACCGCCGCTTGCGCGCCGATCACGCCTAGCTTGGGCGCGCTGGCGCCCGTCATGCGCAGGTAGGGATAGCTTTTGTCATCCCGAAACAAGATGTTGTAGCGCGGCTTGAGCGTCTTGATGAGGTTGTTTTCCAGCAGCAGCGCCTCAGCTTCGGAGCGCACCACGGTCGTTTCCATGCGGGCAATCTTGCTCACCATGTGGCCTATGCGCGTGCCACCGTGGTTCTTCTGAAAATAGCTGCTCACGCGCTTCTTCAAATTGCGCGCCTTGCCCACGTACAGTACCTGGTCGTCAGCGTCGAAATAGCGGTACACGCCAGGTAAGGGGGGTAGCGCGGCGACCTCGCTCAGTAGAGCGGCGTTAGGCTGAGGATATGAATGTGCGTCTGTCATGACTGCAATTGTCATGCAGCGCGCTTCACCTCAAAGGTAATGTTGAATGAAGGGCTCAAGGCGTCTGAGTCGCCAGGTAGCTGGCAATCGACATCATGTCTTGATCCGTCAATTTTTCAACGACCAACTTCATCGGTGCGCTGAGCGCACCGGCCCGTGTGCCTTGCTGCAAGTCATAGAGCTGGCGCACGATGTAGCTGGGTGAGCGCCCGGCAATGCTGGGGATGTCGCCCAGCCCTTTGAGGTCTGCGCCATGGCAAGTCGCACACGCCATGGTCTTACCTTGGGCGCCAGTTTTCACCAAGGCTTCACCCTTGGCGATGCTGCCGATGGGCACGTAGGCCGTGAATTTTGAACGCGTGTCCCGGTGTTCAAACTGATCAACATCGACGGGGAACTCGACAATACGACGACCCAAGGCCTCGGCTTCATTGCCAGGCAGCTTAGCCACAAAGACCCGGACGATGAAGGTCTTGGGCACAGTATCTGACTCTATAACCGTTGTGTTTTGTTTGGGTTTGAGCGCCGAAAAATAGGCAGCCGCTTCTTGAATCTCGGCATCGTTCATACCTTTCGCAATCGCCGTCATCAGCACGTTGGGCGAGCGTTGTGGCCCCGAAAATTTGCGAGCACCACTTTTGTAATCCAGAATTTGCTGAATGATGTAGGCCGCTGGCAAGCCCGCGAGACTGGCGTTTTCCGGCCCACCGGTGCCTTCTGCACGGTGGCAAGAACCACAAGCACGCACATCGGGTTTGCGGCCCCGCGCTACCACCTCTGGCAGTGCTGGGTGATCCGCCTGATGCCAGACAGGTGCGAAGAAAAGATCTCGTTCCTGAGTCACCGTGTGAGTTACGGTGCTGTCCGGCACACGGCGCGGGATGCCGTCATCGGGTGGCAGTTTGAAGTCCGGCACCCAAGGGTAGGCCCAGGACGGCAATGGAGTCAGCTGAACAGGAGAGGTTTGAGCAAGCGCCGATCCCGTGAGCGAGACCAATCCAACCAAAAGCGTTGCAACCACACCCATTTTAGAACTTTGCATAAAAATCCTTTTTTTGATTGAGGGCTCAATTTACGTTGCTTTGCAGCTCAGGTCAACGCCCCCCGCGCATCCACCGCAATAATGCGCTCCACCACGCCGTGTTGAAGCCCCCCGCGCACACCGATCATCTGGTCGTGCAGGTTGACGGTGGGGTCACAGTGGCCGGGGATGAGCCAGATCACCTCACCCAACTGCGGCAAAGTGCTGCCGTGCAACACGCCGTGTTCGTCACTGC
>JANXSU010000237.1 GCA_025356545.1 Comamonadaceae bacterium
AAACCAGAACTCCCAAGACAGCCTTGTTGAAGGGGTAGGGAGGCAAGGCTTTAGACTCCCTCTTTTAACCCGATCAGCCCACTCGCAGAAGCTACCTGAAATCCGGCCCCTTCAGGCTCATACCTGAATTGGAAAATACTTCGCTACGAAGTTGATAGTTCGTAGCAAGAGTAAGTTAAATGGTGCCGATTGTCGGAATCGAACTGACGACCTACCGCTTACAAGGCGGTTGCTCTACCAACTGAGCTAAATCGGCACGGCTTGAATTTTACTTCACATCAATGGCACGAGTTGCGCTAAAGGGGCGTATTGAACACCTTATTTAATGCGAGTCAGTGCAGGCTTAGTTCGACTGGTGGGTTGGGGCGGCTCTGGCTCTGGCTTGCCATCATCGAGTGATGTCCCATGAGGTACCAATTGAACGCGTTTGCCAGTTGCCGCATTATTCGTGCCCGTGGTGCTTCTTTCTGAGGGCGAGGGCGAGGTCGATGCGGGTATCTCAATCGGGAATGCCATTCCCTGGCCATTCTCACGCGCATAAATCGCAATCACACGGTTGATGGGAACTCGAATTTCTTGTGCAACCCCATTGAATCGAGCTTTGAACTCAATGAGATCGTTCCCCAATTGGAGTGAGCTGGTCGCATCAAAACTAATGTTGAGAACAATCTCGCCATTCTTGACGTGATCGAGAGGAACCCGAACACTTTCGTCCACCTTCACGGCTACATAAGGAGTGAAGCCGTTATCCGTACACCACTCGTAAAGAGCTCGTAAAAGGTAGGGACGTGTAGAGGGCGTGTCCTTGTTAATCATCATCAATCGTTGAGTACGGGCACTTACTTTCGCATCACTTTTTCAGATGGTGTCAGTGCTTCAATATAGGCTGGTCGCGAGAAAATGCGTTCGGCATACTTGAGCAGTGGGGCCGCATTTTTACTGAGCTCAATGCCGTAGTAGTCCAAACGCCAGAGCAGAGGGGCAATTGCGACATCCAGCATGGAGAAGTTATCGCCCAACATGTACTTGTTCTTAAGGAACACAGGGGCGAGTTGTGTCAGACGATCACGGATGTGAGCACGCGCTTTTTCCAGTGTTTTCTCGTTACCCTTGGCCACACGGGACTCCAGCGTAGAGACGTGCACAAAGAGTTCTTTTTCGAAGTTGAGTAGGAACAGGCGAACTCGAGCTCGGTCAACCGGATCGCCAGGCATTAGCTGAGGGTGTGGAAAGCGCTCATCAATGTACTCGTTGATGATATTGGACTCATACAAAATGAGGTCACGCTCCACCAGAATGGGGACTTGGCCATAAGGATTCATTACGTTGATGTCTTCTGGCTTGTTGTACAGATCGACATCACGAATTTCAAAATCCATGCCTTTTTCAAACAGAACAAAACGACAACGATGAGAAAACGGGCAGGTTGTTCCTGAATACAACACCATCATGGTGGGGGCTCCTAAAAATCAAAAAGAGTGGGGTGCGCCGTGCACCCCACTCCGAACAGTTCAAGCCTCAATGTGCCATTGAGGCTTGGCATTGGGTCAGCGTTAAATTTACTTGACGTCTTTCCAGTAGGCTGCGTTAAGACGCCAAGCAAAAAATGAGAACATGAGCAGGAATATTAGAACCCAGACGCCAACACGCACGCGGGTGTTTTGAGCGGGTTCACCCATCCACTGTAGGTAGTTGACGAGGTCGCCAACCGTTTGATCATACTGGAGTGGGCTCATCGTTCCTGGGGTCAGTTGTTCCCAGCCCGAAAAGGCCAAGGACTCATGGCCGTGCGCGCCAGCTACCGTTTTCATGATGGGTTGGCGCTTGCCTTGCAACTCCCACAGGGCGTGGGGCATGCCCACGCTGGGGAAAGCCAGGTTGTTCCAACCCGTAGCCTTGGTCGCATCAGGGTAGAAGGTGCGCAAGAAGGTGTAGAGGTAATCAGCGCCTGAGCCTTGACCCGGTGCAGCGCGTGAACGCGCAATCACGGTGAGATCGGGCGGGTTAGCGCCAAACCAGAGCTTGGCTTGCTTGGGGTCAATGGCCGACTTCATGGTGTCACCGACTTTGTCGGTGGCGAACAGTAAGTTGTCTTTGATCTGCTCGTTGGTGAAGCCAATGTCTTGCAGGCGGTTGTAGCGCATGTAAGCCGCCGAATGGCAGCTCAGGCAGTAGTTCACAAACAGCTTGGCACCGTTTTGCAAAGAGGCCATGTCAGAGGTGTTGATTGGGGCTTTGTCCCAAACAATGGCGCCTTCGCTGGAGGCTTGTGCGGCTGACGTGAAGCCGAGCGCTGCAATCAGGACAATGAGAATTTTTTTCATATTATTTTGCTCCGGCTCAATGTGCAGCAAAGGTGACGCGGGTGGGTACGGGTTTGGTTTGACCCAAACGACTCCACCACGGCATCAGCAGGAAGAAGCCAAAGTAGAAAAGAGTTCCAACTTGGGACACGCGCTCACCGATCGACGAGGGTGGTTGCACACCCAAGTAGGCCAGCACGACAAAGTTGATAACAAAAATACCATACATGTATTTGTGCCAATCAGGACGGTAGCGGATCGACTTCACTTCGCAGTTGTCTAGCCAAGGCAGGAAGAACAGAATGACGACCGCGCCACCCATGACCAGCACGCCCCAGAACTTGGCGTCAATGGCAAGCATCATGGCCGTGATCGCCACAGCAGCACCGAGGACGATAGCTTTGAGCATCGTTGGCATCTTCAGTTTGACGACGCTGAAAACGGCCGCACCCAGAACGCAGGCGATCAAGGCATACATCATCTCGCTGGTGATGGCACGCAGCATAGAGTAGTAAGGCGTGAAGTACCAGACTGGCGCGATATGCGCAGGAGTCTTGAGCGGGTCAGCCGGGATAAAGTTGTTGTACTCCAAAAAGTAGCCGCCGAACTCAGGGGCGAAGAAGATGATCGCGGAGAACACCATCAAGAACAGGCTGACAGCGTAGATGTCGTGCACCGAGTAGTAGGGGTGGAAGGGCACGCCATCCAGGGGGTGGCCTTGCGCATCCTTAGGTGCATTGGGGCCTTTGATCTCAACGCCATCCGGGTTGTTGGAGCCAACTTCGTGCAGTGCAATGATATGCGCGGCAACAAGGCCCAACAGCACCAGAGGAACGGCAATGACGTGGAAGCTGAAGAAGCGGTTCAGGGTGGCATCGCCCACCACATAGTCACCACGAATCAGTAGTGCCAGATCGGGGCCAACAAAAGGAATAGCGGCAAACAGGTTCACGATCACCTGGGCACCCCAGTAGCTCATCTGACCCCATGGCAGAAGGTAGCCCATGAAGGCTTCGGCCATGAGGCACAAGAAGATGGCGCAACCAAAGATCCAAACTAGCTCACGTGGCTTGCGGTAGCTACCGTAGATCAGACCACGGAACATGTGCAGGTAAACCACCACAAAGAAGGCCGAAGCGCCAGTGGAATGCATGTAGCGCACCAACCAGCCCCAAGGCACGTCGCGCATGATGTACTCGACCGAGCCAAACGCCAACGCAGCATCGGGTTTGTAGTGCATGACCAGGAAAATACCGGTGACGATTTGGATGACCAAGACCAACAAGGCGAGCGAACCAAAGATATACCAAAAATTAAAGTTCTTTGGTGCGTAATACTCGCTCATGTGCTCTTTAAAGAGCTTGCTCAGCGGGAAGCGGTTGTCTACCCAGTTCAGCAGCTTGTCAGCGACCGGGGCATTGGGGGAGATTTCTTTCATTTCAGCCATTGTGTTCTCCGCTTTTTAATCAGGCTTTTTTGTCTTCACCGATCAGCAACTTGCTGTCGGAGAGGTAGAAGTGCGGGGGCACCTCGAGGTTGTCTGGCGCGGGCTTGTTCTTGAACACGCGCCCTGCCATGTCAAAGGTGGAGCCATGGCAGGGGCACAAAAAGCCGCCTTGCCAGTCATCCGGCAATGATGGCTGGGCGCCCATTTGAAATTTATCGGAAGGCGAGCAGCCTAGGTGCGAGCAAATTCCCACGGCCACCATGATCTCCGGCTTAATGGAGCGGTGCTGGTTGCGGGCGTACTCTGGGGTGAGCTCTGATGGCTTGCGTTCTGATTTGGGGTCAGCCAACTGTCCCTCTGCTTTGCTCAAAGTCGCCAGTTGTTCAGGGGTACGCTTGATGATCCACACCGGTTTTCCGCGCCACTCCACAGTGAGCTTTTCGCCCGGCTTGAGGGCTGCGATGTCCACCTCAACGGCAGCGCCTGCAGCCTTGGCCCTCTCGGACGGCTGGAATGAACTAATGAAAGGAATGGCAACTGCGCCAGCACCTACGGCACCCGCGCAACTGGAGGCGATAAGCCAAGTCCGTTTGCTGGGATCAATTTGACTATTTGGGGTCAGCGTGTCAATCATGGAAATCCTCAATGAAACATCACGGCGCGGCGGTTGGTGTTGCGCGCGACAACAGAAAATTATAGCTGACACCAGGAGCTGGCCGGAAGGAAGGCAATGCCTTGCTGTCAAAAATCCGAAACCATGCTATACTCGTCGGCTCTGCGGAAATCCGTCTGCGGGGCTAAATTGAAGAGGTCAACATGTACGCGGTCATAAAAACCGGTGGCAAACAATATCGCGTTGCTGCTGGAGAAAAAATTAAAGTAGAACAGATTGCTGCGGACGTAGGCCAAGAGATTGTTATCGACCAAGTTCTGGCTGTCGGAAACGGCGCTGAATTGAAGGTGGGTACGCCCTTGGTGTCCGGCGCAACTGTCACGGTCACTGTGGTGACGCAGGGCAAGCACGACAAAGTGCGCATTTTTAAAATGCGCCGTCGCAAGCATTATCAAAAACGTCAAGGTCACCGCCAGCTGTTCACTGAACTGCTCATCGGTGCGATTGCAGTCTAAGGACTTGAGTCATGGCACAGAAAAAAGGCGGCGGCTCTACGCGAAATGGGCGCGATTCGCAGCCCAAAATGTTGGGTGTGAAAGCTTTTGGCGGTGAGTTGGTGAGCGCTGGCTCCATCATCGTTCGCCAACGCGGCACCAAGTTCCACCCCGGCGTCAATGTCGGCGTGGGCAAGGATCACACCTTGTTTGCTCTGACGGACGGTCACGTTTCATTCGCCATCAAAGGCGCATTGAGCAAGCACACGGTGAACATTACCGCTGCTTAAGCTGTCGGTTGCTCCCGTTCGAAACCCTGCGCCCGGCGCGGGGTTTTTCGTTTATAAACCTTGAAAAATCATTGCCATGAAATTCGTTGATGAAGCCTATATCGACCTGTCTGCTGGAGACGGCGGTAATGGCTGCGTCTCGTTTCGGCACGAGAAATACAAAGAGTTCGGCGGTCCTAACGGTGGCGATGGTGGCAGAGGTGGCCACGTGTTTGCCGTGGCCGACGTCAACCTGAACACACTGGTGGACTTCCGCTACGCACGTCGTCATGACGCCAAGCGTGGTCAGCACGGCATGGGCTCAGACATGTTTGGCGCTGCGGGTGAGGACATCACCCTCAAGATGCCGGTGGGCACCATCATCACCGATGTTGAAACAGGTGAGGTCTTGTTCGAGATGCTCACCCCGGGCGAGGTCATTACCATCGCCAAAGGCGGTGATGGCGGTTTCGGCAATATGCGTTTCAAAAGTGCCATCAACCGTGCGCCGCGTCAAAAAACACCGGGTTGGCCTGGCGAAAAAAGAAGCGTTAAGCTCGAACTCAAAGTTTTGGCTGATGTCGGCCTGCTCGGCCTGCCCAATGCGGGCAAGTCCACGCTGATTACCGCCATCTCGAACGCCCGGCCGCGCATTGCGGATTACCCCTTCACCACCTTGCATCCTAACTTGGGCGTGGTGCGCGTGGGCCCTGAGCAAAGCTTTGTGGTGGCCGATTTGCCGGGTTTGATTGAGGGTGCGGCCGAAGGCGCAGGCCTGGGGCATTTGTTTTTGCGCCATTTGCAGCGCACTAGACTGCTGTTACACGTGGTGGACATGGCCCCGTTTGATGATGGCGTTGATCCTGTAGCGCAAGCCAAGGCCATTGTGGGTGAGTTGAAAAAATACGATGCCGCCTTGTTTGACAAGCCGCGTTGGGTGGTGCTCAACAAGCTCGACATGGTGCCGGTTGAAGAGCGTGAAGCCTTGGTGAAAGACTTTGTCAAACGCTTCAAGTACAAAGGCCCGGTGTTTGAAATCTCGGCCCTTAACCACGAAGGTTGCGACAAGCTGGTCAAGGCCGTTTACAAGCACATCAAGTCGCAGCAAGTGGCTGAGCAGATCCCTGAGGAAGTTGATCCGCGTTTCAAAGACGAATCCACTGAGTAAATGGGTGAAAATAATTGCTACTTAAATGATAGCTTATTACGCCTATAAACAGAGCCTTCCAAGCCCATATGACATCAAAATCAACGTCTGATGTATTGCGCGATGCCCGCCGCATCGTCGTTAAGGTGGGCTCCAGTCTGGTGACCAATGAAGGCCGGGGTCTAGACGAAGTGGCCATTGGCGAATGGTGCCGTCAGATGTCGATCCTGGTGCGCGATGGGCGTGAAGTCATCATGGTGTCCAGCGGCGCCATTGCCGAGGGCATGAAGAGATTGGGTTGGGCCAAACGCCCGCATGAAATTCACGAACTGCAAGCCGCTGCGGCGGTAGGCCAGATGGGGCTGGCGCAAGTCTATGAAACCAAGCTGCGTGAAAACGGCTTGGGCAGCGCACAGGTTCTGCTGACCCATGCCGATCTGGCCGACCGTGAACGCTACCTTAACGCCCGCTCTACGCTGCTCACCTTGTTGAAATTAGGCGTGGTGCCTGTCATCAACGAGAACGACACCGTCGTCAATGATGAAATCAAATTTGGTGACAACGACACGCTGGGCGCGCTGGTGGCCAACCTGGTGGAGGCCGATGCGCTGGTCATCCTGACCGACCAAAAAGGGCTTTTCACCGCCGATCCACGCAAAGACCCTGCCGCCCAGTTCGTTCATGAAGCGCAGGCGGGTGACCCGGCGCTCGAAGCCATGGCTGGTGGCGCAGGCTCCAGTCTGGGCAAAGGCGGCATGATCACCAAAATCCTCGCCGCCAAACGTGCGGCCGGGTCAGGTGCATCCACCGTCATTGCCTGGGGGCGTGAGCCTGATGCACTTTTGCGCTTGGTTCAAGGCGAGGCGATTGGCACGCTGTTGGTGGCTCAAACCGCCAAAAATCAGGCCCGCAAGCAGTGGATGGCCGATCACTTGCAGATGCGCGGCTCGGTCACGGTGGATGCGGGTGCGGCGCGCAAACTCATCGACGAAGGCAAGAGCCTCTTGCCCATCGGTATGACGGCGGTGGACGGCGAATTCTCCCGTGGCGACGTGATAGCGGTGCGGGATGAGCACGGCACTGAGATCGCGCGCGGTCTGGCGAATTACGCCAGTTCTGAAGCCCGCCTGATCTGCCGCAAGCCTTCCAGCGAATTTGAGAAATGGCTGGGCTACGTGGCCGAACCTGAAATGCTGCACCGGGACAATCTGGTTCTCAGCCGCTAGGCTGCTACCAAACCTTCGGTTTGACAATTTACTTCAGCGTTTGACTCACCTGCGGCTCGGAAGGCGAGTTGGATTAGGCCTTGGATTGCGCGTTGTTTTGCGGATCAGGATCAAAGCTTGCACCCGGTGGCAAAGCCATCGCACTGCCAGTCATGGACTGCATCGAAGGCGGCTCATCGTCGTGCGAGCGAACCCCTTGTCGCAAATACCGATTGCGATGCTCCATACGCGGGAGGAATTGGGCCAACTCTGTCAGCGCCATTTCATAGACACCGCGCTTGAATTCCACCACCATCTCCAGCGGCACCCAGTAGTCGTGCCAGCGCCAAGCGTCGAACTCCGGGTGGTCGGTGGCGCGCAGGTTCAAATCCCAGTCGTGACCTGTCAATTGCAGCAGAAACCAGATCTGTTTCTGGCCCTTGTAATGCCCGCGTGATTCACGGCGAATGTAACGGTCCGGCACCTCGTAGCGCAACCAGTCACGGGTTCGGGCCACCACGCGCACATGCTCCGGCAGGAGCCCCACCTCTTCGCCCAATTCGCGCAACATGGCTTGCTCCGGGGTTTCACCCCGGTCAATGCCACCCTGCGGAAACTGCCACGAGTGGGTGCGAATGCGTTTTCCCCAAAAAACCTGATTCTTTTGGTTGAGCAGAATGATGCCGACGTTCGGCCTAAAGCCGTCTCGGTCAAGCATAATCAAACCCCAATTTTTTAACTAAGTCCATTATGCACGGCACACGCCGTTCTTCAAGGGGGAAAGCCCCTTGAGCCGCTTAGTTGCCTGCGAAAAGAAGCCCATGAAAGCCTCCCGATTTCTCATCTCCACCCTCAAAGAAGCCCCCGCCGATGCCGAGGTGGCCAGCCACCAACTCATGACGCGCGCGGGCATGATCAAAAAGCTCGGTGCCGGCATCTACAGCTACATGCCCATGGGCTTGCGCGTCATCCGCAAGGTCGAGGCCATCGTGCGCGAAGAGATGGACCGCGCCGGTGCTGTGGAGCTGACCATGCCCGTGGTGCAACCGGCTGAACTCTGGCAAGAGACCGGGCGCTTTGACAAGATGGGCCCTGAGCTGCTGCGCATCAAAGACCGGCACGGGCGCGACTACGTGGTGCAGCCCACCAGCGAAGAAGTGGTGACTGACATCGCCCGCCAGGAAATTCGCAGCTACAAGCAAATGCCTAAGAATTTCTATCAAATTCAAACCAAATTCAGGGACGAGCGCCGCCCCCGTTTTGGCCTGATGCGTGGACGCGAATTCACCATGAAAGACGCCTACAGCTTTGACCGCGACCCCGCTTCGGCCAAGCTCAGCTACCAGGCCATGACCCAGGCTTACCGCCAGATTTTTGACCGCTTCGGCCTGCGCTACCGCGCTGTGGCGGCGGACAGTGGTGCTATTGGCGGCGATCTCAGCGAAGAGTTTCAAGTGATCGCCGCTACGGGTGAAGACGCCATCGTCTATTGCCCGAGCAGCGACTACGCCGCCAACATGGAAAAGGCCGAGGCCTTGCCACCGCAGAACCCACGCCCGTCAGCCAACCAAGCGATGACCCAAGTGCCCACGCCTGGCAAGACCACGTGTGAAGACGTGGCCGTGCTGCTGAACGTGCCGCTGAGCACGACCGTTAAATCACTGGTGCTGGCGACCGACCAACTCAACGAAGCCGGTGCGATTGTCAAAACTCAAGTCTGGTTGCTGCTGCTGCGTGGCGACCATGAGATGAACGAAGTCAAGGTCAACAAAGTGCCGGGGTTGGATAACGGCTTCCGCTTTGCCACGCCGCCTGAAATTGACGCCAGTTTCGGTTGCCAGCCCGGTTACCTCGGCCCACTGAATTTGAAGCAACCCGTTAAGTTGGTGGCCGACCGTGAAGTCGCTGTCATGGCTGACTGGATATGCGGCGCCAACGAAGCGCACGCTCACATCACAGGTGTCAACTGGGGCCGAGACCTGCCCGAACCCGACCTGATTGCCGACCTGCGCAACGTCGTTGCAGGCGATGCCTCGCCGGACGGCCAAGGCGTGCTCGCCATCGAGCGCGGCATCGAAGTCGGCCATGTTTTCTACCTCGGCACCAAGTACAGCAAGGCCATGAACGCCACCTTCCTGGACGTCAACGGCAAGCCCCAGTTCATGGAAATGGGCTGCTACGGCATCGGCATCACGCGCTTGCCCGCCGCCGCCATTGAGCAAAACCACGATGAGCGCGGCATCATATGGCCCGACGCCATTGCCCCCTTCACCGTGGTGCTGTGCCCTATTAGCCCAGACCGCTTTGCCGACGTGAAAGCCGCCGCTGACCAGCTCTACGCTGATTTGCTGACCGCAGGGGTCGATGTGATCCTGGACGACCGCAACGAGCGCCCCGGCATCATGTTTGCCGAGTGGGAACTCATTGGTGTGCCGCACCGCATCACCATCGGCGACCGCGCCCTCAAAGAAGGCCAGATCGAATACCAGCATCGGCGGGATAGTGCCGCCACCAAAGTACCTGTCACGCAGGCGCTGGCGTTCCTCAAGACCAAGCTGGGCATTTGACCGCCATCGTGTCCGGCATGAACCGCAGAGAAAGCCTCCTACGCACGCTGGTCGTGCTTAGCATGCTATCAATTCACGAGCAATCTGAGGCCGGCGCGCAAATTGAAGAACCGCTGATCGACGCGGTGCGCAGTGCCCTGAGCGCAGCCATCGCCAACCACGCCCCGCCGATCCCTGAATTCAACGATACCGAATCCCGTCTGCGCTACCTGCGCTGGCTGGGGGCCATGAGCGAACGCCTGAAGAAGAAAAAAACCGAGTGGCAGGTGCGCAAGGAGTTCTTGCAAACCGTTTGGTACGAGAGCAAGCGTGCCGGGCTCGAGACCTCACTGGTGCTCGGCCTAGTGCAGGTGGAAAGCAACTTTCGTAAATTCGCCGTCTCTTCAGTGGGCGCACGCGGTTACATGCAAGTTATGCCCTTTTGGACGCGCGTGCTGGGCGATGGTGATGCGGGCAAGCTCTTCCACATGCAAACTAATTTGCGCTTTGGCTGCGTCATCTTGCGCCACTACCTGGACCGTGAAAAAGGCGACCTCTTTCTGGCCCTGGGCCGCTACAACGGCTCGCGTGGCAAGGCTCCTTACCCGAATGCGGTGATGGCGGCGCAAAAAATCTGGATGCCAGACAAAGACGCCGTCGGCTGAATCTGAATCAGCATTGCACAGGGCCTACTGCACAAACCCCATGCGGGATTTGCCTGCATCCCCCTTGGGCAGGTCAGCCACCTGCACCTCGTCCCGCCCCGCCAGCCGCGCATTGCCAAAGCCTGTCATCAGCGCACGCCGCATCTCGCGCGGCGCGGTGGTGGCCAACTGGTCCAGCACGTCGGCCTGCGGCTCTTCGGCCAAGAGCCGCCCCCAATCATGCTCAGCGCGGATTGAGTGGTAGAGCAAATCCGCAATATGGCGAGCTTGCGCGGGCGTGGGTGCGGCAATTTCAAACACATTCATGCGGTTGAGGATGGGCTCGGGTATGGCCCGCTCGTCATTGGCGGTGGTAACCCAAATCACCTGGCTGGCGTCAATCGCCACCTCGGCAAACTCGTCGGTAAAGCACTGCGCCGTGTCGTGCTCCAGCAGGCTGTAGAGCGCGCCCAATGGGTCGTACTGCGCATCGCCGCTGGCCTTGTCGATCTCGTCCACCACGATCACCGGGTTCGCATACTCGCCATCCACCAGCGACTCAAATACTTTGCCCGGCCGCGCGCCTTTCCACTGCGATGACGAGCCAGACAGCAGCCACCCCGCCGTCATCGAACTCATGGGAACAAGATTCATGCCGGTGCCCAGCAAGTCCGCCAGCTTTTTGGCGAAATGTGTCTTGCCGATGCCAGGCGGCCCCAGCAGCAGCAGCGGGGTGACCTCCATGCCGTCCCGGCTGTCTTGCGCCAGCGCCACGTGACGGCGCACGTCGTCCAGCACCTCATGAAAATTGGGCAACAGGTCGTACAGATCGGCCATGTCTGGCACGCCGCCGGGCTTGACCTGAAACCGCTGCGGCCCCCGCTCCAGCATGCGCTGGTAAGTGGCGCGCAGGTTGTCGTGTTCCCGCCCGCTGTCGCCGCTTTGCAGCTTGGCAAGTTTGCGCTCCACCTCGTCGGTGTGAAACACGCTGCGCATCTGGGCCACCGGCAGGTGAAATTGATGAGACGGGGCAACAAGAGCTTGGCTTGGCATAGACATCTCCTTTCAACATACAACGCCTTCATTGAAGCACAAAGCGTTGTGTAGAAGTAGCAGAAAAGCCGGGTAAAATGGACTTTTGTTGGCGGGATGGAGAGTCACACCTGTTGAACACTCTCGGCCTTCTTCGGCGGTGGAAAAAGCAATACGGATGACCCTGCGCAGTTAACCCGGAATTGCGATCACAACGGCAGACTCATGCACTGCGGCAACGACCTTTTGCCGAACCGACAGGCCTTGACCACCTACAGGAAAACCAATCATTTGGAGGCCAGGCATCAGTTGAACGGATGTTTCGCCGTCCGTTAGCGAAGAAGAAGTGCGTAGCACTTCGCCACTGATCAGGTTGACATTCTCAGAACCCTTGAGCTCAGTTCCCACGGCCACTGCGGTTGCCTTACAAAGCGCCAAGGCGGACATGCCAACTTTCAGACCCAAAAGTTCAGCACTTTCGGTGGTGATTTTTGACAACAGGGCGGCTCCGTTGGGGAGCTCAAGTTGGACGCGTGCTGTTCCAGATGCCATGGTGATGGCCTTGATCTGACACGGCAGTTGATTGCGCATGCTGGTTCGCAATCCCAGCCCAATCAAACCCGACAAGCTCAGGGTGTTGCCCGAGCGCTGTTCCAGTGTAGAAAGAACACTGGCGCGTGCCTGGTTCAGCAGTTGAGCGGCTTCCAGAAGTTGTATTCCGGCTTGCGTCAAGCGGGCGCCGCCTCCGCCACTGCCCCCAACGGCTTTCTCCACCAACGGGGATCCGGCCAAATTACTCAAGGTCTCCAAGGCTTGCCAGGCCGCTTTATAGCTGACATTGGCACTGCGAGCAGCCTCGGAAATCGACCCAACCTCACCAATACGCTTGAGAATATCGAGCCGTTTGTCGCTCGCTTCATGCCCAAATGCTTGGGCGAAATGCAGTATTTTTTTCTTCATCATGGAGGTTTGGCAGACGTATCACCGCTATGCCAAAATGGGATAGCGATGATACACTCGCCATTCTAATTTTGAATAGCGATATCTCAAATGTCCAGAATAATCGTGTGGCTTGCCGTCTTTCTTGGCCTGACTTTCAAAGGGCAAGCCGCTGAAGTCAACGTGGCTGTTGCAGCCAACTTCACTGCACCCATGCAGAAGATTGCGCAGGACTTTGAGCAAGTGACAGGGCATAAAGCCATCCTGTCCTTTGGATCGACGGGAAATTTCTATGCGCAAATCAGGAACGGTGCACCTTTCCAAATCCTGCTTGCTGCAGACGATGAGACCCCCATCAAGATCGAGAAGGAGGGCTTAGGCGTCGCAGGCAGCCGCTTTACTTACGCGATCGGCAAACTTGTGTTGTGGAGTAAGCAGCCCGGACTCGTTGATGACAAAGGCGAGATTCTTCGACGGGGTGCGTTTCAGCGCATCGCGATCGCCAACCCCAAACTGGCGCCTTATGGCGCAGCAGCTATGGAAACAATGAGCAAGTTGGGTGTTTGGTCAGATCTCCAGCCCAAGTTCGTCCAAGGCGAGAACATCGCACAGACCTATCAGTTCATCGCCACCGAGAACGCTCAGCTGGGTTTTGTTGCTTTGTCGCAGGTCCTCGCTGAGGGCAAGATTTCGCAAGGCTCAGCCTGGATCGTGCCAGCCAGCCTTCACACGCCGATCCAACAAGATGCCATCTTGCTGACCAAAGGAAGTGAAAATCCAGCGGCCGTGGCGTTGATGCGTTTTCTCCGCAGCGACCGAGCCCACGTGCTGATCCGTTCATACGGGTACGCATTGTGATGGACACGTCTGTTGGTTGAAGCCATGGACTTTCCACTGAACCGTGAGGCTTTGGATGCCATTTGCTTGACCCTTAAGTTGGCTGCATCGGCCACGGTCATCTTGCTGATCCTGGCGACTCCCTTGGCATGGTGGTTGTCCCAGACGCAGTCAAAATGGCGAGTACCCATCGGCGCACTGGTCACGCTCCCACTGGTACTGCCGCCGTCCGTTCTTGGCTTTTATCTCTTGGTGGCAATGGGCCCCCATGGACCGTTGGGACAAATCACCCAAGCTTTGGGTTGGGGTGTGCTGTCGTTCACATTTACAGGGCTGCTTATGGGTTCGGTGATTTTTTCTTTGCCCTTCTCTGTACAACCGATGCAGAATGCTTTTGAGTCGCTGGGTGCCAGACCGATGGAAGTGGCTTTCACACTGCGTGCCCGCCCCGTTGACGCTTTTTTCTCGGTTGCATTACCCCTGGCACGCCCGGGTCTGGTGACAGCTGCCATCATGAGTTTTTCCCACACGGTGGGTGAGTTCGGCCTTGTCCTGATGATCGGTGGAAATATTCCAGGCAAGACACGTGTTGTTTCGACGCAGATTTATGGTCATGTGGAAGCCATGGAGTATGCGCAGGCCCATTGGCTCGCTGGCGGCATGCTGATTTTCTCGTTTGCCGCTTTGTTGGTTTTGTCGATGACGGGTAGGCGAGTTGGGCGGGTGCTGCCATGACCGCCACCAATGAGTTGCGCATTCGCGTGGCGCTGGAACGCAGCGATTTTCAATTGAAGGTTGATCTGAGCCTGCCCTTCAGAGGAATCACCGTGTTGTTCGGCCCATCGGGTTCCGGTAAAACAACTTTGTTGCGCTGCGTGGCGGGACTTGAAAGGTCTCAAAATGGGCTGATACGCGTAGGGCAGGATCTTTGGCAGGATGACCCATGCGGTGTTTTCATGCCGACGTGGCAAAGAGATCTTGGTTATGTGTTTCAAGAAGCCAGTCTCTTTGAGCATCTCGACGTTCAACAGAATGTGACCTACGGCCTGAAAAGGTCAAAAAATCCGGGTACTGCACAGGCTTTGGCCCACGCCATTGAATTGCTTGGAATCGCTCATTTGATGCAGCGCCGGCCCATTGGTCTGTCGGGTGGCGAGAGGCAACGCGTAGCCATCGCCAGAGCATTGGCCACTCAGCCGCAGCTGTTGCTGCTGGACGAGCCGCTGGCCGCGCTGGACTACGCACGACGTCAAGAGATTCTTCCCTGGCTTGAAAAAATGCGGGATGAATTAAGCATGCCTATGCTTTATGTGACTCATTCTGCGGATGAAGTGGCTCGTCTGGCAGACCATTTGGTCGTGCTGGAGAACGGCGCCGTCAAGGCTGACGGACCCGTGCAAGATGTTCTAGCGCGGGTTGAAAGCCCAGTCATCGTTGGAGAAGATTCAGGGGTGTTATTGCACGGCAGAGTTACTCAGCGCGATGAACTGTGGCACCTTGCGCAAGTCGAATTTCCTGGTGGCTCTCTGTGGGTACGCGACAACGCGATGCCACTGGGCAAGCGGGTTCGGTTGAGAGTTCTGGCGAAAGACGTCAGCATTACGCTTAACGAGACACACGATACGAGCATCCAGAACAATTTTCAGGGCAAGATCGAAGCCCTTGTTGCGGATGTACATCCATCCCAGGTTTTGGCTCGCATTCGCTGCGGTGAGTCGATCATTTTGGCTCGAGTCACCCAGAGAGCAATCAGTACATTGAAATTGAGCGAAGGCGCGGACATCTGGGCGCAGGTCAAGTCAGTGGCCGTGATTGAGTAGAGGTTTTTAATAGCTGTCTGTGACGCCAAGGCCTCAGTCTGGATTTCAACCTTGTGCGTCCAGCACCTGCTTCAACTCACCCGACTCGTACATCTCCATCATGATGTCGGAGCCGCCGATGAACTCGCCTTTGACGTAAAGCTGGGGAATGGTAGGCCAGTTACTGTAGTCCTTGATGCCAGCGCGAATTTCGGCATCTTCCAGCACGTTCACGGTTTTGACGGTCTTGGTATCCACGCCGCTGGCTTTGAGGATCTGGATCGCCCTGCCAGAAAATCCGCACTGGGGAAAGCTGGCGTTGCCCTTCATGAAAAGCACGATTTCATTGGATTTGACGAGTTCGTCAATGCGTTGCTGGGTGTCGCTCATGTCGTTGATCCTTGCAAAATAGATGACTCGATTATTTCACCTTCTGCCAATGCGCGCCGGGCGGTCAGGGCAAGCCCCTGATAATCGGGTTTCTACCCTTGATGAACTCCACCACTGTTGAACATACGTTATGAAAATCGACAAAAACACTGCCGTTACCTTGCGCTACAAAATCTCTGAAATCACGGGCAAGTTGCTTGAGGAAAGTAAAGACCCCATGGTTTATCTGCATGGTGGCTATGGCAACACTTTTGCCAAGATTGAAGAAGCCCTGCAAGACCAGGAAACGGGCTACCAGACCACGCTGTCGCTGGAGCCGCAAGACGCCTTTGGCTTGCGCGACGAGAGTTTGGTGCAGACCATCCCCAAGACCCAATTCCCCCCTGGCGTGAAGGTCGGCGGCCAGCTAGAGGGTCGAGGCGAAGACGGCCAGACGCATGTGTTCACGGTGACTAAGATCAAAGGCCCGGTGGTCTTGCTGGACGGCAATCACCCTTTTGCTGGCAAGACCTTGCGCTTTGCTGTTACGGTGACCGATGTGCGCGCTGCCAGTGAAGAAGAAATTGCCCACGGACACGTGCACGGTGAGCATGGCCATCACCATTGAACCAATGAGCAGCTGCTTAATGGCTGCGTTTGGATTTAATCCACCAAAGCACCAAGCCCGCCACGGCTAGGCCCAGCAGCAGCCAGCCCTCTAAATGTTTGATTTGACCCAGGAGCGTTTCTGCTGCGTGCCCAAACACCCAGCCCAGGCCAGCGATTAAAATCGCCCATGTCATAGCCCCCAGTGCATTGAACAGGACAAATTTGAGGCGTGAAATCGACGACATACCGATCAATACCGGCCCCGCAATCCGCAATCCATAGGCAAAGCGCACACCGATGATCACGGCGGCGTGATAGCGATCCATCAGGCGGTGCAGGCGTTCTGATTGCGCAATGACGGAGGGCCAGCGGACGAGGACGGCGTTGCCGTGACGGCGACCCAGCCAAAAATAAAACTGATCACCGGCAAAGCCCGCCATGGAGGCGATGGTCAACACCGCGTAAGGGTTAAGGTAGCCGCGATGCGCCGCGAACCCCGCCAGAATGAGGATGGTCTCGCCTTCTAGCAGACAGCCGATGGCCAGCAGCCAGTAGCCGTGGGTTTCGATCAGGGTGCTGAGGTTCATGGTGCGTTTGGATTGTGACCAGAGTCTGGAGCAAGTTCATGGTTTTGTAAAACTGAAACCAAGCGTCCCCCACTACAACGCTCAATTCCGGTCAAGTCTCGGCGCGACTGCACTGGTTCAAACCCCGCAGCCAACAGTAAGGCGCGCACGGGCTCGGCTTGGTCGTAACCGTGCTCCAGCAGCAGCCAACCACCGGGGTGCAGGTGGGCGCGGGTCTGGGTGATGATCTGGCGGATGTCGTCCAGGCCGTCTGCGCCGCTGGCCAGGGCCTGCAGGGGTTCGTGGTGCAGGGCGGCGAGGTGGGGGTCGGCGGCGGCGATGTAGGGGGGGTTAGAGACGATCAGGTGGAAGTGACCGGTGACGTTTTTCAGCCAGTGGCTTTGGATAAATTCAACTTGCAGGTTTAAGGCCAGAGCGTTGGCGCTGGCCACGGCCAGGGCGTCGGGGCTGGCATCGACGGCGGTGACTTGGGCGTTGGGGTGGCTGTGTTTCAGGGCCAAGGCGATGGCGCCGCTGCCGGTGCCTAGGTCGAGGATGTGATGCGGCGCTGGCACTTCGACAGGCTCAGTGTGAACGGGAGGAAGCTCAGGGTGAACAGAAATTGGCTCAGAGCGAACGGGCAACAGCTCCAGCGCCCACTCCACCAAGGTCTCGGTATCCGGGCGTGGGTCGAGCACGCGGGCATCCACCTGCAAGGGCAGGCCAAAAAACTCGCGCGTTCCGGTGATGTAGGCGAGCGGTTCCCCGCTCAGACGGCGCTGCACGGCGGCGTCAAACGTGGCTTGCTGCGCGGGTGTCAGCGTGTCGGTGTCGTGCGTTAGTAGCCAGGCACGGCCTTGGGTGGGGTGACCCAGCGCGTGCAGCAGCAGCCACTGCGCGTCCAGCCGCGCCAGGTCGCGTGTGGTGGCGTGGCTGAGGGCTTGGGTCAGTGTCAAAGCAGTCATGCGTTAAAAAAATTGCTATTAATAAAATAGCTAATCACGCAATTATTTAAAGGGCTGCAGGTCGATTTGTCATTAAAAATAGAGTCCAAAATTACAGCCATCAAGTCCCACCACCCACTTCTAGTGCCGCCAGTTGCTGTGCGGCTTCATAGGCTTGCAGCGCGTTGACAACATCGTCCATGTCACCCTCCATGATGCTGAGCAGTTTGTACAGGGTGAGGTTGATGCGGTGGTCGGTGAGCCGCCCTTGCGGGAAGTTGTAGGTGCGGATGCGGTCGCTGCGGTCACCGCTGCCGACCAGGCTTTTGCGCTCGGCGGCGTCTTTGGCCGCACGCTCGGCGCGGTCTTTCTCGTGGATGCGGGCGGTTAGCACTTTAAGGGCCTGGGCCTTGTTGCTGTGCTGGCTGCGCCCGTCCTGGCATTCGGCCACGATGCCGGTGGGCAGGTGGGTGATGCGCACGGCCGAGTCGGTTTTGTTGATGTGCTGCCCGCCGGCCCCGCTGGCGCGGTAGGTGTCAATGCGCAGGTCGGACGGGTTGATCTTGATGGCCTCTGCCTCGTCCTGCTCGGCCATCACCGCCACGGTGCAGGCGCTGGTGTGGATGCGGCCCTGGGTTTCGGTGGCCGGGACGCGCTGCACGCGGTGGCCGCCGGATTCGAACTTGAGTGCACCGTAAACACTGTCACCCTCCACGCGCAACACCACTTCCTTGTAGCCACCGAGTTCGCTGGGCGATTCGCTGAAAACCTCCACCTTCCAACCCCTACGCTCGCAATAGCGCGAGTACATGCGCAGCAGGTCGCCCGCAAACAAGGCCGACTCGTCGCCGCCGGTGCCTGCGCGGATCTCTACAAACGCGTTGCGCGCGTCGTCTGGGTCTTTGGGTAGCAGCATGCGTTGCAACTCGACTTCGAGCTGTTGCAGCTCGGCACTGGCGCTGGTGATTTCTTCCTCGGCCATGTCTTGCATGTCCGCGTCGTCTTTTGACTCGGCCAGCAGGGCTTGGCCTGCGGCCAGATCGGCCTCGCGCTGCTGATAACGCACCCAGCGGCTGGCCACGGCGGTGACGTCGGTGTGCTCACGCGAGAGCTTGAGGAACTGCGCCATGTCTTTCATGATGTCTTCGCGCGAGAGCAAAAACTCCAGCTCTCCTAAGCGGTCTGCGTAGCGGGCGAGTTGTTGGCGGAGAAAGGGTTTCATGGGGCGTCTTGCGAATGGGGTGGCGAATCGGGTGTGAGGGGGGCTTCGACAGGCTCAGCCCGAACGGTGTGGATCGGTACTAAGGGTGATCGGGTGAAGGCGAAACGCACCATGCGTAAGAATCACCTTTCACCCTGAGCTTGTCGAAGGGCTGCGGCCAGTGTTGGCGTCGCTAACGCTCTTTACGCAAGAAAAAATGTCGTATCGCCGCCGTCGCCCGCTCACGCGCAGACGCATCCCCAGCGTGCAACTCAGCCAGCGCGCCGTGCAGGATCTTCTGTGTCAAACCTTTAGACAAGGTCTCTAGCACAGCCTCCACATCTTCACCTTTGGCCAGCAGCTTGCGTGCACGGGCTAGCTCTGTGGCGCGCCACTCGTCGGTCTGGGCATTGAGCTGCTGGATCAGCGGAACCACGCCGGTGGTCGGGTCGCGCTGGTCCATCCAGTGCATGAAGCTTTGCACCCCGGCGTTGATGATGACCTCAGCTTGCGCCACTGCGGCCTGGCGATTCGCTTGGCCAGTTTGCACCACGGCGGCCAGGTCGTCCACGGTATAGAGGTACACGTCGGGCAGGCCTTTGACTTCGACTTCAATGTCGCGCGGTACCGCCAGATCGACCATGAACATGGGGCGGTGGCGGCGCAGCTTGATGGCGCGCTCCACCGCACCCAGACCAATCAACGGCAGCGTGCTGGCGGTGCAGCTCACCACGGCGTCAAATTCATGCAGGCGACTGGGCAAGTCGGCCAGACGCATCACCTCGGCGCCAAAGCGCGAGGCGAGTTTTTCGCCCCGATCCAGCGAGCGGTTGGCAATGGTCATGCCTTTGGGGTTTTTGGCGGCAAAGTGGGTGGCGGCCAGCTCGATCATCTCGCCCGCGCCGACGAACAGCACGCGGATGTCTTTCAAATCTTCAAACAACTGCCCAGCCAAGCGCACCGCCGCTGCGGCCATGCTGATGGAGTGCGCGCCGATTTCGGTGGAGGTGCGCACCTCTTTGGCCACTGAGAATGAACGTTGAAACAACTGGTTCAATGTGCTGCCCAGCGCCCCAGCCTCGCTGGCAGCGCGTACGGCGTCTTTCATTTGGCCCAAAATTTGCGGCTCGCCCAGCACCATGGAATCCAGCCCGCTGGCCACCCGAAAAGCGTGGCGCGCGGCGTGGTCATCTTGCAGCGTGTAGGTGTGCGAGCGCAGCAGATCGGGCGAGACTTGCCCGCTGTGGGCCAGCCAGTTCAGTGTGGGGGTGAGGTCAATCTGTTCGCTGGCGCAATAGATCTCGGTGCGGTTGCAGGTGGAGATGAGGGCCGCCTCGGGCGGGAGGGCCAGCGCACCGCGCAGGCCGTGCAAGGTGGGGCCGATTTGATCGAGCGCGAACGCAAACCGACCGCGCAAATCAAGGGGCGCGGTGGTGTGGTTAATGCCTAAAGCCCAAACTGCCATACGCTTGATTATAAAATTTGTCGCATGAACCCTTGGGACGCCCTTATCCATCTTCTGAATTTCGCTGCGCCTGCGCTGGCGCTAGCCTTGTCGCTGCCTTTTTTGGCCCGATTTGTGGTGCGATTTTCAAATACAAAACGGGCTGCAAGCCTTGGTTGGCTAGCACAATCAGCTATCAACTTTGTGGCGGGATTGGTCGTTTTGACGGCCGGACTGTGGTTTTTTGGACGCGACGGCAAGATGGCCACCTACGCCGCTCTGGTGTTGGTGTTGGCTAGCACGCAATGGGTGATGGAGAGCGGCTGGCGACGCTGAAAAACTCACACGGCGTCGCGCACAAGTACGAGAAAAGGCGTACCATTTGCTGCAATGCAGCATTATTTGATTGGAAGTCTCGTGCACCAACCCCAGTATCAGAAGCCGTGGCGTCAATTTTTGGTGAATGCCATGAGAGACAACCGCCTGAGTCGACGCCTAGCGGCTACACGCTGGTTGAGGAGTGTGCTCCCGGGCCTGCGCCCGCCACATTCAACCGCCGCAGAAGGTAAAGTCCAAGCCACGGCTCAAGTTCAGGCTCAAGTCCCGGTCAAATTGCAAACCGAGGTGAAAAACTTCACCGAAGCCAGCTTTACTTTCGATGCAAAGACCTATCCCTATCGGCTCTACGTCCCCACAGCACCAACCCCCCCGGACGCAGGCCATCCCAGGGAAGTCTGCTTACAAGATGCCCTGAAACGCCCCCTGATCGTGCTGTTGCACGGTTGCAAACAAGACGCGCATGACTTTGCCCAGGGCACGGCCATGAATGCGCTGGCTGAAGCGCAAGGTTGCATGGTGCTCTACCCCGAGCAACTTCCCAAAGCCAACCAAGCCCGTTGCTGGAACTGGTTTGAGCCCGAGCATCAACAAATCGATCAAGGTGAGCCGGGCATGATCGCTGCGCTCACGCGCCAAGTGCTTAGTCGTGACCACGGCAGAAGCCGGGCCGACCCAGACCGGGTTTACATTGCAGGGCTATCCGCTGGTGGGGCTATGGCGGCGGTGGTGGCAGGTTTGTACCCTGATATTTTTGCCGCCCTGGGCGTGCACTCTGGCTTGCCTGCAGGGGCGGCGCAGGACATGCTGTCGGCCTTCACTGCCATGCGTACAGGGGCCAACAAGGGGAAAAAGCGGGCCACTCTCGCCCCGCTACCCACCATCGTGTTTCACGGCAGCGCCGACATCACCGTGCACCCCGACAACGGTGATCACATCGCCGATGCGGCATTGGCCGCGTGGGAGGCCTTTGGCGTGCCGTTGAAAAAGGGAGCAAGCCAGCTTGAAGCGCAAACTAAGGCAGCCCAAGCAAGCACGCAACGCCTCATTTACTGCAGCCCAGACGGACCCTCTTTCGTGGAGCATTGGCGCATTAAAGACGGGCCGCATGCTTGGTCAGGCGGTGACGCGGCGGGCTCTTTCACTGCGCCTGAAGGCCCCTCGGCTTCAGAGGCCATGCTGGCCTTCTTTCTTCAGCATAAAAAGAGGCTGTAGACTAATGAAATGTGGCGTGAAGTGCTACTAAAAAAGTAGCACTTCACGGCGGCTTAGAGGCGCTCAAAAATCGCTGCAATGCCCTGTCCACCACCAATGCACATGGTCACCAGCGCATAGCGGCCCTGGATACGTTGTAGCTCGTACAGGGCCTTGACCGTGATCAGTGCCCCGGTGGCACCGATGGGGTGGCCCAGCGAGATACCCGAGCCATTGGGGTTGACTTTGGCTGGGTCCAGCCCCAGGTCGCGCGTAACGGCGCAGGCTTGGGCGGCGAATGCTTCATTGGCCTCAATCACGTCCAGATCGTTCACTGTCAGGCCTGCTTTTTTCAACGCCAGTTGCGTGGCAGGCACGGGACCGATGCCCATGTACTTCGGGTCAACGCCCGCATGGGCGTAAGCCACCAGACGCGCCATGGGGGCGAGGCCACGCGCCTTGGCGGTGGCCGCTTCCATCAGCACCACGGCCGCAGCAGCGTCGTTGATGCCCGAGGCATTGCCGGCGGTGACTGTACCGTTTTCCTTGATGAACACGGGCTTGAGCTTGGCCATGTCAGCCAGCGTGCAGTTGGGACGGAAATGCTCGTCGGTCGCGTAGGCCACTTCGCCCTTTTTGCTTTTCAGCATCACCGGCATGATTTGGGAGGTGAAGTAACCGGCCTCGGTGGCGCGCTGGGCGCGGTTGTGGCTCTCCACCGCAATGGCGTCCTGCTGTTCGCGGCTAATGCCCCACTTGGCGGCAATGTTCTCGGCCGTCACGCCCATATGGATGTTCTGGAACGGGTCATGCAGCGCACCGACCACCATATCGACCATTTTGGTGTCACCCATGCGGGCACCCCAGCGGGCCGTGAGGCTGGCGTAAGGACCACGGCTCATGTTTTCGGCGCCGCCGCCAATGGCGATGTCGGCGTCGCCCAGCAAGATCGACTGGCTGGCATTGATGATGGCCTGCAGGCCCGAACCGCACAGGCGGTTGACGTTGAAAGCGGGTGTGCCCTCGCCGCAGCCGCCGTTGATGGCCGCCACGCGTGACAGGTACATGTCTTTGGGCTCGGTGTTGACCACATGGCCAAACACCACATGGCCCACGTCCTTGCCATCCACGCTGGCGCGGGCCAGCGACTCGCGCACCACCTGCGCGGCCAGCTCGGTAGGGGCGATGTCTTTCAGGCTGCCGCCATAGGTACCAATGGCGGTGCGCACACCGCTGACAACAACAACTTCACGGGTCATGGAAATCTCCTGGGTTTAAAAAGGGCAGGGTAGAGTGTGGCGCGCTTTGACTACGCGGGGCTTACTTTGTTGCTGCGCCAGTGCGGCGACACTAAGGGCTTGTTAGTGTGCAATTTTGAGCCCAACTGTTGCGAGGTGTCATGAGCGAAAGCGTCCAAAAATGGTTGGAAAGAAACCGGCCACCACGCGTAAAAATTACCTACGACTTGGAGACCTGCGGCGCGATAGAGAAGCGTGAGCTGCCCTTCATCGTGGGTATTTTGGCCGACTTGTCGGGCGACCGATCAGACGGTGCGCCCCTGCCACCCTACAAGCAGCGCACGTTGCTCAACATCGACAGAGACAACTTCAATGACGTGATGGCGGCGGCTCAGGCCAGGGTCAGCCTGGACACGGTTCAGCGCACTCTGCCCAAAGAAAGCCCAGACGATGCCGACACCTTGGGCGGCGTACTTCACTTCACCTCGCTGGACGACTTCACACCTCTGGCCGTTGCACGGTCTGGTGGTCAACACCGAGACCAACACCCTGCTGCAGTTGCGCGTCTTTAACGCCACGCAGGATGAAGTGCATGACGATCTGGAGAAGGCCGTCGCATTCGATCAAAGTCACTTGTTCAAGCTGATTTACGAGGCCGAGTTTGGCACTTACGGAGGCTTGCCTTACAGCCTGCTGGTGGGGGGCTATGAAGTGGGTCGCAGTGCGCAAGATATCTATTTTTTGCAGAAGATGGCCGAGCTGGCCGCGGCCGCCCATGCGCCCTTCATCACCGCTGCGTCAGCGTCCCTGTTTGGGCTTGACAGTTTTTGTGATCTCCCGAAACCATGCGACTTGAGCAAGATTTTTGAGAGCGTCGAGATGATCAGCTGGAATGAGTTTCGCCAAAGCGAGCAGGCTAGCTACGTGTCATTGGTGTTGCCGCATGTGCTCTTGCGTCTGCCCTATGGCAAGAACAGTGGTCTGGCAGAGGGCCTGGACTTCGAAGAACTGGAGATTGACAAGCTCAGCGCACCCCGAGCGGCGCATTTTCTTTGGGGCACTGCGGCCTATGCGTTGGCCCAGCGCATCACGAATGCGTTCGCTCTTTACCACTGGCCAGCGGCAATCCAGGGGATCGAAGGCGGCGGTCGGGCGGAGGGTTTGCCGCTCTATCGCTACCCGAATGAGGTTGGCGCCCAGACCCTGCTTTGCCCGACAGAAGTGCCCATCACCGACCGACGCGCCAAGGAATTGCGTGAACTGGGCTTTATCGCGCTGTGTCACGGCAAAGACACCGACACTGCCGTTTTTTTCGAAGGACCGGCCACCTACCGCCCCAAGACCTATTTTTCAGACGAAGCCAGCGCCAACGCCAGGTTGGCGGCCATGCTGCCCTACATGCTTGCAGCCTCCCGCTTTGCGCACTACATCAAGGTCATCATGTGCAACAAGATGGGCAGTTTCTTGACGCGCGGCAACGTAGAGGCCTACCTCAACGAATGGATTTCCAACTACGTGCTGCTGGATGAAAATGCCCCGCAAGACGTCAAAGCCAGCTACCCCTTGAGTCAGGCCAAAATTGAAGTGCGCGACATCCCCGGCTCACCGGGCACGTACAACACTACCGTCTTTCTACGTCCGCACTTTCAGTTGGAAGAGTTGACCACCTCGATGTGTCTGGTGGTCGCACTTCCAGGGTAATGCTGCTGCGAGCCTTACCGATCAACATCGTAAAAAAGGAGAATCCATGGACCTGATCCTGCTGCAACCCGGCGACCCCTCGCTCTTTCCAACCGCTAGCAATGATTGGGCAACAGGCGGTAGCCTGATCAATCTGGGTAAAGACTGGGAGTCTGAATTGAAAAACGGCTACACCAACAAACCTATTGGTCAATGCATTGAGCTGGTCTCCGTGCATCAAGGCATGAAACAGCAGGTGTCGACCGATGTCAGCAATTCAGCCCGTACATCAGGGCGCCCCGTGATCACCGAGTTCACCTGCGTCAAGTACGTGGACAAGACCTCCGTCAAGATGTATGACGCATGCTTGAGGGCCAAAACCCTGGGCGGTAAAGACTCTCCGTCCTACATCTACATCATGCGCAACTCTGGGGATCAGGTCGGCAATATCCTGACCTTCATGTTGCGTGACGCGCTGATCAGCGAGATCCAGTTCCAGTCACACCCCGACGACATGCCGACCGAGCAGTTCAAGCTCAACTTCACAGAGATCGTGTGGCAATACGCCGTGCAAACGCCGGACATGAAGGTCTTGGGCAACGTGAGTGCTGGGTGGAGTCTGATGCACAACCGAGCGATCACGGAATTCACGCCCTGACGGCGTGTAATTTAAACAGGAGAATGCGTGCGCAACCAGTCTTTCAGCGCTGCATCAATGCGCGTTTGCCAGCCATCGCCGCTGGCCCGAAAGGCAGCGGTCACATCAGGCGACAGGCGGATGGTGATGCGGTCTTTCACCACCTCAGCGGGTGGACGACCGCGTGGGCGGAGCATCACCTTGGCTGCCTTGGCACCAAACAACTCAGGCAGCACGTCCTTGGCTGGACGCGCACGCGCCATGTCCTGTGCCGTCCACTCGGGGTTGTCATGGTCAATTGATTCAGGGTTGGGTCGTTTTGGCATAAAGTTTTACCTCTCGCGGGTTGGCTTTGCGAAGGCTGATAACGTGTAGCGTGCCATCGCGTGGCGTAAAAATAGTGACATACAACCGCTCTGCGATGTAACCGATAGCCCGAAAGCGGCGCTCGCCATAGTCTGCGCGGGTGTCTTCATCAATGAGTGCGGTTGTCCAGTCCAGCTCTGACACCTCATTGAAATCCAAGCCACGCTCCTGGACGTTGCGCTCGTTTTTGGCAAGATTAAAGCTCAGTTGCATCATATTTATTGTATGCATATTAAATACGAGGTCAAGTTTAGGTTTTGGGCGGTGGGTTTGAGTGCGTTCAGCAATTTGAGTGACTGCGGTTTTGTTGAACTTGAACCTGTGAAAATTTTTCCCAGAGCTGGCTCAAGGCATCGCTGTGTTGCCTTTGCATGCCACCGGGGACTTTGAAGCGAGGAAATACGAAGCAAAGAAAGTGGCAACCATATACAAGACGCTCAGCGAAAGTAGCTTCCTCGCACCACCGATGGTGGCAATCGCGTTGGACAGAGAAAGAAATTCAGATAGTCAGATAACGCAAACGGAGATCGATTCCAAAGGTGTTGTCTATTTCCTGCCCAAGACCATGCTTGAAGACTATTTGTTGGATGTTGATGCCGTTGCCTCGGTGTTATTGATCCGGCCCAATAAAATATGAACTTTTCTGTATTTGCTGACTCCAAAGTCTCATGGAAAAAGAAAGCGCAAGAAAGCAAACATTGGAGCAACTCCACGAAAGGCGCAAGCAAGTCGTGAGGCTGCACAAGAAAGAGCTGGGTGTCATGCAAATCGTGTCCATGACGGGCTTGAGTTACCCAGCGGTTCGCGCCTGCATTGACC
>JANXSU010000238.1 GCA_025356545.1 Comamonadaceae bacterium
CCAGAAGTTGTCGGTAAAGCGTTCTGAAGCTGTCAAAGCTTACTTGGTGTCCAAAGGCATTGAGAAGAACCGCGTGTACACAGAAGGCAAGGGCGAGTCCCAGCCTGTGGCTGACAACAAGACTGATGCTGGCCGTGCCAAGAACCGTCGCGTTGAAATCGAAGTGGTTGGTACCCGCGCCAACAAATAATCGCTTCCGAGTGATTTAAAAAACCCCGCTTCTGCGGGGTTTTTTGTTTCTGGTCTCAGTGCAAGATAATCTAAGCATGACTACTATTTTGAATGCCGACCCCGCCGAACTGGCCAAATTTTCTGAATTGGCGCATCGCTGGTGGGACCCGGAGAGCGAGTTTCGTCCCCTGCACCAAATCAACCCGCTACGGCTGGAGTGGATCAACCGTTTATGCCCTCTTCAAGCGCAACAGGTTCTTGACGTGGGCTGCGGCGGCGGCATCTTGTCGGACGCCATGGCGCGCAAGGGGGCTCAGGTTTTGGGGATCGATCTGTCCACCAAAGCACTGAAGGTCGCAACGCTTCATGCACTGGAAGTTCAGACGCAGAATGTGAAGTTTCAGGAGATCAGCGCCGAAGCCCTGGCAGAACAGCAGCCTGCGAGTTTTGATGTCGTGACCTGCATGGAAATGCTGGAGCACGTGCCCGACCCCGCATCCATCGTGCGCGCGTGCGCCACACTCGCCAAACCCGGCGGCTGGGTATTCTTCTCTACCCTGAACCGCAGCCCCAAATCTTTTCTGTTTGCGATAGTGGGCGCGGAGTACCTGCTCAATTTGCTGCCCCGAGGCACCCACGAGTACGCAAAAATGATTCGCCCGAGTGAGCTGGCCCGCTACGCCCGTGAGGCCGGGCTGGAGTTGGTGCAAACCCGTGGCATGGGCTACAACCCCATCACGCGCCGATACTGGCTGGATGAAGACACTGGCGTCAACTATCTATTCGCGATGAAGAAGCCTGCATGAAGTTCCCTATGAAGCCGTTTCAAAACATAGAAGCCGTTCTGTTTGATCTGGACGGCACCTTAATCGACAGCGCCCCTGATCTGGGCTCAGCAGCCGACAAACTGCGCACAGACCGAGGACAAACTTCTTTGCCCTTGGAGAACTATCGCCCCATGGCAGGTGCGGGTGCGCGCGGCATGCTGGGCGTGGCATTGGGCCTATCGCCAGAGCACCCTGATTTTCCTTTGTTGCGTGAAGAATTTTTTGTTAATTACGAAAATTGTCTGACCGAACGCACCTACGCCTTTGCCGGTGTGGAGGAGTTGATCGAACAACTGCTGCAAAGAAAAATGCTGTGGGGTGTGGTCACCAACAAGTCCAAACGGTTTACCGATCCACTGACCCACTCCATGCCACTTTTTGCAACGGCACTCGCCATCGTGAGTGGTGACACCACGGCCCACGCCAAGCCCCACCCAGAGCCCTTGTTCGAAGCCGCCCGACGCCTTGGCCTAGCCCCTGAACGCTGCCTTTACGTGGGCGATGATGAACGGGACATCGTGGCGGGATTGGCCGCTGGCATGGGCACAGTGGCCGTCAGTTATGGCTATCTGGGGCAAAAATCAGATATAGCCAGTTGGGGTGCTCATGCCACCATTCACGCACCTGCCGACCTTTTGCAACTCCTGAAATAAGCACGTAAATATGAAGAAACGCACATTTCTAGGCATCACAAGCGCCTTGCTTGCCCCTTGGGTTAGCAGCTTGGCCCAGTCGCGTTACCCAGAGCGCCCCATTCGTCTGGTGGTTCCGTTTGCCCCCGGCGGTGACGGCGACATCATGGGGCGGGTATGGGCCAAATTCGCCGCCCCTCACACCGGCACCAGTCTGGTGGTTGACAATAAAGCGGGCGCGGGCGGCGGCATCGGTGCGGCTGAAGTGTCACGCGTCAAAGCCGATGGCTACACCCTACTTTTGGGCACCACCACCACCCAAATCATCAACCCAGCCGCATCGGCCAGCCCGCAGTACGACCCGCTCAAGGACTTCATGCTGGTGGGCATGGTCAGCATGAACCCGACCTGTATCGTCGTTCATCCGGGTGTGCCTGCCAACAACTTGAAAGAGTTGGTTGCCTTGATCAAAACCAACCCTGGCAAGTACTCGTATGGTTCGGCCGGGCAGGGCACGATAACCAACCTCACCGGGGAGTTGTTCAAGTTGCAAGCGGGCAAGCTGGATTTGCAGCACGTCCCCTACAAAGGCGGTGGTCCGGCCATGCAGGACTTGATTGCAGGCCATGTGCCCATCATCACGCCTATCATGTCATCAGCCGTACTGGCTCAGCACCGTTCTGGGCGCGCCCGTATTTTGGGTGTCAACAGCGATACACGACTCAAGGCGGCGCCAGACTTGATGACATCAGTCGAAGCCGGTGTGCCAGACATGAGGGTGCAAGTCTTTAACGCCGTTTTTGCCCCTGCCGGTACGCCGCGCGAGGTGATGGAGTTGCTCAAAGCGGTCAACCTTAAAGTGCGATCAGACCCGCTGTTTCTGCAAGATTTGGACAAAGCGGGGGCCGAGACTTTCTCCCACCCCGATCCTGAAAAATTTCTAAAAGACGAAGTGACACGCTGGGCGCAAGTGATCAAGGCCACCGGTTTCAAGATGGGATGAAGAAGCCATGAAATACATTCAACCTGGCGCTTGTGTACTGGCACTGTGGCTCTTGATGGGGGCTGATGCCCACGCGCAAGCCACAAAGTTTGGTGATGAAATTTACCAACCCATCCGCGGCCAAATGGGCCGGGATGTGATGTGGATGCCCACAGCACAAGACCATGTGATGAACCTGCTGAACGCCGCCAAGGTAACCGCGAGCGATAGGGTTTACGACCTGGGTGCGGGCGACGGCATCATCCCCATCGTCGCGGCCACACAGTTTGGGGCCAAGTCCGTGGGCATTGAGTACAACCTCAAACTGGTGGAGTTCGCGCGCCGCAACGCACAGCGCGCGAACGTGGGCGACAAAGTCAACTTCATACATGGCGACATTTTTGCAGAAGACTTTTCCCCAGCCTCCGTGGTCACGCTTTATTTGTTGCCGGAGCTGAATTTTCAACTGCGCCCAACACTGCTGAAGATGAAACCCGGCACCCGCGTGGTGTCCAATGAATTTGACATGTCAGATTGGCAGCCTGATCTGAGCATCCAATCAGAACGTGCCAAAGGTTATCTGTGGATTGTCCCGGCCGAGGTGGCAGGTACCTGGGTCTTGCAGGGGCTGGCAGGCGTGGCCACCGCAACACTGCAATTGAGCCAGCGCTTTCAAAAAATCGGGGGCTACATCACCCTGGGCCAACAGCAACATACCTTGTTGGGGGCCGAGCTGTCTGGTGATCGGCTTAGCGTTCACTTTGTGGATGACAAGCAGGTCACGCACAGCCTAAAGGCCAAGGTGAACGACAGCGTGTTGGAGGGTGAGCTTCAGGCCGGGGATATAAGCGCCAGCACCAACCAGCCCATCAAGGGCCGCTTGCGATAAGCATGAGCAGCCAACCCCAGAGGTCGCTCGCACAGCGCGATGCGATTGCCATCATCGTTGGCCTTGTCATTGGTGCGGGCATCTTCAAAACGCCTTCGATGGTGGCCGGTATGGTGGGTGATTCTGGCTGGATTTTGCTCACCTGGCTGGCCGGTGCGCTCATCTCTTTGGCTGGCGCGCTTTGCTATGCCGAGCTGTGTGCGGCCTATCCCCACGCCGGAGGTGACTACCATTTTCTAGCCCGTGCTTATGGCAAAAATGTGTCATTTCTTTATGCCTGGGCCAAAGCCACAGTGATCAACCCGGGTTCGGTCGCTTTGCTGGCCTTTGTGTTTGGGGATTTCATGAGCCAAGTCATCCCCCTGGGGCCTTATTCAAGCGCGATCTGGGCGCTCGCCGTCGTGTTGATTTTGACGCTCGTCAATGTGGCCGGGATTCGAGAGTCGGCCCGGATCCAGCGCGTCCTCACGCTGCTGGAGGTGCTGGGCCTACTTGCCATCGTCATTGCGGGCTTTGTGGTTGATCGGCCCCAGAGCCCTGATCCGGCGTTTTTTTCAACCCAACCCACCATCGGTCTGATGGGTTTGGCCTTGGTATTTGTCTTGCTGACCTTTGGCGGTTGGAATGAGGCCGCCTATATTTCGGCCGAAGTTCGAGGCGGCGTCAAAGCCATTGTCTCAGTGATCGTCATCAGTCTAGCCATCATTACCGTGGTGTACGGACTGGTCAACCTTGCTTTGCTGCATGGTCTGGGCGTGCGGGGTCTGGCGAACAGCAAAACGGCAGGCGCTGACCTTCTGGGTATGGCTTTTGGGTCGTGGGCTCAAAAAGCCTTGGGCTTGTTCGTCGCCATCGCCGCACTCACCAGCATCAATGCCACGCTGATTGTGGGGGCTCGCAGCAACTACGCACTCGCTCAGGATTGGAGGCTGCTTGGCTTTATGGGGCAGTGGAATGCACAAAAAGGAAGTCCCGCCTCGGCTTACCTGCTACAGGCGCTCATCTGCATTGCCTTGATCGGCTTTGCTTGCTTGCAGGCTGACGGTTTTGAAGCCATGGTCGAGTTCACGGCGCCCGTGTTTTGGTTGTTTTTGCTGATGGTTGGTTTATCGACGTTTTTGCTACGCCGTAAAGATGGCCTATCAAGCAGGCCTTTTAAAATTCCGCTCTACCCCCTCACCCCCCTGGTGTTTTGTGGGGCTTGCGGTTACTTGAGCTACTCCAGCATGGCCTATTCAGCGAGCAAAAGCGCTGTCCATGTCAGCTTGGGGGTGATGGCGGCCGGGCTCTTGGCCCTGCTGCTGCTGCTGTTTAAACCACAACTGCCTGTAAAGGCTTAAAATCAAAGCTTGGGGCTGCACTGGTTTCGACGTGGGTTCGGACGCGCAGCAGGGCATGTCGAGGTTCTGTTACCTCGTAAAACAGCAGAAAAAACCTAACTGCAAACGACGAACGTTTCGCACTCGCTGCTTAATTGCACGTGAGCCTCACAACAGCAAGCCGATAGGCTGGGCAAGGGTGGTCAGATCGCAAGATCGGGCTGTCCAGGCTGTGGGGTAATTTCATTCGGCTGGGCCTGCCTTGGGTAACTTAGGGCGGGTCGAGACAATAGGTTGCTGGCGTTTTGCATAGCGTGCCACTGCGCGATGCAAAAGGCGAGACTCAAACCAGACGGCTACACATGTAGAACTGTTCGAAGAAGGCTTGCGGACGCGGGTTCAATTCCCGCCAGCTCCACCAGACCGCATGACAAAGGCCTCCAAGTAGCGATACTCGGAGGCCTTTTTCATTGGTAAATCAACCTCTTACAGTGCAATGGCGTACAAGGGCTGATATTGACAGCTAGGCCAAAGCGGGGGTACAAACGGGGGGAGAAATAGAAAAAACGGGGGGGAATTAAGGCTGTACCCCCATTTGCCTATGTTGCACCCCCATATTCACTAGAGGCCGTACCC
This sequence comes from Comamonadaceae bacterium, assembly GCA_025356545.1. GTDB lineage: Bacteria > Pseudomonadota > Gammaproteobacteria > Burkholderiales > Burkholderiaceae_C > CANCDA01. The sequence goes on from JANXSU010000238.1 coordinate 5,457, forward strand.
CCATGCTGACAGATGCCCAATGCCGCAATGCAGTTTGCCCACCTGATCGGAAACAAGCCCGGTTTGCTGATTCGGGCGGGATGTATTTGCAAGTCAGTCCGGCAGGATCGAAACGCTGGTTTCTGAAATACCGCATTGCCGGGGCTGAAAAGCAACTGGCGCTGGGCAGCTATCCCGACGTAAGCTTGACCAACGCAAGAAAGGCCCGTGATGCTGCAAAACTTCAAAAATCAACCGGCGCTGATCCCGTGCAGGTGCGCAAGGTCGAAAAGCTGAAAGCCACGCGCACCGGCGACACCTTCAAGGTGGTGGCCTTGGATTGGTACGGGAAGCAGGCCCCCCAATGGAGTGAAAGCCACGCTGAACGCTCATTGCGGCAACTTGAGCGTGACCTGTTCCCCTGGATCGGGGAACGACCCATGATCGAGATTCACGCCATGGAACTGCTGGCAGCGTTGCAAAAAGTAGAAGAACGTGGCGCGATTGAAACGGCTGATCGGGTCTTGATGCTGGCGCGGCAGGTATGGGACTACTGGCTTCCCACCGCCCACGTCCAGCAACGCAACATCACGGAGGGACTGAAAGCCCGCTTGATGCCCTACCGGGGTAAGAACTTTGCAGCCATCCTCGACCCGGTGCGCATGGGTGGCTTGATGCGGGCCATCAAAGGCTACAAGGGCGGGCCGATTGTGCGCACCGCCTTGCAGCTCACCCCCTTGTTGTACCAACGCCCCGGCAACCTGCGCATGATGGAATGGGCAGAGCTTGATTTAGATGCGGCGCTGTGGACGATCCCCAGCATGAAGATGAAGCGCACCAAGCTGGAGAAGGAGCAGGGCGAAGATCACACTGTTCCATTGCCCACGCAGGCGCTGGCCTTGCTGCGCAGCATTCAACCACTGACCGGCCACGGGCGCTATGTATTTCCCGGCGAGCGCAGCCATGACAGGCCGGTGTCTGATAACTCGGTGCGCAGTGCCTTGTATGCACTGGGCTTTGGCAAGGAGCAAAGCTGGCACGGTTTCAGGGCGAGCGCCCGCACCATGCTGGTTGATGAACTGAACATTGACTGGCAGGTGATTGAGGCCAACCTGGCGCACGCAAAGAAGGACGCAAACGGCACCAGCTACAACCGAACCAAGTACAGGAACCAGCGTTTCCTGATGATTCAACAATGGGCCGATTACCTGGACAAGCTAGCCACGGGCGGCGACGTGTACACTTTGAAACTCAGCCCAGCCAATAGGGAGACGTCGTTGGAAACTGCGCCCATGCAGCCAATGGGAGAACGCCAAGGAAAATCATGAAGAAAATAACAGTATTTTCCAATTCAGGTATGAGCCTGAAGGGGCCGGATTTCAGGTAGCTTCTGCGAGTGGGCTGATCGGGTTAAAAGAGGGAGTCTAAAGCCTTGCCTCCCTACCCCTTCAACAAGGCTGTCTTGGGAGTTCTGGTTT
>JANXSU010000239.1 GCA_025356545.1 Comamonadaceae bacterium
AAACCAGAACTCCCAAGACAGCCTTGTTGAAGGGGTAGGGAGGCAAGGCTTTAGACTCCCTCTTTTAACCCGATCAGCCCACTCGCAGAAGCTACCTGAAATCCGGCCCCTTCAGGCTCATACCTGAATTGGAAAATACTGCGGGATTCCCCACCCCGGCTATGCGACTTTCTCACAGGGTACTTTAGGGATGCTCGATCTCAGACAACGGGCTTGTGAGCGGCTAGTGCAAAACCCGGACAATACGGGCTATGAAACACCTGCCCCCCAAAGAAACCTGGGCGCTGATTCAGCAGCGACCCGAGGCGCTGTTTGTTGACGTGCGCATGGAGATCGAGTCGATGTACGTGGGCCGCCCGCCCGGCGTGCACATGATCGCCTGGTACGAATACCCCGATCTCACGCCCGACCCCGCGCGCTTTGTGGCCGAGGTAGAGCGCGAGGCGAATGGCAACAAAACCCGCCCGGTCGTCTTGCTGTGCCGCAGCGGCAAACGCACGCTGGACGCGGGCCAAGCGCTAGAAGCCGCAGGCTTTACCGAAGTCATCAACGTACTGCACGGTTTTGAGGGCGAGATGGACGAGCACTTTCACCGCTCCAGCGTGAACGGCTGGCGGTTTGATGGGCTGCCGTGGGAGCAGATGTAGGCTGTTTTTGACCTGTAATTCAGCACTAAAAGTGCTGTAGACCTTTAAAAACCAGCACAAGAAGCTAGCAAATCAATAGCGACCCCATTGTCCTCTTCCCAAATCCTGCGCGAAGTGTTCGGCTACGAACAGTTTCGCGGCCCGCAAGAAGCCATCGTCTCCCACGTCATCACCGGCGGTGACGCGCTGGTGCTAATGCCCACGGGCGGCGGTAAATCGCTGTGCTACCAAATCCCCGCCATTGCGCGGCAGCAGGCGGGGCACGGCGTCACCGTCGTCATCTCACCCTTGATCGCTCTGATGCACGACCAAGTGGGGGCGCTGCATGAGGCCGGGGTCGAGGCCGAATTTCTTAATTCCACCCTCACTGGCGAGCAGGCGTCTGCGCTGGAAAAGCGCTTGCTGCGTGCCGACTTGACGATGCTCTACGCCGCGCCCGAGCGCATCACCACGCCGCGCTTCCTGGCGCTGCTGGATTCGCTGCACGAGCGTGGTCTGCTGTCGATGTTCGCCATTGACGAAGCGCACTGCGTGAGCCAGTGGGGCCACGACTTCCGCCCCGAGTACCGCGCGCTCACCGTGCTGCACGAGCGCTACGCTGGTGTGCCGCGCATGGCGCTCACCGCAACCGCCGATGCGCTGACCCGCGCCGACATCGTGGAGCGGCTGCAGTTAGAGGAAGCGCAACAGTTCGTCAGTAGCTTTGACCGGCCCAACATCCGCTACAAAATTGTGGAGAAGAAGGACGCCACGCAGCAGTTGCTGCGCTTCATCCAGCACGAGCACGAGGGGGACGCGGGCATCGTCTATTGCCAGTCACGCCGCAAGGTGGAAGACATTGCCCAGACCCTGTGCGCTGCGGGTCTGAACGCCCTGCCTTATCACGCCGGGCTGGATGCCTTGGTGCGCCAAACCCACCAAGACCGCTTTTTGCGTGAAGACGGCATCGTCATGGTAGCCACGATCGCCTTTGGCATGGGCATCGACAAGCCCGACGTGCGTTTTGTCGCGCACCTGGACATGCCCAAAAACATCGAAGGCTACTACCAGGAGACGGGCCGTGCTGGGCGCGACGGCGCACCCGCCAACGCTTGGATGGGCTACGGCCTGCAAGACGTGGTGAACCAGCGGCGCATGATTGACGAGAGCCCGGCGGGTGACGACTTCAAACAGGTCATGCGCGGCAAGCTGGATGCCCTGCTGACCCTGGCCGAAGGCGCGGACTGCCGCCGCGTGCGGCTGCTGGCCTACTTTGATGAAGCCAGCCAGCCTTGCAACAACTGCGACAACTGCCTGAACCCGCCCAACGTGTGGGACGGCACCGACGCCGCGCGCAAGCTGCTCAGCACCATCTACCGCGTGCAACAGGCCAGCGGCATCAGCTTTGGCGCAGGCCACATCATGGACATCGTGCGCGGCAAGACGACCGACAAAGTGACGCAGTTTGGCCATGAGGGCTTGACCACCTTTGGCATTGGCGCGGCCTTTAGCGAGATTCAATTGCGCGGCGTGCTGCGCCAGCTCATTGCCACCGGCTCGCTGAATGTGGATGGCCAGGCCTTCAACACCCTGCAACTCACAGAGCAATCGCGCGCCGTGCTCAAGGGTGAGGTGGCGGTGCGCCTGCGCGAATCGGTCTCGACCCCGGCGGAGCGCAAACCCAAGCGCGGCGGCAGCGCATCATCCAAACCCGATGCTGCACCGCTGGCACTCGACGATGCGGCACAGATTCGCTTTGCCTCACTTAAAGCCTGGCGCGGCGAAGTCGCGCGCGAACACAACCTGCCCGCCTACGTGATCTTCCACGACGCCACCCTGGCCGCCATCGCTGAGCGCGTGCCGCAGACCCTGGACGACCTGCAAGGCATCAGCGGGATTGGGGCGAAGAAGCTGGAAGCCTATGGGGAAGAGGTGTTGCGGGTGGTGGGGCTTTAACCCGGCGGTGCCATGAACCCCATACCGCGTGACTCGCGCACCTCGGGCTTGACGCGGTGTTCTGCTTCCAGTTGCGCCAAAAACTCCAGCGGCTCTAGTGCGGCATCCAGAATCACCGCTTGCCGCCGCACGGCGGCGAAGTCGCCCAGGCAGAGTTGCGTCAACTCGGCCAGCCGGGTTTTGATCTCTGGGGTGAGGGCGGTGGCGTCTCCAGCCAGGGCTTCGGTTGTGAACATGGCCTCGCGTTGCACGGGCTTGAGTGGTTTGAACTGAATCTTGAAGGTGAATCGCCGCAGGGCGGCGGGGTCGATGCTGTCAAACAAGTTGGTGGTGCAGATGAAGATGCCGTTAAAACGCTCCATGCCTTGCAACATTTCGTTCACCTCGGTCACCTCATAGGTGCGCTGGGCACCCCGGCGGTCTTGCAAAAAGCTGTCGGCCTCGTCCAGCAGCAACAGCGCGTTTTCCGCTTCCGCTTCGGCGAACATGGCCGCCATGTTGTGCTCGGTTTCGCCGATGTACTTGCTCATCAAATCGCTGGCCTGTTTGATGATGAGCGCCCGCCCCAAGGTGTTGGCAATGTGCTCGGCCAGCGCCGTTTTACCGCTGCCGGGTGGGCCGTAAAAGCACAAGGTGCCGTGGCCACGCGCGTGCAAGGCCTGCACCATGCGGGGCACCTCAAAGCGACTCTCCACATGCAGCAGACTCAAGTCGTAGCGGGTCGCTGATTCGCGTTGCGACCCACCGCCGGGACGTTGACCCAGGGCTAGGTCGGCGTTGTGCAACTGGCGCTCGATCAGGGTTTCTTGCGTGGAACTCTGCGCGTCGTCGGACCGACTATGAAGCTCAACCAGTCCGCTGACCTGAAGCGCTGGCCCGACCAGCCCGGCAAAGCGCACCGCCGTGCGGATTTGCGCCGGGGTCAGGCCCTTGCGCGCGGCCAGCCGGGCGACAAATGCATCGCTCACGTCCACACCTTCGAGCGTCTTGCGCACTAGGCCCTCGCGCGCACCGGGCGGCGGGCTTTTGAGCTCCAGGTGGTAGGCAAAGCGGCGGCGAAATGCCGGGTCAATCTGCTCGATGCGGTTGGTGACCCACAGCGTGGGCACGGTGTTGGACTCCAGAATCTGGTTCACCCAGGCTTTGCCGCTGACACTGGCGTTGCGTGGTGCAGCACCTTGATCGGCACGCGCCAGCCACTGGGCAGCCTCGCTGGAGATG
>JANXSU010000251.1 GCA_025356545.1 Comamonadaceae bacterium
GTGGACCAAAGGATTATGAGTCCTCTGCTCTAACCAACTGAGCTAACGCCCCAACCGAAGCGGTGATTGTAAGGGGCTACTTGTGATGACTAAGCGCGTTGCTAACCAGCTTGGATGTAATGTCCACAATCTGAATCATTCGGTCATAGGGCATGCGGGTGGGACCGATGACGCCCAGGGTGCCAACGATCTGTCCGTCCACCTCATAAGGCGCGCTGACGATGGACAAGTCTTCAAACGGAACGACCTTGCTTTCACCACCAATGAAGATGCGTACACCTTCGGCCTGGCCTGCAATATCGAGCAAGCGCATGAGTTGCGCTTTTTCTTCAAACAACTCAAATGCCCGCCGCAAGTGGCTCATGTCGCTGGAGAAATCCGTGACGGCCAGCAAGTTGCGCTCACCCGAGATAACGACCTCATCCTGAGTCTCCGAGATGGCATCAGAACTTGCGACTACGGCCGCTTGCATTAGGGTGGCAATTTCTGAACGCAAGGATTCCACTTCGTGTTTAAGTCGTTCGCGCACTTGCTCAATCGTCAACCCTTTGTAGTTGGCATTGAGGTAGTTGGCCGCCTCCACCAACTGCTCCTGCGAATAGTCTTGCCCAGTGAAGATGACGCGGTTTTGTACATCTCCCTCAGGCGAAACAATGATGACCAACAGGCGCCGATCGGACAGTCGCAAAAATTCGATGTGCCGAAACAGCGTGGTGCGCCGGGGTGATATGACTACGCCCACAAAATTCGACAAGCTGGACAACAGATTAGCGGCGTTGGAAATGACTTTTTGGGGTTGATCGGGGGCCAGTCTCTGCGTTGCAAACTGACCTTGCTGCACGGTAAGCATCGTGTCCACAAAAAGCCGATAGCCACGTGCCGTAGGGATGCGTCCTGCCGAAGTATGTGGGCTGGCGATGAGCCCTAACTCTTCCAGATCAGACATCACATTGCGGATCGTGGCAGGGGACAGTTCTAATCCGCTGGCACGCGACAATGTGCGCGAGCCGATGGGCTGCCCATCGGCGATATAGCGCTCCACCAGCGCTTTCAACAACAACTTGGCACGATCATCGAGCATAGTTTCATTTTAATGATGTAATTTGCGTATGAAGTCTAAATTTCACCAAGTTGCACTGATTGGCAAATACCAGACCTCGGGCGCTGGAGCTCAATCCTCTTCATCGCGTTCAGCGCTGGAAGAAATTGCCCATTTCCTGCATGCTCAAGGGTGCGAGGTCATTCTGGAGGGACAGACGGCCAACAACACCGGAATCACCGGCTACCCGGTGATGGACGTGGCCGCCATCGGTGCTTACTGCGATCTGGGTCTTGTTGTGGGGGGGGGACGGCACCATGCTGGGCATTGGTCGTCAACTCGCCTGTTTTGATGTGCCTCTGGTAGGTATCAACCATGGTCGGCTGGGGTTTATCACCGACATTCCCTTCGACAGTTTTGAAGCTACGCTGACTCCTATACTTCGCGGCGAGTACGAGGAGGATCACCGCAGTCTGATGCACGCCAAAGTTATGCGCTCTGGGCAATGTGTGTTTGATGCGCTGGCCATGAACGATGTGGTCGTGCACAGGGGGACGACCTCAGGCATGGTGGAGCTGCGGGTAGAAGTCAATGGCCACTTCGTCGCCAACCAGCGGGCGGATGGCCTGATCATCGCCACGCCCACGGGCTCGACGGCTTATTCACTGTCAGCGGGTGGCCCCATACTGCACCCCTCTATTGCGGGCTGGGTGCTGGCGCCCATTGCCTCGCACACCTTGTCCAATCGCCCCATCGTTTTTTCCAACGAGTCAGAGATCGCCATTGAGATCGTCTCGGGGCGCGACGCCAGTGCCAATTTCGACATGCAGTCACTGGCCTCCTTGTTGATTGGCGACCGCATCATCGTCAACCGTTCTGAGCACAGGGTGCGCTTTCTGCACCCCATTGGCTGGACTTATTTCCACACACTACGCCAAAAACTTCACTGGAACGAAGGGATGGCCTGATCATGAGTCTCAAACGCATTGCCCTGCGCGATTTCGTCATCGTCCGTGAGTTGGAGCTTGATTTGGAGAGCGGCTTCACCGTGCTGACCGGCGAAACTGGAGCGGGCAAGTCCATCCTGATTGACGCGCTGCAACTGGTCACTGGTGCCCGAGCCGATAGCGGCGTGATCCGTGAAGGCGCCACGCGCACTGAGGTCAGCGCCGAATTCGACAACCCTGCGGGTCTGCATGCTTGGCTGGAAGACGCGGGTTTTGATGCCGCTGAATCCCTGTTGCTGCGCCGCACGGTTGACACCCAAGGAAAGAGCCGCGCCTGGATCAACGGCAGCCCGGCAACGGCCACACAACTGCGCGAACTGGGTGAGCAGTTGCTCGACATTCATGGCCAGCACGCTTGGCAAAGCCTGACTCGCCCCGACGCCGTGCGTGGCCTGCTGGATGCCTACGCGCAGTGCAACACCGCGACGCTGAACACGCGCTGGCAAAGCTGGCGGCGTGCTCAATCGGCGTTAGCCGAAGCCCGCGCAGCGCAAGACTCTTTAGACCAAGAGCGCGAACGTCTCAGTTGGCAAATTGGCGAACTTGAAAAACTCGAGCCCCAGGTAGGTGAGTGGGAAGAGATCAACACCGACCATGGCCGTCTATCGCATGTGCAAGCGCTGCTTGACGCCGCGCAGGGGGCCGTGGCAGCGCTAGAAGGCGATGAAGCCAGCGCTTTGAGCACATTACACACAGCCCAGCAGTTGCTGCAAAAGCAGGCCCACCTGGAGCCCGACTTCAAGGACATGAGCGAAGTGCTGGCGTCCAGCATGGCGCAAGTGGAAGACACTGTGCACTCCCTGCACGCCTACCTGCGCCGCACTGACCTAGACCCAGAGCGCCTAGCCGAGTTGGACGCGCGCATGACGCAGTGGATATCTCTGGCACGCCGCTACAAGCGCCCTCCTTCTGAACTGGCCGCTTTACTGACCGCCTGGAAAGTTGAGTTAACCCGACTCGAAGCGGCCAGTGATCTGGCCGGACTGGAAGTAACAACGCAAGCTGCCCAAAGCGCTTACACCGAAGAGGCCCGGAAAATCTCACGTGCGCGTACCAAAGCCGCACCGCTCTTGTCCAAAGCCATCACCCAAGCCATGCAGGGCCTGGGCATGCAGGGCGGACGGTTTGAGGTCGCGCTGCAAACCGCGCCTGAGCCGCAGCAAAGCGGGCTGGAAGAGGTGAGCTTCTTGGTGGCAGGCCATGCAGGCAGCACGCCGCGTCCGGTCAGCAAGGTGGCCTCCGGCGGAGAGTTGTCGCGCATAGCCCTGTCCATTGCCGTGACCACCAGCCGCCTGGGCACCGCTCAAACCCTGATTTTTGACGAGGTGGATGCTGGCGTAGGCGGAGCGGTGGCTGAGACGGTGGGGCAACTCATGAGGCAGCTCGGCCTAGATCGGCAAGTGCTGGCGGTGACGCATCTGCCGCAAGTAGCGTCTTGTGCCGACCATCACTTGGTGGTGGCAAAACAGCTTCAGGGACAAACCACATTGAGCATGGTCAGCACCGTGCAGGGCGAGCAGCGGGTGGCGGAGATAGCCCGCATGTTGGGAGGTGAGCGCTTGTTGGGCACGACCTTGGCTCACGCTAAAGAAATGCTGCAAACGCAGGGCTAAGATCATGTCCATGGAAATTGTCCTCATCACCGGAATGTCTGGCTCAGGCAAAACCGTAGCACTGCACGTGCTGGAGGACGCAGGTTATTTCTGCGTGGACAACCTGCCGCCTGAGTTGCTGCTGCCGCTAGTCGCGTTAGAGCGGAAAAAAAACTCCCATCAACTGGCCATTGCCATGGACGTACGCAGTTCAGCGTCCTTGCCTCAAGTACCAGCTCTGTTGGCAGACTTAAGGCATCAAAACATTGATGTGAAATTTCTGTTCTTGGACGCCAGCACTGACGCGCTGATGCGTCGCTTTTCAGAAACTCGTCGCAAGCATCCCTTGTCGCAAATTAATATCGACACAGCGACTGATGATATGAGCCGCGCACTGGTTGAAGCCATTGAGCTTGAACACAAGCTACTAAGCAGCTTGCGTGAGCATGCTCACGTGATCGACACAACCTTACTGCGCCATGCGCAACTGCAAGACCAAGTGAAATCACTGGTATCTGTTTCAGGAGAGCAATTAACTCTGGTGTTTGAATCTTTCTCTTTCAAACGAGGTATTCCTGGCGCAGCAGATTACGTTTTTGATGTGCGTATGCTACCCAACCCCTACTATGAAGTGACGCTCAAACCGCTCACAGGCAAAGATAAGGCTGTGATCGAATTTTTGCAAGAACAGCCTGCTGTACAGCAGATGCAAGAACAGATCGCTCAATTTTTAAACCACTGGATGGGGCCTTTGTCACGCAATCATCGCAGCTACGTCACAGTGGCCATTGGCTGTACCGGTGGACAACATCGCTCCGTTTATTTGGTAGAGAAACTAGCTGCGTGCTTTGAATCACAATGGCGCACACTCAAGCGACACCGTGATTTAGGCATCGCGCAACAGTAGCTTCCTAACCGGCGCGGGCAAACCCAGGTCAGGCCACTGATTGGCTGCGAACCACGCCCCAAAAGCTTGCACCTCGATGTCTGCCCTAACAAGCAAACGCAAGCGGACCGGATGTAGAAACAGGTCTTTATGCGTCAATACGTGGGGAACCACGGCTTCGTCCTCCAGCGCGGCACGGCACCTAGCGGGAACAGCCGCTTCAAGCTCCTCACGGCTGCCAAAAAGACCAAAGCAATACAGTCCAGCCCAAACGCCAGGCGTGGGCCGACGGCTCAACCACACATCACCCTGTGGCGTTTGTGCCCACAACATCCAAATCGACTGCACACTGCGCTTGAGTTTGCGGGTTTTGAATGGGTATTTTTGCGGCGAACCTTCAGCGTGAGCTCGACACGACAGCACCAAAGGACAAATCGGGCACATTGGTTTTTTACTCAAACACACAGTTGCACCTAAGTCCATCATGCCCTGGGTGTAACGCGGCATACTTCGTTGCACATCCTGATCCGGCAATACTTGTGTAGCAAGTGCCCACAAAGCACGTTCGTTTGCCGCTTTGGCAAGGTCTTCACCAAAACCTAAAAAACGAGTCAACACACGTTTGACATTGCCATCCAAAATCGCCGCCCGCTCTCCAAAACAAAGAGATGCAATGGCGGCTGCGGTTGAGCGACCAATACCAGGCAGCGTCATCAGCACTTGAGCCGTACGGGGAAACTCGCCGCCGTAGAGCGCAAGCACCTGAACTGCGCATGCGTGAAGATTTCGAGCTCGACTGTAATAGCCTAGTCCACTCCACAACGATAAAACATCATCGAGTTGCGCAGTCGCCAGTGAGTGAACATTCGGGAAGCGCGTCATGAACCGAGGAAAGTACTCCAGCACCGTGATCACCTGAGTCTGCTGAAGCATGATTTCAGACAACCAGACCCGGTAAGGGTCCGTGGTGTTTTGCCACGGTAAGTGATGGCGACCAAACGCCGCCTGCCAGCGCACCACTTGCGTGGCCAGATCACCATTCATGAGGTTCAGGCCTGTTCGAGTACGTGCACTGATTCAGCCGATGTTTCTAGTGCTTTGAGCAACAGGCTGGTGAGCTTCTGCAATTTCTTATCGTGTTGACGGGATGCCGCAATCAGCGCTTCAATCTCTGCACTGCGCTCGTTGAGCCCACCTGCAGCCTGCTGGATACGGTCAATGGCCTCAATACGACGCCCAAAGTTGCGATGCCGCTCTCGGAGTTGCGCGTCCAATTGGGCAGAAGCCGACTTGCTCCACAGCTCAATGGCGCTCAGCAAGGTTTGACGCAGGGTTCGCAGCCGCGTCGCCAGGGCACGCACCAGTCTGTCTGTGAACTCAGGCTGCGCCAGTCTGAAAGCATTACCAACGCCCAAATACTGGAGATGCCCCTGCTCAACCCTGTCCAGCTCATTGAAAAACTCCAGCATTTTCGGCTCGCTGGGCGGCTGCAAAGAGAACCCATACTCTGCATTGAGTTGCCGAAAGGTTGCGCCCAGCATGGTCTGAATTTCTTCCGTCAAGATCTGAACGTGTAGCAAGCCCTCGCGCAGCCGCTCAAAGGTTTCTCCATAAGCCCTTTTGATGCCCAGCTTGAGTCCTTTTTGATTCAGTGCCATTTTTAGCTGCGCCATCTCGTGTCGCAAACTGGTGGCGCCCAAAAGCTTGAAAACATCTCGCAAAAGCTTGTGGTGAACGGAGCGCACTGCATGGATCTTGGCACCCCCTAGATCAAATTCGGACTGCTCGCGCGAAATACGAATGCGCATATGTTTAATGACGGTGGCATTTTTGCCCATCAAGCTCTTGAATTCAAGCGATTGCTCGGTCAAATCCCGCCGACGGATATTGAGCATCCTACCCGCCTCTACCTGCAACTCCGAAACATTTTTTGCCACTGCAGCACCCAAAATTTTCCGACGTTGCGCCATGATCCGCTGGGCCAACGCCTCTTCGAGCACTGGCAGCCGACTGGCCAAAAGCAGTTCAGCATCGTTAGTAACCTTGGCCACCAAACCTTTTTGGGCGGACACCGGAAACACCCGATCACGGGGTACACCCAATATCTCTGCCGTACTGTCACACTGACGACTAATTTGACTTTGAATTTGTGCGGGTGAACTTAAGGCATCCCACAAAGCATCAATCTTATTGAGCACCACCAAGCGAGTATCAATGTGACCCGTTTCGGTGATCAGGTTCTCACGCCAAATGGACAAGTCAGACTTGGTTACTCCGGTGTCTGCACCCAGCACAAAAACCGCTGCATGCGCCTGCGGAATCAGGCTAACAGTCAACTCCGGCTCCGCACCAATGGCATTGAGACCCGGCGTATCCAGGATCACCAAGCCTTCCTTGAGCAAGGGGTGTTCAATGTTAATGAGCGCGTGGCGCCAACGAGGCACCTCAACCAATCCTTTCGCGTCAACCAAGGGGTTATCGTCAGGTGTTTGCTTATGCCAAAACCCTAGCGCGTGTGCTTCTTCTTGCGTCACACGGCGGGTCTCTGCCAAAGGCTCAAGTGCGCGTGCGAGTTGATCCGGATCATTCACGTCCAGATCAAACTGCGTCCATTTTTCAGGCACCATTCGCCACTCCATCAGCGATTGGGATTCCAACCGGGTCTCTATAGGGAGCAATCGCAAGCAGGGAGGCACATCGGCATCGAAACCCATCTCAGTGGGGCACATGGTGGTCCGCCCGGCGCTAGCCGGCATGATGCGTCGGCCATAAGCTGAGAAGAAAATAGCGTTGATCAGCTCAGACTTGCCACGAGAAAATTCTGCAACAAAAGCCACCATAACTTTGTCTGCTCTGACCTGCTCTCCCAGACGCTTCAAACGCTCTTCAATCGCAGCGTCCATCAAGTCCTGATCCCGCATCCATTCGATGAGGAATTTCAGGCGCAACGAAAACCCGTGCCGCCACGTCCCATGCAGTTGAAATTGTTCGTTAAATGACTGTGTCAAACTTCCCTCCATGACTGGTCTCAATATAGCATCGAGCAGACATAGCTTGTTTATCTCTGACAAACACGGCAGAAAAACGTAGAACGCTGACCTTGCCGAATAGACTTGACCAAGGTGCCGCAAATTTGGCAGGGCTGATCCGCTCGCCCATACACCATGGCTTCAAGTTGAAAATGACCAGCCTCGCCACTGGCATTTGAAAAATCCCGCAATGTGCTGCCGCCCCGATCGACCGCGCGGGCCAACACATGACGTATGGCTGCATGCAACTTAACGGCACGCGGAAAACTCAAACGATCGGCACGCAAGGTCGGCCGAATACCCGCCAGGAACAAGACTTCGCACGCATAAATGTTGCCCACTCCCACCACCACATGGCCCGCCAGCAACACCTGCTTGATTACGACGTGGTGTCTTTTGAGCTCTGCGTGAAAAGTGCGTGCCTCAAACGCGTCGGACAAAGGTTCAACACCCAGCTTGCCCAGCAACTTCTGGGCGACTGCTGAGTCCTCCGCTGGGGCGAACACCACAGCACCAAAGCGACGCGGGTCATTCAAACGCAAAGTGCCTTGGCTCGTGACCAACTCAAAGTGATCATGCACACTGAGTGCAGGCGGCTGACTTGAAAATCTCAAACTGCCGGACATACCCAGATGAATCAGCAACAGCCCCTCATCCAGATCCAGCAACAGATACTTGCCACGTCGGCGTACCGCTTGCACCTCTCGACCAACCAACTGCATCACAGGCACACCCAAAGGCCAGCGCAGAGGTTTCCCCAGCTGGGCTGAGAGAATCCGAGCCCCGGCAATTCGGCTTGCAAAACTCAGACGAGTGACTTCAACTTCAGGTAATTCAGGCATGTCAAAACAGTTACGTTGGCTTGGATTATTATGGCCTGATGCTGCCACTTCAACGATTACTTAACCCCCTCTTCACACTGCTTATGACGGTTGCGCTCACGGCACACGCTCAAGAGCCTGTCACCTTGACCGCGCCATCCACCTCACCCCCCGTCAATTCCGCGCTGGATGCCGATCTCTTTTACCAACTGCTGTTGGGCGAGCTAAACGCCCAAGAGGCAGATCCAAGTTTGGGTTACTCGCTCATTCTGGATGCTGCCCGAAAAACTGCAGACCCTCAACTTTTTCAGCGCGCCGTAGAAATCGCCCTACAAGCCCGCTCCGGCGAGTCTGCCCTCCAGGCTGCCCGTGCTTGGAGACAGGCACTTCCCCAATCACGTGAAGCCAATCGTTTCGTGCTGCAAATCCTGATAGGCCTGAACCGTCTGAGTGACACCGTGGAGCCCATGAAGCGCGAAGTTGCCCTGGCGCCAGATAAAAACCGCCCAGAAACTATCGCAGCACTGCCCAATTATTTTGCTAAGGCATCTGACAAAAAAACGGCTGCCCAAACCATCGAGCAAGCGCTCAATGTTTATCTAATCCCTTCAAAGGTCGGTGCAAACACTGCCGTGACAGCTTGGACCACTGTGGGCCGCATGCGGCTGATCGCCAACGACAGGGATGCCGCGCTGGAAGCTGCACGCCGTGGCCAAGCCATTGACGCTCAGGCTGATGGACCCGCCCTGTTGGCCTTGGTCTTAATGGGCCCGGCTCAACCACAGGCCGAAGCCATCGTCCAAAAATACCTGGCGATTAAACCCAATGAAGAAGTCCGCTTGGCTTATGCCAGAGCGCTACTGGATGCTCAGCGCTATTCGGAATCAGAGGTTCAAATACAGATCCTCACCCAAGAAAATCCCACTTTTGCAGAACCATGGTTGATCCAAGGGGCTCTGGCATTACAGAACAAACAGAGTGATGTGGGTGAAAAATCCCTTCAACGCTATGTCGACCTTACGCTCTCGAGCGACCTAAAACCGAACACCAATCAGGATAGAGGGCTGGTGCAAGCCTATTTGATGCTGGCCCAGCTGTCCGAACAACGCAAAGACTTTGTGCAGGCAGAGAACTGGCTGAGCAAAATCACCAATGCTGAAGACCTGATCCAAATTCAAACTCGACGAGCCAGCATTTTGGCTCGCCAAGGGCGCTTGACTGAAGCCCGCAAGCTGATGGCGAGCCTGCCCGAGCGCACACCTGCCCAAGCGCGCACAAAACTGATGGCCGAAATTCAGCTGCTACGTGACAACAAACTCTACCAAGCCGCTTACGATCTGCTGGAAAAAGCCGCCCCTAACAACCCTGCTGACTTTGACTTGCTCTACGATCAGGCCACGCTAGCCGAAAAGCTGGGAGACACCGCTGCCATGGAGCGCCTGCTGCGCCAGATCATCGCGGGCAAGCCCGACTACCACCATGCTTACAACGCCTTGGGCTACTCACTGGCCGAGCGCAACATACGCCTGGACGAAGCTCGCCAATTCATTCTCAAAGCGCTTGAATTTGCACCGGGCGATCCCTTTATTTCCGACAGTCTGGCCTGGGTCGAATTCAAAAGTGGCAACAAGACGGAGGCTTTACGAATCCTGCAAAACGCCTACAAGGCCCGTCCCGATGCCGAAATTGCCGCCCACTTGGGCGAAGTGTTGTTAAGTCTTGAGCAAAAAGATCAGGCACTGCGCGTATGGCGAGAAGGGCTTCAAATCAACGCGGAAAACGAAACCCTGCTCGAAACACTTAAACGTCTGAGTGTGAAACCGTGAATGCTTGGTTAAGGCCAGCCTCCAGCATCCTGCTGTTTGCTATTTTTTTGATAGCTGGTTGTACTCAATCTCCTTTGGCTCCAGGCCCTTATGGCACAGAAAATCAAGCCTGGCGAGGGCGACTGGCGGTGCGCATCGACAGCCAAGAACCCCAGTCTTTTTCGGCCAGTTTTGACCTTATCGGACAAGCTCAAACCGGCGAGCTAATCCTCTACGGCCCCTTGGGCGGCACCGCAGCTCATCTGATCTGGACACCTGAATCTGCCACTCTGCGCAGCAATGGTGCCGTACGCCAGTTCAACTCACTCCACGAGCTGGCCACTCAAGCTACCGGTACCGACCTACCCATCGCGGCACTCTTTGACTGGCTGGCTGGGCGCGATGTCGTGGCGGCGGGCTGGCAAGCCGATCTGTCGCAACGGGTCAATGGCCGTCTCACCGCACGCCGCACACAACCCGAACCCACCGCAGAATTGCGCCTCATTCTTGAGCCCTGAAATTCGTCGCAAAGCCCTCTTGCGATAATCGCGCCATGAAGTCGCTCTACGACATCCCCGCCCCAGCCAAGCTCAACCTGTTTTTGCACATAACCGGGCAAAGAGCGGATGGCTATCACCTCTTACAGTCCGCATTCATGCTGATTGACTGGCACGACACGCTGCATTTTGAGTTGCGTTCTACCCCGAAAATCAGCCGTGAAGACATCCTCACCCCGCTGCCTGAGGACGACCTCATCGTACGCGCCGCTCGTGCTCTGCAAATCTTGGGGGGCACAACACTAGGGGCCCACATTCAGGTTGAGAAACGCGTACCCGCGCAAGCAGGCATGGGTGGCGGCTCATCCGATGCTGCATCCACCCTGCTCGCTCTGAACCGTCTGTGGGGCCTCCACTTAAGCCTGACGCAACTCACGCGCATTGGATTGACTTTGGGCGCCGACGTACCATTTTTCCTGAATGGTCACAATGCATGGGTGCAAGGCATTGGTGAAGACATCACCCCCATCTACCTGCCAAAAGGCCAATTTTTGGTCGTTAAGCCACACGCTGGACTGCCGACACAAGCGATTTTTTCAGCCCCCGACTTAAAAAGAGACACGAATCCCGCTATACTCGCAGGCTTCGCTGCAAACCCATTTGGCTTTGGCCGCAATGACTTACAGCCTGTTGCACAAAGAATTTGCGCAGATGTGACAAGAGCCCTTGATTGGCTTGACTCACTCGGACTCAAAGGTCGAATGACAGGTTCTGGAAGTGCTGTTTTTGCGTGTGTGCCCTCTCTGTTTAAGTTGGGTGAGGTGCCGCAAACACTAAAGGTCAGGTTGTGCAGCAATCTGGAGGTTCACCCTTTGGCGGGATGGGCCTCTTGAAATTGGTTTATCGGTGAGTCGCGTTAAACGATTCACCCGTGTAGGGGAGTCGCCAAGTTGGTTAAGGCACTGGATTTTGATTCCAGCATGCGAAGGTTCGAGTCCTTCTTCCCCTGCCAAATTTTCCGAGTCGTTTTTCTGACCCGTTTTTCTCACTCTTGAGCGCTGGGACGATCATGCAGGCCGTACAACCTTCTGACTTTTTGGTTTTTACCGGCAATGCCAACCCCGGCTTGGCCGCAGACATTGCCCGCAACCTCGGCGTTTCGCTCGGTGCGGCCACCGTAGGTCGATTCTCCGACGGCGAAGTGCTGGTCGAGATCAACCAAAACGTGCGTGCTCGCGACGTGTTTGTGGTGCAGTCCACCTGTGCACCCACCAACGACAACCTGATGGAACTGATGGTCATGGTGGACGCCCTTAGGCGTGCATCGGCCGAGCGCATCTACGCCGTCATCCCCTATTTCGGCTACGCCCGCCAAGACCGCCGCCCACGATCCAGCCGCGTGCCCATCACGGCCAAAGTCGTGGCCGACATGCTGCAAGCCGTGGGCGTCACCAGCCTGCTGACCATGGACTTGCACGCCGACCAAATCCAAGGCTTCTTCGACATCCCGGTGGACAACATCTACGCCTCGCCCGTGTTGTTGGGCGATTTGCGTCAGAAGAACTACGAAGACCTGATTGTCGTTTCTCCCGACGTGGGCGGCGTGGTGCGCGCCCGTGCGCTGGCCAAGCAGCTCAACTGCGACCTGGCCATCATCGATAAGCGCCGCCCCAAGGCCAATGTGAGCGAAGTCATGCACGTCATCGGCGAGATCGATGGCCGCAACTGCGTCATCATGGACGACATGATTGACACCGCAGGCACGCTGGTCAAGGCGGCTGAAGTGCTCAAGGAGCGCGGTGCCAAAAAGGTCTATGCCTATTGCTCGCACCCGATTTTTTCTGGCCCGGCCATCGAGCGCATCTCCAAAGGCGATGCCCTGGACGAAGTGGTCGTGACCAACACCATCCCTCTGGGCGAAGCAGCATCCAATTGCTCAAAAATTCGCCAAGTGAATGTGGCCCCCTTGATTGCAGAGACCATCCGGCGCATTGCCAAAGGTGAGTCTGTCATGAGTTTGTTCTCGGAGCAGGAAGACCTTTTCTGATCCAGACAAAAAGTGGGCTCGTGCATGCCAATTGAGCGTGCCGCGCCTTTTTAAAACCGGAGTCACACTGGTCGCGGTGGACTTCTTCAGGAGTAAGTTATGAATTTTGTCGCTTTTGAGCGCGCTAAGCAGGGCACGGGTGCGAGCCGCCGTCTCCGCATCACCGGCCGCACGCCCGGTATCGTCTACGGTGGAGCCACTGAGCCCGTCATGGTCGAACTCGATCACAACGCCTTGTGGCACGCCCTGAAGAAAGAGGCTTTCCACTCCAGCGTGCTGGACATGGAAATCGCCGGTCAGGTCAACAAGGTCTTGCTACGCAACGTGCAAATGCACCCGTTCAAACAACTCGTGTTGCACATTGACTTCCAGCGCGTGGACGCCACCACCAAGCTGCACATGAAAGTGCCACTGCACTACAGCGGTGACGAGAACTCCCCCGCTGTCAAGACCGAAGGTTGTATTGCCAACCACGTCGTGACTGAGATCGAAGTTCTTTGCCTGCCTGCCGACCTGCCTGAATTCATCGCCGTTGATTTGAGCGGCCTGAAGAAAGGTCGCTCGCTGCACCTGAATGACGTCGCTCTGCCCAAGGGCGTGACGGCTGTGACCCACGGCAAGAACAACCCCGTGTTGGTGTCCGTGGTGATGGTGGCTGGCGCCGAAGTGGCCGCTGAACCGGCAGCCGCCGATGCAGCCGCAGCACCTGCGGGCAAAGCAGGTGGCAAGGCCCCCGCAGCCAAGGCTCCCGCCGCTGCCAAAGCTCCGGCTGCCAAGAAGTAATCTTCCCGGCTCCGTAAAAAGGCCCACCTCGGTGGGCCTTTTCCATGCGTGAGCCATGCGGGATAATTTGCCCATGATCAAGTTATTTGTAGGCCTAGGCAACCCTGGCACTGAGTATGAAGCGACCCGCCACAACGCCGGTTTTTGGTGGATAGACGCGCTGGCCAGTGAACTCAAAGTCAGCTTGCAGCCAGACCGCAACTTCCACGGCTTTGTAGCGCGCACCAGCCTGCACGGCGAGACCGTGTGGCTGCTCAAGCCGCAAACCTTCATGAATGTGTCGGGTAAGGCAGTCGCCGCACTGGCGCGGTTTTACAAAATCCAGCCTGATGAAATTTTGGTCGTGCACGACGAGCTTGACATCATCCCCGGTCAGGCAAAACTAAAGTTTGCAGGCAGCCATGCGGGCCACAACGGTCTGCGTGATATTCACGCTCAACTGGGCACCGGCGACTATTGGCGCTTGCGCCTGGGCGTGGGCCATCCCGGTGTCAAATCCGAAGTCATCCACTGGGTGCTGAAGAAACCATCTCTCGAACACCGAGAGGCCGTTCAAGAAACCGTCCAGCGCACACTCAAAGCACTGCCTCCCCTGCTGGCGGGTGAAATGGACAAGGCCACCCTGCTGATCCACACCAGCAAGCCACCACGACCTAAACCGCCAAGACTACCCGACCCTAGCACCCTCCTCATCACCGATCCAAAAACCAAAGAACAAGGAGATTCCGTATGAAAAAATTGCCCCTGATTGCTCTTATTTTAATAGCTTCTTATGCCCTTCAAACAAGGGCTCAAGCCCCAAATGTGTATCGTTGTGGGAACAGTTACAGTCAGACCTCTTGCCCTGGCGGTGCACCAATAGACGCCACTGATAGCCGAAGCAGTGCACAAAAAGCGCAATCAGATGCCGTCATTCAGCGTGATAAATCAACCGCCAGCAGCATGGAAAAATCACGCCTCCAAGAGGAGGAAGCCTTGCGGCGCAAGCAGCCCAGCGCTGCGCCAGAACAAGCTGTCAAAACTCCCGGAACAGAGAGGAAAGTCCTTCAGCCTGTGCGACACGTCAGAAAATACAATCAGCGAAATCCAGACAAC
Organism: Comamonadaceae bacterium; assembly: GCA_025356545.1. GTDB lineage: Bacteria > Pseudomonadota > Gammaproteobacteria > Burkholderiales > Burkholderiaceae_C > CANCDA01. Next base: position 14,602 of record JANXSU010000251.1, read on the forward strand.
TTCACTGCAAAAGCCCCAAGCGAGAAGAAGAAAAAGATACCGGTTACCGCCACTACATCTCCCTAAATTCAAAGGGAGATGGAGCGATTCAGGCCGACGGTACAACTGACCCTGGTTTGTCTTGCGCCTGCAAACGCCGGTATTTTTGCCACAGGGTTTCCTGATCTTCCACAAACTGCGGATTCACGGGGATGCACGCCACCGGACAAACCTGCACGCACTGGGGTTCGTCAAAATGCCCCACACATTCGGTACAACGGTGCGGGTCGATTTCATAGATTTCCTGGCCGAGAAAGATCGCCTCGTTCGGACACTCGGGCTCGCACACATCGCAGTTGATGCATTCATCAGTGATGATCAAGGCCATGATGTTTTCAGCTGTTTGCGTTGGTCATACACCGGTTGGGGCGGCATGTCGGACAGGTGCTCGGTATCGGCCCATTCCAAAATATCTATCGCGTCACCCTCCACACGCACCCGATTCAAGCCCGCGTTGGGAATCAGGCTTTGACGCGGGCCGGAAAGCGGCAAGTCCTTGGCCGAGCGGTAAATCATGTCCAGCACGCCGCCATGCGTCACCACCGCCACCGTTTGCTGCGGGTAGGTTCGTGCCAGGGCTCGCACAGCCGCCAACACCCGCGTGTGAAACTGCCGCACGCTCTCACCCCCCGCAAAAGCATAGTCCGCATCAAACTGCGTCCACTGCGCCCATTCCTCGGGGAACTGCGCCTTGATGTCAGCCACTTGCAGGCCCTCGATCACACCAAAACTTTGCTCGCGCAGGGCCGCATCCAATACGGGTTGAAGCTCCTGATCGATTGGTCGATACTGCGCCACTGGCAGGGCCGTCTGCTGTGCCCGCACTAAGTCACTGCACACCAGCGTGTGCACATCCTCCTGTGCCAAGCGCAGCCCGATGCGGCGCGCCTGCTCATGACCAGTGGCATTGAGTGGCACATCTATTTGCCCCTGAAAACGCAGTTCACGGTTCCAGTCGGTCTCGCCGTGGCGGATCAAAATCAACTCGGTCATGCTTCGCTTATTTCCTCATTGCTCTCGTTGCTTGCATCAAGCTCAAAACCTGCTTGAGAAGCCTTAACGATCATCACCGGCACACCCGCCGCGTGCAACACCTCATTGGCCACCGAACCCAGCAACGCACTGCGCAAAGTGCCCTGTCCGCGCGCGCCCATAACCACCAGATCACAACCGTAGCGCTCCAGAATATCGATCAAGGTATGCGCCGGATCGCCCTTGGCCACGTCGCTCTCATAGGCGATGCCCGCCTGATCCAGAAGCGCCTGCGCGGGCTCCAGCGCGTGGGCCCCGGCTTGTTCGCAGATACGATCAATCATGTCGGCATCGTGCGCCACCAACATTTCATACAAAGACGCTGGCTCCTGCACATTGGCCAGCACCACGTCGGCCTGCAGGCCTTTGCGCACCAAGTTCACCGCAAAACGCACCGCCTCCATCGACACCTCAGAACCATCCACTGGCAGCAGTATTTTCATGGCTTTATCTCCTCTAGTGCACAACGAAATTCTTCCACCCGCGCCGCATGGTCAGCGGCATCTCCGTAGTCCAGAAAATGCGCGTAGCGGGCATGCGTTCCCAGCACCTTGCGGGCACGTCGCCTGGTAAAAATCACACACACATCCAGTACCAGCATCGGAAAAATCATGCTGTAAATGATAGGGCCAGTGATCAAGTTCTGAGGCCGGTTCGTCACCAGCCAGCGGAAAAAACCCTGCTTCAAACGTCGATGGGTCTGCCGTATAGTTTGCTCAAACTCAACCCGTTTGCCCTGGATCTGGAAGAACATGCGGTGCTCTTGCGCGTGCACAGTCGTTTGCAACTCTTCTTCCAGCACTTTGATTTGTGCAAGCAGTTCCGGGATCCGATCATTCATGGCATGTCACCTCCTGCAACAGTTTAAGCACCATCAAGACTCATCCAAACTTCGCAACTTCGCGCGCAAACTCCGCGCCACCACAGGGTGCACAAATTGATCAACGTCGCCGCCAAGGGTGGCGATTTCGCGCACCAGCGTGCTGGAGATGAACAGGTACTTGTCGCCCGGTGTCAGAAACACGGTCTCCACATTCGGCATCAAACTTCGGTTCATACCCGCCAATTGGTACTCGTAATCAAAATCAGTGCCTGAACGCAGGCCGCGAATCATGACTTTGGCCCCATGCGAGCTTGCAAAATTGATCACCAAACCTGAGAAATTCTCAACCGAAACCTGCGGATAGGGTTTAACAAGTTCGCTCGCCATGTCGATGCGTTCATGCACGGTGAACATGGTTTTTTTGTGGTGCCCGGCGGCCACGGCCACGATCACCTTGTCAAACATCTGACTGGCCCGCGCCACCATGTCCAAGTGGCCCAAAGTCATGGGATCGAAAGTGCCGGGATAGATGGCGGTGATGTGACGGGCCATGGTGAGGATCTCGTTTAATGGTCCCGTTCACCCTGAGCCTGTCGAAGGGCTTGTGAGTCTTCGACAAGCTCAGCCCGAACGGAAGTTTCTCTTTAGGGCTGGGTCAGTCGATTATGCGGCGCAACACATGCGCGTGCACGGCTCCAGCCTTCATATACCGGTGCAAGTTCAGGTTAAGGCCTGCCAACGCGTCTTCGCTCCAAGCGATGGGGGCTTCCAGGTAGATGCTGCCTTCGGGCTTGAGGGCTTTCGTGGCTGCAGCTAAGGCGGACTCGAACCAAGTCGCCTCAAACGGCGGGTCTAAAAACACCAAGTCCAAACTCGCCGGTGCTGCGGCCTTGAGCGCGGCCAGGCCATCGCCACGCACCACCTCAACCATAGAAGCCTTCAATTGCGTCTGCATGCGTTGGAGTTGCGCCACCAGGGCACTGTCTTGCTCCACCAAGCGCACTTCGGCAGCACCGCGAGAGGCGGCTTCAAAACCGAGTGCGCCGGTGCCCGCAAAGGCGTCCAGGCAGCGCGCGCCCTGCACGTCCGAGCCGATCCAGTTGAACAGGGTTTCGCGCACCCGATCGGGTGTAGGGCGCAGGCCGGGCTTATCGGGCACCGGCAGTTTGCTGCGTTTCCACAGGCCGCCGATGATGCGGATTTCTCCCGGCAATGTTGCTTTTTTAGCGGGTGCAACGTTGGGTTTTTTGGCCGTAGAAGTTTTGATTTTTTTCATTTCGCAGCACCCCCAGTCACAGCGGCCGCTGCCCCACCCACCACCACCGTCACCATTTTTTCAGGCTGTAACTTGCGCGCAAAGGCCGCGCGGATATCTGCCAAGGTGACACGCTCGATCTGCTGCGTCCAGGTGTCCAGATAGTCCAGGGCTAAGCGGTTCCAGGCGATGTTGGCCACGTTATCCAGCAACTTGCGGTTGCTGTCAATGCGCAGGGCAAAGCCGCCGATAAGATTGTCTTTGGCGGCCTTGAGTTCTTTGGCTGTGGGGCCCTGGGCCACAAAGCTCGCCAGCACATCGCGTGAGACCTTCACGGCCTGCTCCACTTGGTCAGGCCGCGTTTGCAGCCCCAACGTGAAAGCGCCCGCATGCAAGCCCGGTGCAAAGTAGCTGTACACGCTGTAGCTCAGGCCGCGCTTCTCACGCACCTCTTCGGTCAGACGCGAGACAAAACCGCCGCCGCCCAAGATGTAGTTGCCCACCGTCAAAGCAAAGAAATCAGGGTCATTGCGCGGGTAGCCAGGCTGACCGATCAGCACATGGGCCTGGGCCGAATCGAAGGCAATGCGCTGGTCTACCGCCTGAGTCAACGCAACCACCTCGGGCACCGTCGGCAGAGCGGCACACGCGTTAGCGTTCGCGGCTAAGCGTGCAAACAACTCCGTTACCAGCACATCGGCCTGCGCTTGTGTCACGGCCCCCACCACGCTCACTCGGGCCCGGCACGGGGCCAGCAGGCGCGTGTGCAAGGCCTGCATGTCGGTCACCGAGATACGAGCCAAGCTGGCCTCGGTCATATCAAACCCGTAAGGGTGGCTGCCATACACCGCCGCGCCAAAGGCCTTTGCAGCCAAGGTGGCGGGCTTAGTATTGGCTTCACGGATTGATGCGCTCAGCCGGGCTTTCTCGCGCTCCCAGACGGCAGCGGGGAACGAGGGCTCACCCATTTGACGCGCCGCCAAGGCCACGACTTTGGGCAGCAGGTCGGGGTAGGTGAGCGAGCGCAGGGAAAAGCTCAAACGGTCGCTGCTGGCGCTGGCCCCGAAGGAAGCGCCCAGATCGGCCCAGGCTTCGCTCAAAGCGTTCTCGTCTAGGGGTAGGGCCCCCACGCTTGTCGCTTCGCGTACTGCGGCGGCCCCATCTCCCCTGACCCCCTTGGCCGTCATGCTCGCCATGACTGAGGCAAGCCCGGCTTTATCAGCCGGGTCACGGCGGCTACCCGCATCAAAGTCCACCTGCACATCCACCATGGGAATGGCAGGGCTTTGCACCAGGTACACCGCCACGCCCGAGGGCTGCGTCCAGTGTTGAATGGGCAGTGCTGCGCATGCGAATTGAGTGCCAAAAATGGCTGTAGACCAATAAACAGTAGCACAAGCAGCTAGTTTTTTAATAGCAATCATCATATCTTTCAATGCCGTTGGCCCGAAGCCGCAGCCGCTTTAGGCTTGACCTTGGTGGACTTATTCGCGTCCAGAGCTTGGGGTCGCAGCACACCCACGGTGAGCTGGTCGTCCCCAAAGTATTTCGCGGCCACGGCCTGCACTTGCTCAGCCGTGACGGTACGCAAACGCGCGATCAGCTGCTCACCCGCGTCCAGCGGCCAGCCCTGTATCCAGTAGCTGGCCAACTCGCGTGCTTGGTTGAAGAGCGAATCCAGCTTGTACACCTCGCTGGCCACCCATTGGGTTTTGACGCGTTGGAGCTCGGCCTCAGACACGCCCTCGCGGGCCACTAGCGCCACCTGTTCACGCAGGGCCGCTTCCACCTGCTCAGGCGTCTTGCCCTGGGCGGGTACGCCCTCAAGGTAGAAGAGCTGTGGCCCGCGCCCCATCAGGCCGTTCGACGCGCCCGCACTATCGGCCACACGGTCTGCGCCCTGGGTCAAGGCCCGGTCTAGCCGCGCGCCGCTGTAGCCGTCCAGCACGGCAGAGAGCACCGTCAAGGCCAAGGCGTCTTCATCCTGCGGACTGGGAGCACTCAAAGACTGCAAGCCCGGCACTTTGAAAGCCATCGTCACATACGCCTGCTCGGCCGGGGCTTTGAAATCAAGGCGGCGCAGGCCCATTTGCTGCGGCTCGGTTTGCGGCTTGCGCGCAGGCACAGCGCGCTGGGGCACAGGGCTGTAATAGCGCTCAGCCAGCTTGCGCACCTGGGCCACGTCCACGTCCCCAGCCACCACCACCACCGCGTTGGCTGGCGTGTACCAGCGTTTGAAGAAGTCGCGCGCGTCGTTGGGCGTCATCGCGTCCAGATCACTCATCCAGCCCACCACCGGGCGGCGGTAGGGCGAGGCCACAAAGGTGGCAGCGCTCAAGGCCTCATGCAAGAGGGAACGCGGGTTGTCTTCGGTGCGCATGCGGCGCTCTTCTTTGACCACCTCAATCTCTTTTTTGAACTCTTCGTCTTTCCACTGGTTGTGGGCAAAACGGTCTGCCTCCAGCTTCATCACGTCGGCCAGCCTCGTGGCCGGGATTTGCTGAAAGTAGCCGGTGTAGTCCAAGCTGGTGAAGGCGTTTTCGCGCCCACCCAAGGCCGCCACTCGGCGTGAAAACTCACCAGGTTTGAGTGTGGGCGTGCCCTTGAACAGCATGTGCTCCAGCACATGGGCCAGGCCCGAGTGGCCGTCCACCTCATCCATAGACCCCACCCGCACCCACAGCATGTGCACGGCGGTCGGGGCGCGGCGGTCGGGCTTGACGATGAGCGTCATGCCGTTGGGCAGGGTGAATTGCTGAGCCTGGGCGCGGGGTGCTGTCGGGCTTTGCGCTTGTACCAAGGTGCCAGCCATGAGGCCGATCAGGGTCAATAAAAGCGGGGGAATGAGTGGTGTGAGACGTTTCATAGAATGCTCTGATTCTAAGAACGTCCACTATGTTCAGCTTTTTCAAGAAAAAACTCTTTTCCTCTTTCCAGCCTGATGCGCTTGAAGCGCCAGAGATCAGCGCTACTTCACCTGCCCCCACCTTGGGGACAGATCCTGCACAACAGCCTACGGAACAGACGGAACTTGCAGCGCCCCCCGCCCCCGAGCGTCAATCCTGGCTAGTCAAGCTCAAAAACGGTCTGCGCAAGACCGGCAGCAGCATCACCACCGTCTTCACCGGCACGCGCATTGACGACCAGCTTTATGAAGACCTGGAGTCCGCCCTGCTGATGGCCGACACCGGTGTCAAGGCCACGCAGTATTTGCTGGACGAC
>JANXSU010000283.1 GCA_025356545.1 Comamonadaceae bacterium
AAGACAGCAAAACCACCGAACCCTCAGCCGTCAAAGCCCTGCTGGCGCAAGGCCTGACCGAGCTGCTCACCCCGTTGCAAAAACCGCTTCAAATTGGCGCGCACCGCCCGACCATCATCATGGTCGTGGGCGTCAACGGCGCGGGCAAAACCACCTCCATCGGCAAACTCACGCACCACCTCGCCAACCACGGGGCCAGCGTGTTGCTGGCGGCAGCCGACACCTTTCGCGCCGCCGCGCGCGAGCAGCTTGTGGTCTGGGCCGATCGCAACACGGTCGAGATCATCAGCCAAGAAGGCGGCGACCCCGCTGCCGTCTGCTTTGACGCTGTGAGCGCGGGCAAGGCACGTGGCAAAGACGTGGTGCTGGTCGACACGGCTGGCCGCCTGCCCACGCAGCTGCATTTGATGGAAGAGTTGCGCAAGATCAAACGCGTAGTGCAAAAAGCGGATCAAACTGGCCCCCATGAAGTGCTGCTCGTCATTGACGGCAACACCGGCCAAAACGCCCTGGCTCAGGTGCGCGCCTTTGACGACGCGCTGGGCCTGACCGGCCTGATCGTCACCAAGCTGGATGGAACGGCCAAGGGTGGCGTTTTGGCGGCTATTGCACGTGAGCGACCCGTGCCGGTGTACTTTATTGGCGTGGGTGAGAAGTTGGAAGAATTGGAAACCTTCAATGCACAGGAATTCGCACAGGCCTTGCTTGACTAAGCCCACGTACTGGCTTGGGTTGCTGGCTGGCTTTTTGCTCACGCAAGCGCATCTCTCGCAAGCCCAGCCCATCACGGCCTTCTCTAAGTCCAGCGCGGAAGTGCCATCCGCCCCCTGGAAAGTGCAGCCATTCCCCGGCTCAGCCAAGCCCATCAGCCAGTTCGACATCATCAACCTGGACGGTGAGCGCGTGCTGCGCGTGGTGGCCGATAAATCCTACGGCACACTTCAACACGACCTGCCACGCTTGGCCGTGGGGCCAAGCAGCAAATTGAGCTGGCGCTGGCGGCTAGACCAGCCCCTGCGTGAGGCCGAGTTACGCCACAAAAAAGGCGACGACACGCCACTCAAAGTCTGCGCCTTGTTTGACATGCCGACTCAAAATTTGGGGCTGTTCGAGCGCGGATTTTTGCGCGCCGCCCGCTCCATGAGCGGCCAAAACATCCCCGCTGCCACCCTGTGCTACGTGTGGGATCACAAGCTCCCCGTCAGCACCGAGCTGCCTAATGCCTTCACCCGCCGCGTGCGCTATGTGGTGCTGACCTCAGGCGACAGTCAGCTCAAAACCTGGCTACCGCAAGAGCGCGATCTGGCCAACGATTTCCGCCGCGCCTTTGGCGAAGAAACCGACACCATTCCCCCGCTCATCGGCCTTGCCATTGGAGCGGATGCTGACAACACGGGGGGGAGCAGCTTGGGTTATGTGGGGGACGTCATCTTGTCACTGGCACCGTAGTGACACATCCCTGGTCTCACCATGCGACCTCAAGCATGCGACGGTGGCATACCTTTAAAACCTTGACTTTCAATGCGTGTTACCTACAATGATCTCTGTATTACAAATGCATAGACCATTTATGAACACGACAACGCTGGAGAAAACCCTGAATGTCCGCCTGCCAGAGGCCACCCACAACAAGCTGGTACAACTGACACGGGTCACGGGTCGAACCAAGAGCTTCTTGGCTGTGGATGCGTTAGAGGCCTACATTGACCAGCAAACGTGGCAAATAGCCGAAGTACGCGCGGGCCTGGAAGAGGCAAGCCGTGGGGAGTTCGCTACTGCGCAAGAGATGCAAGCCATCTTTGCCAAATATGCAGATTAAGTGGACTCAAAGGGCATCGAGAAACCTAGATTTAATACTCGCCTACATCGCCCAAGACAACCTACCCGCCGCCAAAAAATTCCTGCTGGAAACTCTAAAGAAAATCGCCCGACTTGAGGCATTCCCCTTACTTGGCCGCGCAGGCCTCGTGCCGTCAACGCGTGAGCTGGTGATCCATGAAAATTACATTGTGTTCTACACCGTAGAAGGGAAGACGGTACAAATTTTGCGCGTGCTTCACGTTCGCAGAAAGTACCCGTAATCTGTATTTGACCCTGGCGGGCTAGCGCACCAGACATCCGTGGCTGTGCTACGCGGCACGCCTGCTAACTTGATTTGAAAATAGCCTTTTGCTCGGCGGCTTTTAGTTTGCAATTGGCTTTTTAAGTTGCAGTTGCAGTTCGTAGTTCTACCCCCCGCACACCCATACCTCCGCCAAGGCAGGTCAATGCGTGGGGTCGGGCGCAGTGGTCATTCGCGCATGCTGCAAAATTTTCCGAGCTCAAACGGTGGTTACGTCACGCAGGCCGCGCGATTTAACATGTCCTGCGCGAGCGTGCCACGGAGAACGAGCCCCACCGTTGACCTGCCGTGCCCACCAACGTCGAGTGGCGAAGCCACAAAAGCAAAAACAAACTCCAGCGAAACAACAATCGAAATTCAGCGCACAACCAAAGGCTTCAACCCACCCGCAGGCAATATTTCTCCAATGTCGGCCGCCGCTGCAAACCCATGCCGATGAAAGATGGCCAGCACCTCGTCCACACACTCAGGCGCGCACGACACCAGCAGGCCACCGCTGGTTTGCGGATCGGTCAGCAAAGCCTGATCGACTGAGGAAAAGTTGTCTGGCAAGGCCACGTCAAACCCATAGCCCACCCAGTTGCGCCCCGATGCGCCGGTGACCATGCCTTGCGCTGCCATCTCGCGCACACCGTCTAGCAGCGGCACACTGGGCCAGTCAATCTGCACCGTGCACTTGGCACCGCGTGCCAACTCCAGCGCATGCCCGGCCAGGCCAAAACCAGTGATGTCAGTCAACGCATGCACGCCGTCCAACGCGGCCAACTCAGGGCCGGGGGTGTTGAGCTTGGTGGTCACCGCAATCATTTGCGCATAGCCATCGGCACTGAGCTTCTCTTTTTTCAGCGCGGCCGACATGATGCCCACGCCGATGGGTTTACCCAAGATGAGTCGGTCGCCCACGCGCGCATCGGCATTGCGTTTGACGCGCTTGGGGTGCACCAGGCCCAGAGCCACCAGGCCGTAGATCGGCTCGACCGAATCAATGGTGTGACCGCCCGCAATCGGGATGCCTGCGGCGCGGCATACCGCCTCGCCACCGGCCAGAATTTTGCCGATAGTCTCGGTGGACAGCACGTTGATGGGCATGCCCACCAG
>JANXSU010000273.1 GCA_025356545.1 Comamonadaceae bacterium
CCTGCACCTCGCCTCAGCGGACGGCAATATGAAGCTCTACACCTTTGATCAAAAGTTTGCCAAATTGGGCGCCCCCACAAGAGTTGTCCTGGCAGGTCGAAGCACGAGGCGAAGCGCTCCCAAACGCTGATTTCAGGTCGACCATACTTTTGACCTGTTGCAGATCGTCGGCGCGCGCTTGCCTGATGGCGGCGATGGCGGTCGGATTCGACAGTGCCGGGACGTAAGGTTCCTCAATCTCGTCGAGCTTCACCCGCCCAGTGGCTCCCGTCTTGATGGAGACAGCGGTCTTGCGGCAGGCGAAGTGCTTCGCGACCAAGCCAATCAACGCCGCGTTGGCCTTGCCATCCACCGGCAGCGACTTGATTTGCGCGAGCCATTGGCCCGACTCCTATAGCTTGCACACAGCAGTGCCGACTCGCTTCCGCGAAGCCCTATTTCAACGATGCCAACACCCGATCCACCATCACCCCCGCCTGCCCCAGGTTGTTCATCGGGTCGCAGAAGCTGGCGAGCTGCTCACGCGTGACATGTTTGTTGATCTCCGGGTGCTCGGCCAGTAGGTCGATCAGGGGGCGCTGCTGTTTGAGGGCGGCACGGCAGATGTCATAGACCAGGTCGTGCGCGTACTCGCGGCCGAGGTAGGGGCCCAGGCCCATCATCACGGCCTCGGACATCACCAGGCCGTGTGTCATGTCGATGTTGCGACGCATCTGGGCGGCATCCACTTCCAGGCCTTGCAGGATGAATTTGGTTTGTTTCAACGCGCCCGACATCAGGCAGAACAGGTCGGTCATCGCCACCCATTCAATCTCCCAGGGGCCGGTGGAGCGCTCGTGGTCGGCCACCATGGCGTCCATGAGGGAGGCGGCCAACTGGCGCGCCACCGAGATGTTGGCGTGGATGTACAGGCATGAGATGGGGTTGCGCTTTTGCGGCATGGTGGATGACGAACCACGGCCCGGCGCAAAGGGCTCGAACACTTCGGCCACTTCGGTCTGCATCAAGAGCTTGACGTCCATCGCGATCTTGCCCAGCGAGCCGCCGACGATTCCGAGAAACGCGCCGACTTCGGCAAAGTTGTCGCGCACGGTGTGCCACGAAATCAGCGGCTGGCCCAAGCCCAACTCTTTCATCAACGCTGCCTGGGTCTCCATGGCGCCTTTTTCGAGCGAGGACAGCGTGCCCGAGGCTCCGCCAAACTCGCCCACCAACACGCGGGGTTTGAGCTGTTGCAGCCGCTCGCGGTGGCGTTCAATCCCGGCCAGGATGCTGGCCATCTTGTAGCCAAAAGTGATGGGCGTGGCCTGCTGCAAATTGCTGCGGCCGATGATGGGCGTGTCGCGGTGATCGCGTGCCAATTTGGCGAGTGCGGCGGAGATGTCAGCCAAGTCTTGTTCCACCAGGGCCAGGCCTTCGCGAATTTGCAGCACGGCGGCGGTGTCGGTGATGTCTTGCGTGGTCGCGCCCCAGTGGCAGTACTCGCCCAGCTTGTCGCGGCAGTTGGCGTTGATCTGGTTGACCACGGCAATGATGGGGTAGCCAATCGCCTCGGTCTTGGCCTTGAGCTTGGCCCAGTCGATCATGTCGAGGCGGCAGTTGCGCACGATCTCATCCGCCGCTTCCTGGGGGATCAGGCCCAGCTCGCCCTGCACCTTGGCCAGCGCGCGTTCGATGTCCAGGTATTTGGCAGTGCGGTTTTCGTCAGACCAGACTTGGCGCATGGCGGCGTCGCTGAAGATGTCGCCGAAAATTTTGGAATCAATGATGCTTGCTGACATGGGGGCTCCGTTGAAGTTTGCGTTGAAGGATGAGGGTTTAGGGGGTACGAGACGCTTGCGCGATGATGCGTTCGGCTTTCAGGACCACCGGGCGGTCAACCATTTTGCCGTCCAGCTGGATGGCACCACCGGCAGACGCCGCCCAGGCTTGCAGCACGCGCTGGGCCCAGGCCAGTTCTTGGGCGCTGGGAGCCAATGCCGCGTGCACGGCAGCGACTTGTGTGGGGTGAATGCACATCTTGGCACCAAAGCCCAGGGCCTTGGCCGCTAGCATGTCGGCGCTCACGCGGGCAGCGTCCAGCTCAGGCGTGACACCGGCCAGCGGCGAGGGCAAGCCGGCGGCGCGTGAGGCGACGGCGATGTGTGCAGCGGCGTAGTCCAGCGCTACGCTGCTTGCTGGCAAGTCCAGGTCGGCCATGTAGTCGAGCGAGCCAAAGGCTAAGCGCGCCACGCCGGGGGCGGCGGCAATGGCTTGCACGGCCAGCAGGCCGCGTGCGGTTTCTATCAGGGGCAGCACCATGGCCTTGTTTGGCAAGCGGGTCAGCACATCAGCCACCTGACCGGGCGCTTCGCACTTGGGCAGCATGATGCACAAGGCCTGCACGGCTTGGGCCATCGCCATGTCATCGGCATACCAAGGGGTGGCGGCGTCGTTGATGCGGATCAGCACTTGCTCGGCGTGCTCTGGGTGAGTAAGCATCCACTGCGCAATAGCGGCGCGTGCAGCGGCTTTGTCCGCAGGTGCGACTGCGTCTTCCAGGTCAATGATGATGCGATCAGCGCCCGAGGCCAGCGCCTTGGCAAAGCGCTCGGGCCGGTTACCGGGCACGAACAGATAGCTCAGCGGTGTAGGCGTGGACAGGCTCACACCACGCCTTCGGTGTGCAGTGCGGCGATGCGCTCGGCGCTGTAGCCGTAGTGGGCGAGGATGGCGTCGGTGTGCTGGCCCAGCGCAGGCACGGCGTCCATGCGTGGCGAGCCGTGTTGCCATGAGCCGGGGGGCAGCAGGGCGGGGATGGGGCCCGCCGAGGTCTCCACCTCGCGCCAGCGTTCACGCGCCTTGAGTTGCGGGTGCTCCCACACTTCGGCCATGGTGCGCACCTGGGCGTTGGCGATGCCCGCTTGTTCCAGCAAGGCTGCAACTTGCTCTGCGGTGTGGGTGGAAAAGGCCGCGACGATCAGTGCTGACAGATCAACACGTGCCGCGCTGCGCTTGGCGTTGCTGGCAAAGCGCTCGTCCGTGGCCAACGCGGGGTTGGTCAAGACTTTGTCGCAAAACACCTTCCACTCGCGCTCGTTTTGCAGGCCCAGCATCACGGTCTTGCCGTCACCGGCGGGGAAAGGGCCATAGGGGTAAATGGTGGCGTGGCTGGCACCGCTGCGTGGCGGCGGCGTGGCACCGTCATAGGCGTAGTAGAGCGGGTAGCTCATCCATTCCGATAGCGATTCGAGCATGGACACGTCAATGCGCTGACCCTGGCCGGTCTGCTGTTTGTGCATCAGCGCGGCCAGGATGTTGGTGTAGGCGTACATGCCTGCTGCTATGTCGGCAATCGAGTTACCGGCTTTGGCGGGCGTGTCTGGCGTGCCGGTGACCGATACAAAACCCGCTTCGCTTTGGATCAAGAGGTCATAGGCTTTTTTGTCGCGGTAGGGGCCGGGGTTGATGGGGTCGTCACCGTAGCCCGAGATGTCGCAGACGATGATGCCGGGCTTGATTTTGGACAGTGCTTCATACGACAGCCCCAGGCGCGCCGCCGCACCGGGCGCGAGGTTTTGCACCACCACGTCGGCTTCCTCGACGATCAGGCGCATGAGGATTTTTTGTGCTTCTTCGTGCTTCACGTCCAGCGTGAGGCTTTCTTTGGAGCGGTTGGTCCAGACGAAGTGCGAGGCCAAGCCTTTAACGCGCTCGTCATAGCCACGAGCAAAGTCGCCCACGCCAGGGCGCTCGATCTTGATGACGCGTGCGCCCAGGTCGGCCAGTTGGCGTGTGGCAAAGGGCGCGGCAATGGCGTGCTCTAGCGCGACGACGGTGATGCCTTTTAAGGGTTGCATATGGGTACTTCTATAAATTCATTTTTCGGGCGAATTGCGGCGTTGCGCGGTGCTCGGAATCCTCATGCACACAAGTGCATTCCGGTGTCCTGCGCTCCGTGCGCCTTGCACTTCATCCCGAAAATCTGAATTTCTAGAAGTGCCCACAAGATTTTTGACCATGCAATTCAAGCCAAGGTGGCCGTAGCGTCCATGGTCAGCCAACCTTCATGGTCGCGGCCCCACAGGCGCACGGTTTTGCCGTCCGCCGAGGGCTGGCCGTGGACCGAGAATGGGTTGATGTCAAAGGTGGGTCGCACGGCTTTGAACTCAAAGCGCAAGACCTGGGCATCGGGTTGCTGGCGGCGCAGTAAGTCCATCAGCAGCGTGGCAATCAGCGGGCCGTGAACGATCAGACCCGGGTAGCCCTCGACCTCGGTGACGTACTGGCGGTCGTAGTGAATGCGGTGACCGTTGAAGGTCAGGGCCGAGTAGCGAAACAGCAGCACATCGTCGGGCACGATGCGGCGTTCCCAGGCGAATTCAGCGGGCGCGGCTTGCGGTGGTGGGGTCACGTCATCCAGTCCGGGCGCTGCGCGGTAAACGATGTTGTGGTGCTCGGTCAGCGCGACTTTATCGCTGCCATTGCGGCGCAGCTCATGCCGCACTTTCACAAAAATCAGGGTGCCGGTGCGACCGGATTTTTCCTTCACATCGACGATGGTGGAAGTGCGGCTCAGCGCATTACCAATCAGCAGCGGCTCATGAAATTCAAAATCGCTACCCGCCCACATGCGGCGCGGCAGCGGCACGGGCGGCATGAAGCCACCGCGCTTGGCGTGGCCATCCGGGCCAATTTCGGACTGCGCGTGGATCGGCAAAAAATACAACCAGTGCCACAGGTAGGGCAGCGGTGTGCCGGGCGGTGGGCGTTGAAAATCGGGTTGATCGAGCGTGGCCGATAGGGCCGCGTAAGGGGTGGCGGTGGCGATGTCTTCAACCGTCTCAACACGGCCAATCCAGTCTTGCAGATTCATGATCATCTCTCTTGATGCGGGAATTTATTCAACCTTGATTTTCGCCGCAGTTACCACGGCTTTCCAACGCACCACCTCTTTTTGCACCAGCGTCTTCAATTGCTCGGGCGTGCCCGGTTCTACTTCAGCCCCTTGAGCTTCGATTTTTTTCGCCACGTCTTTCTCCGCCAACACACTGTTGAGCTCGCGGTTCAGACGATCAATCACGGTCTTGGGTGTTTTGGCGGGCGCAAATAGGGCGTACCACTGCGACATGCTGACGTTGGTAATGCCCTGCTCGGCCAGCGTGGGTACGTCGGGCAGCACGGTTGAGCGCTTGTCTCCGGCGATGCCCAGCGCCTTGAGCTTGCCGCCCGCAATTTGCGGATAGCCCGTGAACAGGCTGGGGAACATGTACTGCGTGTTGCCCGCAATCGTGTCCACCACGGCGGGGGCTGAGCCCTTGTAGGGGATGTTGACCACGTCCAGCCCGGCGGAGAGCTTGAACAACTCACCCGCAATGTGCGGGGCTGTGCCGTTGCCTGCGGTGGCATAGCTGAAGGTGCCGGGTTTTGATTTGATGAGCTGCACCAACTCCTTGGCGGTTTTGACTGGCACTGAGTTGCTGGCCACCAGCACGGTGGGCGATGCCGCCACCATGCCAATGGATTCGAAGTCTTTCACGGGGTCGTATTTGAGTTTTTGCAGCGCGGGGTTGATGCCGTGCGTGGCGATGTAGCCAAACATGATCGTGTAGCCGTCTGGCGCAGCACGAGCCACAAACTCACTGGCAATCGCGCCGTTGGCCCCGGCCTTGTTGTCCACGATCACGGGCTTGCCCAGCCGTGTGCTCAGACCCTGGGCGAGGATGCGTGCCATTGCGTCGTTGGCCCCGCCAGCGGCGGTGGGTACCACGATGGTGAGGGTTTTGTCGGGCCAGCTTTGCGCCAGTGCCGCAGTAGTGCTTGCTGTCAGAAGTGTCAGGCCCGCGATCACCGGTGTCAGGCGAAAGTGCAGCGTCTTGAGGATGGGCAACATAGGGGGCTCCGATTAAGTTTTGACAACGCGTGAATCATCGGGGGGTTTTAAATTTCTGTGAAGTGCAACTTTTGCTACGATTGATGCATGGCGCGCATTAATTTCGATTTGCAGCAATTGGAGGCGTTTGTCGCGGTGACTGAGCGTGGCAGTTTTCGCGCAGCGGCAGAACACATCCATCTGTCGGCCCCGGCGCTGAGTCGGCGCATCGACAAGCTCGAAACCTTGTTGGGTGCGCGTCTGTTCAACCGCACCACCCGCGACGTCGAGCTCACGCCCTTGGGCGGGGTGTTTTTGGAGCGGGCCCGCGCCGCGTTGGATGATCTGGAGTCTGCCATGCTGGGCATCACTGACATTGCGGCCAGCCGCAGCGGACGGATCACCGTGGCCTGTGTGCCCTCGGCAGCAATTCATTTTTTACCCACCGTGGTGCGCTCGTTTTCAGAGCGCTACCCGCTGATCCGCATCCGCGTGATGGATGAGGCGTCTAGTCAGGTGCTGGCCAGCGTTGTCTCGGGTGAGTCGGACTTTGGCATCAGCTTCATGGGCAGCCAAGTCCCGGGCGTGGCGTTTGACCCCATCCACACCGACCCCTTTGTGCTGGCTCTGCCGCGCACCCACCCCCTGGCCGCACGCAAGACGCTGGCTTGGTCTGAACTTAAAGCTGAACGGCTGATTGCGGTGGCGCGCAGCAGCGGCAACCGGCAATTGCTGGACGACGCGCTGGCCAAGGCTGGCGTTAACCCGGCTTACCGCTTTGAAGTCAGCCACATTGCCACGCTGCTGGGTATGGTGGACGCGGGCCTGGGGCTGGCGGCGGTGCCCCGCATGGCGCTACCGGCCAGCCACCCTAGCTTGATCGGCGTGGCCTTGCGCAAGCCTGCTGTTGCGCGCGAACTGGGTATGGCCACCCGCCGTGGGGCGGCGCTGCGTGCACCAGCACGCATGTTTTATGACCATTTGCGTACCGAACTCAAGGCCCGGCGTTAAAGGCGCTGAACTCGCTTGGTTTTGTACCTGGTGGGCTTGTGTGCGTGGAAGGGTGAGCTACTTAAATGTGCCGAGTTGCGTCCCGCTGAGGGGTGACTCAAGCTCATCTGGGTCTAGTGGCAAGGTGTCTTGAAAGGCGGTTGGCGCACCAGCCCGGTGATCACGGGGTTTGTTGAGGGAGTTCTCCAGTGCTGTTCTGGCGTCCACTGGGTCAGCCAGACTTGGCTTCAAGGGTGACGGCGGCGGTGCTTCAGCTTCTGCCAGCGCCTTGCCCTCATTGAATCGCCAATAAATGCCCGTGACCAGAATGTCATGTCTAGCCTTGGCTTCTTGCGCCAATAGACGCTCAATTTGAGACATCAATTGAGATTGACTTTGCAGGTCGTGTTTCATGTCCATCATGACCAGATACTGTCGGCCCTGGGGGTCTAGCGACAGTACTTTGTATTTGTAGTTGGGCGAGATTACCCCTAGGCGGGCCATAACTTCGCGCACCACGGCATATAGCAACTCCCGCTGTTCCAGACGCATGCTTTTACGATCAGACGTCTTGCTCTCTGCGTGTTTGTGGTGGTTGGGGCCACCAGGCGTTTTGCGATGGCCATGCGCCGCAGACTTTTCAGTAGGAATTCGATCGAACAATTCGGAGTCTGAACCAAAGCCATCAGACCCAATGTTTTTCTTTGAAAACCAATTGCTAAACCAAGCCATGTGTTTCTTTCAAAAGCAGGGGGCATGAGCGGCCCAAAGTAACGGTTATAGATTCTCCACTCATTTACCAATGCAAAAGCTGGAAAATATTACACCTAACAGATCATCTGAGGTGAATTCCCCCGTGATTTCATTCAATGCGTTTTGTCCCAGACGTAATTCTTCGGCCAATAAATCCAGCGCCTGAGTCTTGGCCGCCAAGTGTTGTGTCGCTGCTTTGATGTGCATCTGTACATGCTCCAGGGCCTGAACATGCCTCGCACGCGCGATGAATAAGCCCTCTGGGGCGGCTTGCCAGCCTGCCAGAGTCAGTAGTTTTTTTCTCAATTCATCCAGCCCGAGTCCCGTTTTGGCTGACAAGCGCAGACCATTTGCATGCGGTGCGGGATGGGCCGTGTCCACCTTGTTCCAGACGTCTACCACCGGCACCCTGGCGGGCAGGTTTTGAGATAGCGTTTGTGCAATGACGGCATCTGCCAATTGGTAGGGTTGGCTGTGTGCCCGCGTGAGGTCATGTAAAAACAACACCGCATCGGCCGCTTTGATCTCATCCCAGGCCCGTGCAATGCCAATTTTTTCCACCTCATCTTCACTCTCGCGCAGGCCAGCCGTGTCAATCACATGCAGGGGCACGCCGTCGATCTGGATGGTTTGCTGGACTTTGTCGCGTGTGGTGCCTTCAATCGGGGTGACTATGGCCAATTCAGCTCCGGCCAGCGCGTTGAGCAACGAGCTTTTGCCCGCGTTGGGTTGGCCCGCGATTACTACCCTAATGCCCTCGCGCAGCAACGCACCCTGGCGTGCCTTTTGCATGACAGCAGCCAAGTCTTGCTCTAGTTTTGATAGCTGACCATGCGCGTCCGCCTTGCGCAAGAAGTCGATTTCTTCTTCAGGAAAGTCGAGCGTGGCCTCCACCAGCATGCGCAAATGGATCAAGGCGTCGCGCAACCCATGAATCTCGCGCGAGAACTCGCCCGCCAAGGAGCGACTGGCGCTGCGCGCGGCGGCTTCGGTGCTGGCGTCGATCAGATCGGCGATGGCTTCGGCCTGGGCTAGATCGATTTTGTCGTTGTGAAAAGCGCGCTCGGTGAATTCGCCCGGCTGCGCCAAGCGCAGGCCCCTCAAGCGCGGCTGGCCGGTGCTTGCCGTCACTTCTGCCGCAACCTCCAGACAGCGCGCCAGCAGCAGTTGCAGCACAACGGGCCCGCCATGGGCTTGAAATTCCAGCACATCTTCGCCGGTGTAGGAGTGCGGCGAGGGGAAATACAGGGCCAGCCCCTGATCAATGATTGAGCCGTCGTTGGCGCGAAAAGGCAGGTAGCTGGCCTCGCGGGCTTTGAGTGAACGACCACACAAGACCTGAACCAGCGACGCCAGATCGCGCCCCGATACACGCACAATGCCGACCGCGCCGCGCCCAGGCGCTGTGGCGATGGCAACAATCGGGTCGTGTGAGCGTGAGAACATGGGTACTTGGAACCAACTTGGTAGAAGGGCCGCTGTTGCGGCCCTTATTTGATTACTTGAACTTGGGCAGATTGAACTGCGGCGGCACACCCATGCGGGTGTTGATGATCCACTGCTGGGCGATGGACAGCACGTTGTTGGTGATCCAGTACAACACCAGGCCTGCCGGGAAGAAGAAGAACATCACGCTGAAGGCCAGCGGCATGATCCACATCATCTTGGCCTGCATGGGGTCTGGCGGCGCGGGATTGAGCGCGGTTTGCAACATCGTGGTCAGCGTCATGAACGCGGGCAAGATGAAGTAGGGGTCAGCCGCTGACAAGTCCGTGATCCACAGCGTCCAGGGCGCGTTGCGCATCTCCACGCTGGACAAGAGCACCCAGTACAGCGCAATGAACACGGGGATCTGCACCATGATGGGCAGACAGCCACCCATGGGGTTGACTTTTTCTTCACGGTAAATGCGCATCATCTCTTGCTGCATTTGCTGCGGGTTGTCTTTGAGGCGTTCACGCATATCCGTGATTTTGGGGTTGATGGCCTTCATCTTGGCCATGCTGGCGTAGGCCTTGGCGTTGAGCCAGTAAAACGCGATTTTGAGCAACACCACCAGAGCTACGATGGCCCAACCCCAGTTATGAATCAAGGTGTAGAGCTGGTCCAGCAACCAGTACAGAGGTTTGGCCAAAATCGTCAGCCAACCGTAGTCTTTCACCAGTTCCAGACCCGGGGCCAAAGTTTCCAGCACTTTCTCTTCTTGCGGCCCGACAAAAATGCGGGCTTCCAGGGCTTGACTGCTGGCGGGGGCAATACTAGGCAACTGGGTGATCATGCCAACGGCGTACAAATTGGTGTCCACCTTGCGCATGAACAGATCGCGCTTGATGCCATCACCCAACAGCCATGCACTGGCGAAGTAGTGCTGCACCATGGCCACATAGCCATTTTCGGCTTGCTTTTCGATATCGATTTTGTTCTTCTCGATGTCGGTGAACTCCACTTTTTGGTACTTCTTGGCTTCGGTGTAAACCGCCGGGCCGGTGAAAGTGGAGTAGAACGAGGACTCGCCCGCTGGCTTGTTGCCATCGCGAACAAGTTGCAAATAAAGCTGGGGAGAGACGGCCGCGCCACTGTTGTTGATCACTTCATGCTTGACAACCAGCGCATAGCTGCCGCGTGCAAGCGTGTAAGTCTTTACCAACTTAACGCCGTCGACCTCAGCGGATTCGAATTTCACGACCAGTTCTTTGTCGCCGTCCTTGAGTTCGCGCGCGCCAGGGGCCACCGTCATCGCGGTCTTGTGGTTGGGCAGAGCACCGCCCGCAGCACCGGCAATCAGGCCGGTCTGCGCTAGGTAAGTGCGGTCTTTGCTTTCGTCCAGCAGCACAAAGTTTTTCTTCGGATCGGCCAGATCGCGGTGCTTGAGGAATTCGGTTTGCACCAGGGAGCCGCCTTCGGTGTCGAAGGTCAGCTTCAAAACGTCGGTGCTGAAGACCAAGCGCTCGCGAGGGGCTGTTGTAGGGCCTGCGGGCACCGCTGAAGAGCTGGCGGCGGCTGGGCTGCCTACAGCAGCAGGCACGCTGCTGGGTACGCCTTTTGTTGCTGCGTCGGTACTTGCGCCGAGCGCTGCTGCCGGTTGAGTTTTGACGGGGGCGGGGAAGAAAGTGGCCTTGTGGCCGTTATAGATCTGCCATTGATCCCATAACAGAACCATGGAAAAGCCAAAGATCACCCACAGGACGGTGCGGCGGATATCGTTCATGAAGACTTCTTTTCAGATAGGTAAGAAAACAGGCGGGGAAAAAACGGAGGCTTCTCATCGGGCACCGGGTCATGCCCACCAACACATCCGGGGTGGCAGCGCACCAGCCGTTTCAGCGTCAGATAACTCCCGGCAGCAGCACCGTGTTGCGCCAGCGCGGCCAAGGCATAGCGTGAACACGTGGGCTCAAACCGACAGGCAGAACCCAGCCATGGACTCAAGAAAAGCCGGTAGGCCTTAATCACAGCCATTAAAACGGCTTTGATCACGCCAGCCCTTTGGGCATGGGGACGACAGCTTTGCTGAACAACTGCTCAAGCTCAAGCCGAACGGCTGTCTTAAGCTGCTCAGAGCTGGCGCTTTTGAACTGCTTGCGATCAAATGTTGCGCGTAAACGAACCACATGGTTGGCACTGAAGAGCTGGCCTTCCATGCCGTCACCCAGGCTGTAAATCTGGCGCTTGATCAAATTGCGGGTCACAGCACGCTTCGCCCAGCGCTTGGGCACCATGGCACCCAAGCCAACCGGGTGAACCTCGGTCATCGCTGCCGTAGCCGCATTGGGTTCAGACCGGTGCATAGCGAAATGGGCTGTGCGGGCGATGGTGTGGTTCGCCAAGACAGCCTGGAACTGGCTTCTTGTTTGGAGTCGTAGCACGTGAAGAGACGCCTAAAAGGGTCGGCCCGCCGCGCGCTGAACTGCCAAAATTAGACGGCCAGGCGCTTGCGGCCCTTGGCGCGGCGTGCGTTGATCACAGCGCGACCGCCACGGGTCTTCATGCGAACCAGAAAACCATGGGTGCGTGCGCGGCGAATTTTGGAGGGCTGGTAAGTACGTTTCATCTTGAAATCCTAACGATGCTGCTTTATGAGTCTGCACAGGCCCTACGTCAAATAAGATGAAGAGACCGCGAAAATTTCCCCCGACAAAGGGTCAGGGTAACCCGGGATTATCGCAAACTTTCAAACGGCTGGCAATAGCGAGGCCCGCGCAGCGGATTTCACATCGAATATTGGCGTGTGCCGACTGTGGATAAATCTTGGATAAACTACAATCCGAGCCACTTCAATCGACATCTATCCACAGAATAATAAAAGCAATGACAGCGGGACAATACATAACGCCTACAGACAAGCCTGGCAACGAAGAGGGCGAAAGTTTGTGGCAAACCTGCGTCGATCAACTGGCGCAGGAATTGCCCGAACAACAGTTCAACACCTGGATCAAGCCCATCAACGCACAGGTGGCAGATGACCTTTCCAAGGTCACGCTTTTTGTTGTTAATCGCTTCAAGCTGGATTGGATTCGGGTTCAGTACAGCGCCCGAATTGCGGCGCTTCTTGAGAAAATCTACGGCCAGCCGGTCGCGGTTGAGTTGGCGATCCTGCCCAGAGAATTGGCCAGCAAGCCTCATGTGAGCCCTGTTGCGCCAGAGTTCTCCCCCGCAGATGAAGCCACGGATATTGGTGTGGAAAAAATGCCTGGTGGATCTAAAACCAGACTCAACACGGCCTTGACCTTTGATGCATTGATCGAAGGGTCCGCCAACCGCATGGCGCGCGCGGCGGCCATGCATATCGCCAACTCACCGGGGCAGCTGTACAACCCCTTGTTCATTTATGGCGGCGTTGGCCTGGGCAAGACCCACCTGATGCACGCCATTGGCAACCAACTGCTGGCAGAGCAGCCCAACGCGAAAGTTCTCTACATCCACGCCGAACAGTTTGTGTCAGATGTGGTTAGGGCCTACCAGCGCAAGACCTTTGACGAGTTCAAGGACAAGTACCACTCGCTGGATTTGTTGTTGATCGATGACGTTCAGTTTTTCGCCAACAAAGAGCGAACCCAAGAGGAATTCTTCAACGCCTTTGAAGCACTACTGGCCAAAAAATCGCACTTGGTGATGACCAGCGACACCTACCCCAAGGGGTTGACGGACATCCATGAGCGCTTGGTGTCCCGCTTTGATTCGGGGCT
>JANXSU010000286.1 GCA_025356545.1 Comamonadaceae bacterium
TCTACATCTCATGAACCAAATTTCTGTTGCCGATATTTTGGAACTGCCTGTGCAGGAGCGCATTCAGCTCGTTGAAGTTATTTGGGAGAGCATTGCCGCCTTCCCTAATGCCATCGAGGTTTCACCTGAGCTAAAGTCCGAGCTCGAAGCGCGTTTGTCCGACTTTGAGCGAAACCCAGAAGCCGGTTACTCCTGGGATCAAGTAAAGGCCCATTTAAAAAGCGGCTCGTGGCGTACCGCTTGAAGTTTTCCGGTCGAGCAGTTCGCGAAATTGGCGAAGCGTTCGATTGGTATGAGGAGCAAAGCAAAGGGCTGGGCTCTGAATTCGAACTGGCTTTTGAACTTCAACTTAAGCGCCTTGAGCAAGTTCCGCATTTGTACGCAGAAATTATTCCGGGCGTACGCCGCACACTCTTGCCACGGTTTCCATATGGTGTCTTTTACACGGTCAAGAATGATCTGGTTCACGTGCTGGCCATCATTCACAATGCGCGCAATCCTCGGCGGTGGCCGAATGAACGTGCCCGTTAACTGGTCATTCCACCGGACGCTTTGCGTCGGTAAATTTCGACGCTAACCCTCACAAAACTTCTAGGTGTACCATCTAGGCATGATTGATTGGTCTACCTGTTCTGCTGTTGAAAAGGATCCCGCTAGGGTTAGCGGGGCATGGCTTTTCCGTGGAACGCGGGTACCGGTAGCAGCACTGTTTGAAAATCTCGAGGACGATGTTTCAGTTCATGAATTTGTGGATTGGTTTCCGGGTGTAACGATGGCGCAGGCTCGCGTTGTTCTTGAATACGCAGCACGTAGCGCAATGGCGACGGCATAAATGCGGGTTTTGTTCGATCAAGGTACGCCCGCACCGTTACGCCAACTGCTTTTGGAGCATGAGGTTGAAACCGCATATGAACGGGGATGGTCGAGTTTGCAAAATGGCGAACTCATTGCAGCCGCCGAAGTCGAGGGATTTGCTGTTTTTGTGACAACAGACCGAAACCTGAAATATCAGCAAAATCTTGCCACACGGCGTTTGGCCATCGTTGTTTTGCTCACCACGAGTTGGCCGCGAATCAAATCGGCATCAGCACCTGTTGTGATGGCGGTCAATGAAGCTGTCCCCGGTGACTATGTTGAGGTGGCTATCCCGTGATGGTTAACTGGTCATTCCATCGGATGGCTACGCCACCCGCTGAATTTCGACGTTCAGCGTCACATTGCCCCCCCGTCAACTTCAAGCAGGAGCAACCCATGACCTTCCAAGCCTACATTGATGCCGTGAAGGAGAAGACGGGCAAGACACCCGAACAACTCAAGACTGAGGCAACGAAGCTCGGTGTCTACAGTCCCGACATGAAGGCTGCCGCGTTAGTGGCCTGGCTGGCTGAACGGTATGAGTTGGGTCGCGGTCACTCCATGTCGGTCTGGGCCGTCTGGAAGTCGAAGGACTGGCTACAAGCACCGAAGTGACCCCGCAGCGTGCATCCATCGCTCGCGTCAACATGGCTGCACAAGTGCTTCTTAATCCTTCGGGGGGGTACCGTTCCTTCAGGTCGTTGCTGTGGCGTTGCTTCCAACGGATGTCCGGGGTCATGGTTGGGCTCTTGATTGCGGTAGACCTTGGCCTATACGACCTGCGCCCAGGCCGACGCAAAGCGCCGCGCCTGCCCGCCGACCTCTTGTGCCGTCATGCCTCGCTTGTACAGCGCCGAGCCGATGCCAAAACCACTCGCACCTGCGCTGCGATAAACCGCCATGTTGTCAGGTGTGATGCCGCCCACGGGCAGCAAGCGCGTGGGGGTGGGTAACACGGCGCGCAGGGCCTTGACGGCGGCGGGGGTGATTATCTCAGCCGGAAACAGCTTGAGGCCGTGGGCACCAGCGGCCAGTGCCGCGAAGGCTTCGGTCGGGGTCATCACGCCGGGTAGGCAAACCATGTCGCGGCGCAGGGCCTCTTGCACCACGGCGGCATCAAAGTTGGGGGACACCACCAGTTGCGCGCCTGCCGCGTGCACCTCACGCACCTGCTGCACGGTCAGCACCGTGCCCGCGCCCACCAGCGCTTGCGGGTAATGCGCAGCCAGCAGGGCGATGCTCTGGATGGGGTCGGGTGAGTTGAGGGGGACTTCGATCAAGCCCCAGTGCGCATCGTGCAAAGCTTGTCCGACCGCCAGGGCTTCGCTGGGTGCAATGCCGCGCAGGATGGCGACCAGGGGCAGGGATTGCAGGGCGTGGTTGAATTTTTGTACGGCGTTCATAAAAGCTCAAGGGCAAAGGGTTTGCGCGATGGCGCTCAGGCCGGTCCAGGTGACTTGTGCGCCGGGGCTATCACAAGCGATACCGCACTGCGCTAATGCGAGTTGGTAGCGCTGGGTCAGCGCGGTGTTGGCGATGAGCACAACGCGTTGGTTGGCGTTCAGTGACTGCGCGCGCAACTCCTCGCCAATCACCAGGCCCGAGAGGTAGCTCTCCAACGCCTCGGCGGGCAGGCGCTCAAACAAAGCGAGCGTGCGCACGCTAAAGGCCGTTTGCAAAAGGCTTGTGCCACGCACTGCGATCTGCACACCTTGCACGAAGACCGCTTCGTCAAAAGGTGAGTCACCCGTGGGCAAGGTGCGCGCGAGGATGGAGTGTTGGCGCAGCAGGGCGTAGCACTCACCCGTCATGAAAGTAGTGAATGAGGTGATGCCGCCATCCTTCACCTGCACCCATTTGCTGTGCGTGCCGGGCAACAGCATCACAACATCTTGCGCGTCTTGCAATTGCAGAGTCTGCAAGGCCCCGAACACCTGGGTTTCTTCGCCACGCATCACATCGGGCAGCGAGGCCAGTGCGCTGTCGGCTTCTAGTCCTTTACGCGCGCAGGACAGGCCGGGCACGATGGCGATACGGCCCGCCTCAGATCCAGGCCCCGACGCGATCCAACTCAGTTGCCCGGCAATGTCCGCAAAGCCCGCCGGGCAGGGGCAGTAGGGGGCCTCTTGCCAGCCCTGGCGGCTACCCACCATGCCCGACATCAAGCACAGCAGGCCCGGGTTCGCGGTGCGCCAGTCGCCAAAGCATTGTTCGAACACATCGGCAAAACCATGGGGCGGCACGGTGAGGATGCCGCGTGGGAAAGCGCGCTCCTCCATCACCACACCATCTGCCGCGAGCAAGGCCCCGCGCAGCGATGACGTGCCCCAGTCAACGGCCAGCAGCGCAGGTTTCATCACGGACTAAGACAGGCCGCGCAGTGCATCAACCGGGTAACCGGGTTGCTGCTGGCAGTCGGCGATGTACTCTTCAATGATGGCTTTGAACGAGGCGTTGGGGAGCAGGCCTAAAGCGTGTGCGCGCTCTGCGGTAGCGCCACCCGCCCAGCCTGCCACAATGCCCGCCACGCGCTCATCGCGCTCAAAGCGCACGCGTTGGCGCACAGCGGGGCCCGCCACGTCTTCAAGCGCTTGCAGCATGTCGCCCACGCGCACGGTGAGGCCGGGGAGGTTCAGCGCCAAGCGGCCACCCATGGCTTCGCGGCTGGTTTCAAACACGGTGATCAGGCCGCGCACCGTGTTGCCGGGCGAAGACACCGGGTGCGAGACGCTGGCGTCCACCGGGCACGTCGTCTCCACCCCCGCCAGCGGCTCGCGGATGATGCCGCTGAAGAAGGAGGACGCGGCTCCGTTGGGCTTGCCGGGGCGCACGGTCACAGTCATCAGGCGCGCGGAGCGGCCGTCGATAAAACCTTTGCGTGTGTAGTCGGCAATCAGGTACTCGCACATCAGCTTGTGCGTGCCGTACGAGGTCTGCGGCGAGGGCAGGGTGAGGTCGGCCACGCGCTCGGGCATGGGGTTGGACGCGTCCGGCCCGAAGACAGCCACCGAGCTGGCGAACACCAGGCGCGGCGCGTTGCCCGCACGACGCAGGCCTTCGAGCAGGGCGCGGGTGCTGTCCAGATTGGAGCGTAGGCCCAGGTCAAAGTCCAGCTCGCATTCGCCTGAGACGGCGGACGCCAAATGGAACACGCCATCGAAGCCGCTGGCGAAGAGATCGGTCTGGCTCAGCATCGTGCCCGTGTGGTCGCGCACGCGTGGGTCTGCCAGCAGATCGGCGGGGGGTGGAAACAGGTCTGCAATCGAAAGCTCGGTGATGGCTTGGCCGCTGAGCTCGCCTTTTTGGAGCAGAGTGCGTGCCAAGCGGGCACCGACAAATCCGGCACCGCCGGTGATGAGGAGTTTCATGGGGAAGCCTTTGTTTTTGACAACGTAAAAGTATTCATCAAACCGTTCACCCTGAGCTTGTCGAAGGGCAGGGCTTCGACAAGCTCAGCCCGAACGGATCGTGAAGTATGTGACCGTCAGTGGTTGTCCTTCGGGACAAAGGCCCCGCGCTGCCCCACCAAAAAGTCCAGATCAACACCTTCATCGGCTTGCAGCACATGGTCCACGTACAGCTTCCAATAGCCGGACGACAGCGGCGGCGGCGGCGCAACCCACTTCGCCAGCCGTGCGGCCAGTTCTTCATCGCTGATCAGCAGCTGCAGGCGGCGTTCGGCTACGTTCAACTCGATCATGTCGCCGTTCTGCACCACCGCCAACGGGCCACCGGCGGCGGCCTCGGGCGTGGTGTGCAAGACCACCGTGCCATAGGCCGTGCCGCTCATGCGGGCATCGCTGATGCGCACCATATCGGTGATGCCCTTGCGCAGCACCTTGGGGGGCAGCGGCATATTACCCACCTCGGCCATACCGGGGTAGCCCTTGGGACCACAGTTCTTCAGCACCAGGATGCAGTGCTCGTCCACGTCCAGGCTTTCGTCGTCAATGCGGGCGTGAAAGTCATCGCTATTTTCAAACACCACAGCACGGCCGGTGTGGTTCATCAGCGCGGGTGTGGCGGCGCTCGGTTTGATGACGGCACCGCGTGGGGCCAGGTTGCCGCGCAGGATGGCGATGCCCGCTTTCTCTTTGAACGGCACATCAAACGTTTTGATCACACGCGGGTCATAGTTTTGCGCATCGGCAATGTTCTCGGCCACGCTCTGGCCGGTCACGGTGATGATGTCTTTGTGCAGCAGGTGTTCAATCTCTTTCATCACCACCGGCAGACCGCCCGCGTAGCAAAAGTCTTCCATCAAATGGTCGCCCGAGGGTTGAAGGTTCACCAGACACGGCAGATCGCTGGCGAGAACATCGAAGTCATCAATCGTGAGCTTCACGCCCAGGCGACCGGCGATGGCAATCAGGTGAATCACCGCGTTGGTGGAGCCGCCAATCGCGGCCAGGGTTTTGATGGCGTTCTCAAAGGCTTCGCGCGTCAGCACCTTGCCAATGGTTTGGTCGGTATGCACCATCTCCACGATGCGTCGGCCCGCGTTGCGTGCCAGCACATTGCGCCGCCCGTCCACCGCAGGGTAGGCCGCGTTGCCGGGCAGGCCAATGCCCAGGGCTTCGACCATGCTGGCCATGGTGCTGGCCGTGCCCATGGTCATGCAGTGACCGTGGCTGCGGTGCATGCAGCTTTCAGCTTCAAAGAAATCGGCTAACTTCAAGGTGCCTGCACGCACCTGCTCGCTCATGCTCCACACGCCGGTGCCGCTGCCCAACTCTTGACCGCGCCACTTGCCGTTGAGCATGGGGCCACCGCTGACGCCGATGGTGGGCAGGTTCACACTCGACGCGCCCATCAAAAGCGAGGGCGTGGTCTTGTCGCAACCCATCAGCAGCACTACGCCGTCAATCGGGTTGCCGCGAATGCTTTCTTCCACGTCCATGCTGGCCAGGTTGCGGTACAGCATGGCCGTGGGTCGCAGCAGGGTTTCACCCAGGCTCATCACGGGGAATTCGAGCGGGAAGCCACCAGCCTCGTACACGCCAATCTTCACCTGCTCGGCCAGGGTGCGGAAGTGGCTGTTGCAGGGGGTGAGCTCGCTGAAGGTATTGCAGATGCCGATGACGGGACGCCCATCAAACTGGTCATGCGGCACGCCCTTGCCTTTGACCCAGCTGCGGTAGGCGAAGCCGTCGCGGTCTTGGCGACCAAACCACTGCTGGCTGCGTAGAGGTTTCTTGGGGGGCGGTGTTTGTGTCATGAAGGGAGCCTTAGTTACAGTGGATCTTTCAGGGGAAGATAGAGGGATTAAGTGAGGTTGCGACTAGGGTTTTCCCGATGTCAAAACCTAATTCAATGGTCATATGATAAACATTGAAAACTAATTTTGACAAGATTTGGAGTGAGAAATGTCTGACCCTGAAATTCTGTCAGTCGCCAAGTTCTGGCCGCCCTATACGGCGCAACTGAACGAGACCTACACCGTGCATGACCGTCTGCACCAAACTGACCCAGCAGCCTTCGCTCTGGTCGCCCCCCGCATACGTGCCATTGCCGCCAGTGGCGAGGCCATCGTTACCCGCGAGTTGATCGCGCAATTGCCCGCACTGGAAATGATCTCGGTGTTCGGCGTTGGCTACGACGGCGTTGACGTCAAGGCTGCCCACGAGCGCGGCATCCCTGTCACCAACACGCCCGATGTCTTGACCGACGACGTGGCCGATATGGGCATGGTTCTGTTGCTCTCCATCGCGCGCGGCGTGCCGCAGGCTGAACAGTACCTGCGTGCGGGCCAGTGGCCGCAAGGTCCTTACAAGCTGGGTCGCAAAGTCAGCGGTGCACGCTTGGGTATCGTCGGTTTGGGTCGTATTGGCCAGGCTATTGCCACTCGCGCCGAAGGTTTTGGCATGCAGATTGCCTACACCACTCGCACCGAAAAGCCCGGCAGTGGCTACCGTTACTTCCCCAGTGCTGAGGCGCTGGCGGCTGAGGTGGATTTCTTGATGGTCATCACGCCCGGCGGTTCGGGCACACGCAAGCTCATTAACGCCAATGTGCTTAAGGCGTTGGGCCCCAAAGGCTTTCTGATCAACGTGGCGCGCGGTAGCGTGTGTGACGAGCAAGCGGTGATCGAAGCTTTGCAAAACGGCACCATCGCCGGTGCGGCGTTGGATGTGTTTGAGAACGAGCCCAACGTGCCTGAGGTTTTGTGTGGCATGGACAACGTGGTACTCACGCCGCACATGGCGAGCGGCACCTGGGAAACGCGCCGTGCTATGGCCGATCTGGCCTTTGGCAACCTTGGCGCACACTTTGCGGGCAAGCCGCTGTTGACGCCGGTTCCCGTTTAACTCTGTTTAAACAAGAGGCTCAGGGTGAACATTAACGCGATCAAGAACGTTCACGGCAACACGCTGGATTTTCTGGGTGCGGCCATCGTGGCCGGACACTACGCGGTGGGGGCCACCTTGCCGCCCGAGTCCGCCT
This sequence comes from Comamonadaceae bacterium, assembly GCA_025356545.1. Classification (GTDB taxonomy): domain Bacteria; phylum Pseudomonadota; class Gammaproteobacteria; order Burkholderiales; family Burkholderiaceae_C; genus CANCDA01. The sequence goes on from JANXSU010000286.1 coordinate 7,300, forward strand.
TGTGCAGCGAGTTGGGTGTGAGCCGTACCGTGGTGCGCGAGGCCGTCAAGTCGCTGGTGGCCAAGGGGTTGATCCACACCGGCCCCAAGGTGGGCACGCGCGTCATGCCGTCTGAGCAGTGGAACTGGTTTGACCCTGATGTGATCGCTTGGCAATCCAAGGCCGGACTGTCTACCGACTTCATTCGTGACTTGCAAGACTTGCGTTTGGTGGTGGAGCCCGCCGCCGTCAAGCTCGCTGCCGCGCGCCGCACGCCTGAAGACCTGATCGAGATCGAAGCAGCTTACGCGGGCATGGAGAAAGCAGTGTTTGAGGGCGGCGACTATGTGACGCACGATTTGCGCTTTCATCAGGGTCTATTGCGCGCCTCACACAACCGCATGCTGGTGCAAATGAGCAAGGCGCTGGGCGCACTTTTGCGAACCAGTTTTGAGATTTCCACTCGCAAAAAAAATGGCCCGCGCAGTTCATTGCCGCTGCACCGTGCCGTGTTGGATGCGGTGGCCGCAGGCCAGCCGGCCCGGGCGGAGCGCGCCGTTTTGGTGCTGATCAATGGTGCGCATGACGACCTTGAACAGGTGCTGGTTTCGCGTAAAAAACTGCCACGACTTGATCAACCCGGCTCGCGCTTGAAAGCTGCTTGATCTATTGTTTTCCCCGTGTTTCATCCCCGTCCATAACCAACCTTAGGAGACTTTACCGATGAATAGCAAGCTGTTCGTAACTTCCGCGCTGATGACTGCGGCGCTGCTGGCCCATGGCCAGGCAGCGGCGCAGGAAAAGCTCACCGTCTGGTGGGTCAAAGGCTTTTACAAGGCTGAGGACGATGCGCTCTTTGTGGCCATCAAGAAGTTCGAGGAAAAAAACAAGGGCATCAAGATCGAGCTGTCGCAGTACCCGATCCAGGACATGATCCCCAAGACGGTCGCAGCCCTTGATTCGGGCACGCCGCCGGATGTGGCCTACGCCGATACCTACGATTTCCAGACCGCCGGCAAATGGGCCTCGGAAGGCAAGCTCGAAGACATGACGAGCGTGCTCGAGCCCATCAAAGGCCAGTTCGCGCCCAACACCCTGTCGACCACCTTCTTGTACAACGAGAAGACTAAGAAGAAGGCCTATTACGCCTATCCGATGAAACAGCAGACGATGCACATCCAATACTGGGTGGACATGCTTGAGCAGGCCGGCTTCAAGGAAAGCGATATCCCGAAGACGTGGAAGGACTACTGGAGCTTCTGGTGCGACAAGGCCCAGCCCGGCCTGCGCGCCAAATCCGGCAAGCGCGACTTCGGCATCGGCCAACCGATGGGCGTCGATAGCACTGACAGCTTCTACTCGTTCCTCACCTTCATGGACGCCTACGACGTCAAGCTGGTCGATGACGACGGCAAGCTGCTGCTTGACGATCCGAAAGTGAAGGCCGGGCTGATCGCCGCCCTCACCGAC
>JANXSU010000291.1 GCA_025356545.1 Comamonadaceae bacterium
GCCAGCGTTTTAGCAGCAAACGGGCCAGCGATCAGCTGGCCGAGTTCTATGACTTTGAGGCCGGTCAAAGGACCAGCGTTAGAAGGGTGTGGTTTTTGCATGGCCATCATGCTAACCTGATGTTCAACTCAACGCTTGGCCTCATGCTCTACAAATTCAAATCCAAAGCCGCCGCCGATCTGATCATGCTGCAGCCCAATGGCCAGCGGGTGTTGGCCATCATCGGCAAGGAAACGGGGGTGCCTGGGGGCGACAAGGGCATCGTGTTGCCCCAGGACATGCCTGCCGCCATTAGCGCACTAGAGGCTGCCATTGTTCAGGAAGAGGCTCAGCAAAAAGCGGCCAAGGAGGCCGCTTTAAGTCGGGGAGAAACACCACCCCGGTTTGAAGGCATCAGCCTGCGTCAACGCGCCCTGCCCATGATCGACATGCTGCGTCGCTGTGAAAAGGCTGGTGAATCCATCGTCTGGGGCGTGTGAGTGTGGCCCCCACGTTCGCTCACTGCGTGTAGCTCTCTGCCCCCCGAGGGGGCTAATTCGCCTTGGGGCGGCCCGGCGGCGAATTGTCCATCACGCCCATCGGGGTGACTCAATCCACTTTCGCGCCAGACGCCTTCACCACCTGCGCCCACTTTTTAATTTCCGAGTCGATCATCTTGGCAAATTCCTGCGGTGTGTTTCCACCGGGGATGGCGCCTTGGGCCAACAACTTTTCTTTCATCGCCGGAGTGTTCAAGGACTTGGCTACCTCCTGTTGAATGCGGCTCACGATGTCGGGCGGCGTACCGGCGGGTGCGAGCAGGCCAAACCAGCTGCTGGCTTCATAGCCTTTGAGCTTGCCTGCTTCTTCAATCGTGGGCACGTCGGGCAATGCGGCGGAGCGCTGCGCGCTGGTCACGGCCAGCGCCTTGAGCTTGCCGGACTTGATGTGCGGCATGCTGGAGGGCAGGTTGTCAAACATCACGTCCATCGTGCCCGCTAGCATGTCCAGCAAGGCCGGACTGGAGCCGCGGTAGGGGAAGTGCAGCATGAAGGTGCCCGACATGCTTTTGAACAGTTCACCCGCCAGGTGGATGGAGGTGCCGTTGCCGCTGGATGCCATGTTCAGCTTGCCTGGGTTGGCCTTGGCCACGCGGATGAAGTCGAGCACATTGTTGATGCCCATGCTGCGCGCCTTCTCGGCATTGACGATCATCACATTGGGCACACCGGCCACCAGGGTGATGGGGGCAAAGTCTTTCACCGGGTCGAAGGGCATCTTGTCATACAGCGCCTTGTTAATGCCGTGCGTGCCCACCGTACCCATGAGCAGGGTGTAGCCGTCGGCGGGCGACTTGGCCACCACATCCGCCCCAAGATTGCCCCCGGCTCCAGCGCGGTTTTCAACGATGAAAGATTGGCCGAAGGCGCGGGAAAGCTCCGGGGCCATCGCACGGGCCAGGATGTCCGTGGTACCGCCAGGTGCAAAAGGCACAACGATTTTGACGGGGCGGCTCGGCCAGGTGCTTTGGGCCGCCACCGGCAGGGCCAGGGTTAAAGCGGTAGCTGCTACAGCCAGCAAGGCTTGGCGACGGCTTATCTGGCGGGTCGTGAGGTGAGTGTCGCGCATTGAAATCTCCGTGTGTGTGTTTTAGTTCAGACCGAAAAAAAGCCGCCCGGTTTGACGAGGCGGCCTTGATTGTGCAGCAGCAGATCAGTCGGCGTAAACGCCAGCGGCCTTGATGATGGGGCTCCACTTGGCAATCTCGGCGAGAACAAACTTCTTGTGCTCAGCCGGTTCAACGCGCTTGTCAACCACAACCACCGCGCCAAGACCCTCCTGCTTCTTGTTGAAGTCAGGGTCTTTCAAGGCAACTTTGAGCGCCGCATTGAGCTTGCTCAAAACGTCCGCCGGTGTGCCTTTGGGGGCGTACAGGCCATGCCAGATGGTCACTTCAGCACCCTTGAGGCCGGACTCCTGTAGCGTTGGCAGATCCCTCAGGGCTGCCGTACTCAAGCGCTTGGCGGTGGTCACGGCGTAAGCCTTGACCTTTTTGCCCTCAATCTGACTGGAGGTATTGGTGGTCTGGTCGCACAACAAGTCAACTTGTCCACCAATCAGGTCGGCCAGCGCGGGTGCCGTGCCTTTGTAGGGCACGGTGGTCATGTCAACCCCCAGGGCCTGCTGCAAGAGCAGCCCGCACAGGTGAGAGGCCGAGCCCACGCCCGCATTGGCCAGGTTGGCCTTGCTCTTGTTCTCATTGATCCACTTGCGCAGGTCTGCAAAGTTGGTGGCCGCCAGTTGGGGCTTGCCAATCACCGTCATGGGCACATCGTTAATCATGCCCAGGTACTCAAAGTCCGTCTCCACTTTGAAAGGCATGTTGCGCACCAAGGTCGGCATGGTGGCCATGCCGATGTGATGCAGCAGCAGGGTGTAACCATCTGGCGCGGCTTTGGCAACCTTGTTGGCACCAATCGAGCCACCCGCACCAACCGCGTTATCCACCACGATGATGGCGCCGCCCAAGGGCTTGCGCATGGCCTCGGCCAGGTCACGCGCCACGCGATCAGTAGGGCCACCCGCCGCAAAAGGCACCACGATGGTGATAGGTTTGGCGGGGAACGCCGTTTGCGCATTCACCACCAAGCTTGCCGCAGCAGCGGCCAGTACCAACAAGCGTTTCATGAGAGCGTCTCCGGAAATTAAGGATTGAATTTTAAGTTTACGCCCAGCGGCGTTGAGCACGGGAACTACGTACGCAGCCGCATCGTAGGGCCACCCCGTGCCATGCACGGCCCCCCACAATCCCTGCGGGGGCTCTTATCTGTAGCTGCGCGCGTCTTCGATCACTTTGCCGTCATTGGGCAGGCTGCCTGCCATTTGAAATTCTACGTCGCCACGCAGCTTTGTCACATCACGAATCGCTTCGCTGATACGGGCTTGCAGGCCGTCCAGCGCACCATTGAGTGTCTCGATCTTCAAGATCATACTGTCGTTGGCCATCTCACCTGATACCACCAAGCGGGCCTTGATGACTTCGGGGAAGCGCTTGACAATAGTGTCCACCTGACCCGGATGCACGAACATGCCGCGTACCTTGGTGGTCTGGTCGGCGCGCCCCATCCAGCCTTTGATGCGGGTGTTCGTTCGGCCTGTAGGACAAGCGCCTGGCAATACAGCCGACAGGTCGCCAGTGCCAAAGCGGATCAACGGGTAGTCGGGGTTGAGGGTGGTCACCACCAGTTCACCCACCTCGCCATCGGGCACGGGGTCGCCGGTGCCAGGGCGTACGATTTCGACGATCACGCCTTCGTCCAGCACCAAGCCTTCGCGGGCCGGGGTTTCGTAGGCGATCAAACCCAGATCGGCGGTGGCGTAGCACTGGTAGCCCTCGATGCCGCGTGCCAGGTACCAATCACGCAAACTGGGAGGGAAGGCCTCACCGCCGAACATGGCTTTTTTGACGCTGGGCAGGGCCACGCCCATCTCGGCGGCTTTTTCCAGAATGATTTTCAAGAAGCTGGGGGTGCCGATGTAGCCCGCCGGCTGCAGCTCGGCCATGGCTTGCACCTGTTGCTCGGTCTGGCCAGTGCCGCCTGGAAACACGGTGCAGCCGAGGGCGTGGGCCCCAGTTTCCATCATGGAACCCGCAGGGACAAAGTGATAACTGAAGCAGTTGTGAATCAGTTCACCGGGGCGAAAGCCCGCCGCATAGATAGCGCGTGCCATGCGCCAGTAGTCACGCCGCGTGCCCTCGGGCTCGTAAATCGTGCCGGGGCTGGCAAAAACGCGGGGCATGGCCGCACCGAAACCAATAGCGCTGAAACCGCCAAACACGTTGCCGCCTGCGCTGCGCTGCGCTTGTTGGCGCTCTAGCAGTTCATGCTTGCGGGTGACGGGGAGTTGGGCCAGTGCGGCACGGCTGTGGATGTCGTTCGCTTTAACGCCTGCAAGCAGCTCGATGAAGGCCGAAGCTTGGGCCTGGGCTTGCGCGATCTGACCTGGCAGGGCGGCCAGCAAGGCGGCTTCCCGCTCAAGGGGGGCGCGGATCTCCAGCGCATCAAAAGTGGGACTCATCCAGGTCTCCAGGATAAAATTTGCTATAAAAAATGGAGCTGCTCACGCAATATCTACGTGGCATACAGGTAAATTCAACAGG